>CAYZMS010000004.1:0-187270 GCA_964479625.1 uncultured Saprospiraceae bacterium
CATCTCCGCTTGCCTCTTTTCTCTTTGGGCTTAAAGTTCGGGATGACTCATGTTTAGTATTTTTAAGCTGGTTAGTTCGGCTTCTTTTAGAAGTCATCATTGATAGAGCGTCCGAGGAAGGTAAGGGCACAACGGAAGCCGACATATGACTTGGTCGTGTCCTGATGTTCGTAGGTACGGGTACTTGTATGCAGGAAGTGGTAAATATCCTTCCATGAACCTCCACGGATAGTTTTGCGCTTGTTAGCAGGGCTGTCGTCATCTCGGGCATTATAGCGTATGTCGGGGTTCATATCGTGCACAAAGGAATTAGCATTTTCGACATAGGAGGTCAGCGTCCATTCCGCGACATTACCGGCCATATTGTACAAGCCATAATCGTTGGGGAAGTAGGCATCTGCACGGACAGTGTACATTCCTCCATCTTCGGCATAATTACCGCGTCCGGGTTTAAAGTTAGCCAGGAGGCACCCTTTTGCATTCCGTACGTAGTATCCACCCCAGGGATAGGGGGCCAATTCGTGGCCACCACGGGCAGCATATTCCCATTCAAATTCAGAAGGTAGGCGGTAATCTTCTGTATTGACCTCTGCATCGCCGTAGGTGTTCCATAACTTGGTCCGCCAGTTACAGAATGCGTTAGCCATTTCCCAATCCACACCAACCACAGGGTAGTCGTCGAAGGCAGGATGCCAGAAATAATTACGTGCATAAGGCTCATTGTAGGAGTAAGCGAAATCCCTGATCCAAACCAGGGTATCGGGATAGATGGCTACTTCGATGGCGTCACTTACAAAATCCAGGGGGTCTGAATTATCATCCGCATGGGCAGCGCGTTTCCAGTCGAAGGTTTTATACGTATACCGCAACTGGTCAGTACGAAGTTGTTTGTTTCCGGTAAAGGTTTCTTCCGGCAGGTAAAACATCTCCTCCAGGTTCTCGGATTCTACTTCCCAATCGAGTTCGTAGTCCCAGTCCAGTCGTTCGATCCCACTATCGTCATCGCGATAATGACCGAGGATGGTATGGGCGATGGAGTCGCGTACCCAATTGACAAATTGCCGGTATTCGTTGTTGGTAATTTCGGTTTCATCCATGTAGAAACCTTGAATAGAGATCGTTTTTGGACGTTGAACGAAGGTGGAGCTCACGTCCTGGTCGCTTGCGCCGACGGTCAAAGAGCCGGATGGGATGTATACCATTCCATAGGGGTTGATCCCTTTCCAACTGGGGCGATCTTCTACCCCGATCAGTTCTCCCGATTCTTTGCGACCACAAGCAGCTACTAATACTGCCAGTGTACCGGCTAATAGTAAAAATTTAACCTTTTCCATGTTTACACCCGAGTTTTCCTTCAGAATTTTTTATGACCAAGTGTTCCAGGTTTCGAAGAAGAGGTTAAGTGGTGTCCCTTTTTCGAAACGGATGTAAAGATATACCCTTGAAGGATTATTAAAAAAATAATTTTTTCAAAACCAGTCGATTTAACAGTCTGGTAAACTACCAAAAGGTCAACTTCCCGGTCTTCTCGATAGGTAGAACGCAGAAGTTTCTTCCTTATTCTTTTGTCCTTGGATTAAAAATTATCGCCGGTGGACGACCGGGGAAAACGGGTTTCCCCATGCGGTAGCTGACCATTAGTTCGTGGGAGCCGTTGCTCACCCGCTGTACATTCGAAAGCGTGATGTCGTAGGCGTAGGTCAGGCGCAGATTAGCACCTATCCCAAAGCCGAAAATGGCACTTATGGCATCTATGCTGTTCGAATTATACCCTCTAAACGAGGCCCCCCCGAGAATATTGTCGTTTAACTGGAGCAAAATAGCGGCATCGGTTTGGGTTTGACGAGTATCCGACCTTACCAGGGCATAGGGAGAAAGGGTAAGGTTGCTGGAAAGGTCGAAATGTGCGGCTGCACTGGCATTGAAATGCCGGCGCTCCAGCAGTGAAAAATTGTCCAATTCGATCGAAGGCTCGGTCAGGTCGCGGACGGCAAACCCAAATTCGAGGGTCTCGCTTTTGTAATAGGCGCCAGCATGAAAGCTGAATGTTTGACCACTCACCTCTGTCAGTGGCAACAGGTTGTCATTGTGGTTGATGATGCCGTCCCGATAGGAGCCATCTGGTGTGATCAGGTTGGAACCATCTACTCGCCGTTGCAGCAACCCACCGGAAAAGCCGAAAGACAACAGGCCCGGCCCCAATTCCTGATGGAAGCTGTAGGCAAGGTTGACACGCAGGTTGTTTTCGACTCCAAGGTTGTCATTTTCGAATTGAAGCCCCAGTCCTCCTCCCAGAAGATAGAAAGGGAGGTGAAGGTTAATATGCTGGCTGGAAGGACTGTTCTCGAGATTTACCCACTGCTGCCGGATCACTCCATTGATTTCCAGAGACTCCCCCAATCCGGCATAAGCCGGGTTATAGTGATAGGGGTTTAACATATACAGGCTATACTGGGCGGGCTGCTGGGCAAAAAGTCCTAAGCTGAACAAGCAAAAAAATAAGATTAAAATGCTTCTCATAGAACACTATTGTGGTCGCAGCAACTCCAGGGCGGCTTCTACTTCCGATACGGGTTGGCGACAGGCGTAATTTTCACAAATAAAGATCCGGTCTTTTGCTCCGGCTGTTTTCCCCTTGAGCAGGGGGAAATCTTCTGTTCCTTCTCTGGCAGCTATCCATGCAGCCTGCGGAAGGGCAGTTGCCTGCAGCGACCGGAGCGTTTGTAAACTGCTTGGACCGACAATGGCAACCTCCGGAGCACTATATACCCATTGAAGGTAGGCCCGGCCCCAGCGGGCAAAAGCATTTGGGTATTTGCTCAGGGCCGGCTGTATTTTTTTCAACATTTGGCCTGCAAGGTCCTGATATTCGGATCTATCCAGGTAAACGGCCAAACGCAACAGGTTCTGGACCATAGTGGAATTGCCCGACGGCGTTGCGTTGTCATATACTTCTTTTTTTCGAAGTATCAGGTCTTCCTGCTCCTTAGACGTAAAATAGAATAAATTCTCGGAGTGATCAAGGAAATGCTCAAGGACAAAAGCGGTGAGGTCGTCTGCCTTGCGAATCCATTCCAGGCGGCCCGTACTTTCGGATGCATCCAGCAGGGCAGCAATTAAAAGGGCATAATCATCCAGGAAAGCGGCATATTGAGCCTGACCGTCCTTCCAACTGTGTAATAAGCCCTTCTGGTCTTTCTGGCTGAATCGATCCAGTAAAAATTCCAGGTTGCGTTCGGCAATGGAAAAATAGGATGCTTCTCTTAGGGCCCGGCCAGCATGGATATAGGCTGAACTCATCAGGGCATTCCAGCCCAAAAGCACTTTTTCGTCTCTTCCAGGTCGCACCCGTTTGGCCCGGGCTTCCAGCAATTGGCTTTTAATCGCCTCCAACTCCTTTTGAAAGGCCTCCTGGTTTTCGAAGGGGTATTTTTCAAAAAAAGCCTTTTCGTTCTCTGTTCGCCACAGAATATTACTTCCTTCCCAATTACCCTCCTCCTGCAGTTGGTAATAAGCAATGAACCAATCGGCAGCCTCGGGAACAAGGGATTTTATCTCTCTTGTGCTCCACAGGTAAAATTTACCTTCTACCCCTTCTGAATCAGCGTCCAGGGCCGAGTAGAACCCGCCTTCAGGGTGGGTCATCTCCCGTTCAATGAATGCTATGGTTTGTCGAATTGACCGGCCATAATATGTTTTGGGGGCGTATTTGTAGGCTTCCGAAAGTAAGCTGACCAACAAGGCGTTATCGTAGAGCATTTTTTCGAAATGGGGGACCCGCCAGGCTCTATCCGTGGCATAGCGGGCAAATCCACCACCCAGATGGTCATAGAGCCCCGCAGACAACATTTTATCCAGACTGAGTTGAACGTGTTTCAGTGCAGCTGGCTCCTTTTTATGGAAGTAATAATCCAAAAGGAAAGCAAGGGACATGGCGGAAGGGAACTTCGGGGCCCCACCGAATCCGCCATGTTGATGATCAAACTGCCCCAGCAATTGTTGGAATACCCGTTCGATATAAGCATCTTGTTCTCCCTCGGGGATTTCCAGTTGATTGCGGAAAAAGACCAGGTCGGAGCTTTCTATCATTTTCATGAGCCGGTTGGCCTGATCTTCCACCACTTCTCTTTTCTCCCGGAATGTATAGACCATTCGCTGAAGCAACTGTTTCCAACTAGGGCGGTTATTGAGTGGGGCTGGCGGATAGTATGTCCCGGCAAAAAAGGGACGTCCATCCGGCGTTAAGAAGGCGTTTAAGGGCCAGCCACCGGATCCCGAAATAGCCTGGCAGGCCTCCATGTAAATCTGATCGACATCCGGTCTTTCTTCCCGGTCAACCTTTATATTAATGAAATACTCATTCATGAAGGCGGCGACCTGTTCGTTCTCAAAACTTTCCCGCTCCATTACGTGGCACCAGTGACAGGTAGAATACCCGATACTTACCAATATGGGCTTGTTTTCTTTTTGCGCCCGTTCGAAGGCTTCAGGACGCCAGGCATACCAATTCACCGGGTTGTTGGCATGCTGTTGTAAATAAGGACTAGATTCGTGTTGGAGTCGATTCATTAGAAAGTAAGCAAATTGGTATGGTTAGTTAACGCCTGGGGGGGCGGAGAGTTTTTGCATTTTTAGGGGAGAACCTCCATTTTAGGATAAAGTTTGCACTTAAATGGATCGGGGTTTCAAATAATGGAATTTACGATTGAATAGCTGAGGACGGTTTAGGCAGCGGACCGATGTTTATCCTTATGGGAAGCGGATATACCACTTTTGGAGTGTTCCTGTTAGCGACTATTACGGGTTCCTAAGCCTACGGTGGGCTGAGGCCAAAGCTGCCTCATTGAAGTTTTACCTCAGGCTGAGTTTAGCGTTTAGCAATGGCAATTGGCTGTGTTCAGCCTACCTGTTATTGCTTAAGAGATCCCGAAGATTTCTATTTATACCATAAATTAGGCTGGCCAACCTATTTGCCCAAAGCTCTAGCTTCATGCCCGGATGATATTTGCCATGGACTTCCAAAAGGTAAGATAACTTGATGAAAGGCTCAAGAAAGGGGACCAATCTTTCACCAGCTTATAATTTATTCAATGGCGTGATTAGTCATTCTGCATTTGACCTTTAAAGCCTGTTGGATATCTTCCAGCTCTACATTATAAGGCTTATAGACCGCATCGTTGTCAGAAATCAAACGAAGCTGAGCAGGGCTATTGCCATTTCGGATCTGTTGAATGCGCTTGGCAACCACCACATCCGTAACGATCACATAGACATGGTTATCTCGTAAGGGAGCATCGCGTTCAAGGGCTTCGCAAATCACAATATCCCCACTGGTAATGGTAGGGAGCATACTATCTCCGCTGATCTCAAAGGCAATATAGTTACCATCCAGACCTGGGATAGAGAATTTTTGGAAGTCATTCAGAAAGGCTTCATTTTGATGTTGAAGCGCATAACCGGCGATTGCCTTATCCGGTACAAGGGTTATATTTTGTCGTCCCCCCATGCGGCGGTCATGCAGGGAGCGAACGGGCAAGTCCAGGTGTTCCGGGGGATTTATAAACAATTCTTCGCTAAGCCCGAAAAGAAAATTGGCATTCACACCAAATACATCAAACAGTTTGTTGAGCTGATCGACGGTTATGTTGCGTTGTCCTTTCAGAATACTGTTAATGACATGGTTATAGGTTCCTAACTTTTTGGCAATATCCGATTTACCTTTGATAAGGTTTAATTGTTCAAGCTCGGAATATACTTTTACAAATCGTTGATTAACAATATTTTTTGAAAAATTACCCATTTTTTGTTTAAAAAATTAGGACCCAGCTTGTTTTTAAAAACTTTTTGTTTTATTTTTGCCTTGCAAGCGGATTTGAAAATAGTAACACAATTTATTGCAATTGTGACAGCAGGAAAGATACAAAAAGTTGAGCATTATGTGGGCAGGACAACCAAAAACATATTTCAAAGAACGGCATAGCCAGGGTCAAGATTCCAATTTCCAAAATAGAGGGGACTTTGCAGCTTTTGCATCCTCCTCTTCTCCGGGTAATTCCAAGAATGGTCTTTTTCGAAGACTGGCCAATTGGGTGTATTGGATCGCTTCTGGTATTCGATTTGTACTGTTTCGAATAATGGCGCCCCTTGGAGGCAACCGGTGGAGTACCTGGTTAAAGGTCAGTATTGCTGGCTTAGCCCTCTATGTTATGGTGAAAAAAGAAGTACAATTCACCGTCAATATGCAGGCTCCTGATTTTTCCAGGGCAGAACAGCTGGCACTGAAGTTGGATGGGGCAGACGAAATGGGGGTAGCTGGTAGTCTAGCAGTAAAACAGGCTCCTTCTAAAGCAAGCAGTCCAAAGACTTCTGATGACCTAGTCCGGGAGTATATTCAGCGCTTCTCCAAGGTTGCCCTTGCCGAACAAGAAAAGTTTGGTATCCCTGCAAGCGTGAAAATTGCCCAGGGAATCATTGAAAGCCAGGCAGGTACAGACCCTGCAGCAAGTAAAGAAAATAACCATTTCGGAGCTCCCCTTTCCAGAAAAAAATATCAGTCCTCTTGGGAAAACTGGAGGAGCCACAGTTTGCTCCTCAGTGAACGCTATCCACAACTCTTTGAGCATGGACTTAATTACCGGGCCTGGGCGGAGGGACTCGAATGGGCCGGTTATGCGGATGATCAGGATTATGCCGAAAAAATTATACAAGTGATTGAACGCTTCCAACTTTATCAATTGGATCAAGCATAAAGAACCTTTCCTTTCTTTTTAAGTGGTTTTTCTCATGATTTTCGAAGGTCATCTCCCAAGGGTGGCCTTTTTTACTGTTGAGTTGGGCTGATACAGACACAAAACAACCGCATTCTTTAAACGTCCATCTTTTTTTTGCCGATTAAACCTTTTTGCCAATAAATTTTGTTAATTAGCATCATAATAAAGAAAAAAGAAAAGATCGTTAGCGAGCAGGTACTTACAGATTGACCCTGCTTTCAAGACTTTAGCGGATTTCAAACCATTTTTTATTCTCGCCTTAAAGGAAGTAATAGCATTGACCGGTATTCATTAAAACCAGGAATGCCTCTTCCTCACCCATTAACCAATTTGAAAAGTTTACTAATGCCTGTTATCAGCCAGGTTTTTACTCGGCATGCCGGGTAAAAGCGGTGCCCCAATAGCCAATCAAAGATCCTGACACCCGATTTGTAAATTTTAATTTTTTAAATGGAATGAAAGGAATTTTTAAATATGTCCTGGTGGGCGTGGCTAGTGCATTGGTAACGCATTTAACTATTAATTGGAGTGAAAAAAAAGGGCCTGAAGTTGAACTTACCCCTAACCCTAAGGGGGCCGCCCGCCTCGTAGGTTTGGAAGAAAAAAACATCCACTTTAATCAAAGTCCGGAATATAAGGTCAAGCTTAGCGTACCTGATTTTTCCTGGACGGTGGAGGAAGTAAGGAAGAGTGTGGTAGCCGTTGATGCTTATGATTTTGAGGACCTGAGGATCTCCTCTGGCTCCGGGGTGATCTACTCCAGAAACGGTTATATTCTCACCAACAATCATGTGGTCCAGGGTGGAAATACCTTTAAGATCACCCTTTCAAACAAACGCTCTTTCCAGGCCCGCCTGGTGGGTACAGATTTCACTACAGACCTTGCTCTCTTGAAAGCGGTTGAAAATGATCTACAGCCGGTAGACTTTGGAAATTCTGATAATGTTAAGGTGGGCCAATGGGTCCTTGCTGTTGGAAACCCATTTGATTTACCATCCACTGTTACTGCCGGCATAGTATCTGCAAAGTGGCGAGATCTTGACCTGATCCCAAGTACCTTTGCCATCGAATCCTTTATCCAAACCGATGCGGTGGTGAATGTTGGGAATAGTGGTGGTGCCCTTGTTGATGCAGGAGGGCGGCTAATTGGCATTAATACTGCCATTCTTACTGAATCAGGGGGGTACGAAGGCTATTCCTTTGCAGCTCCTTCGAATCTCGTTCAAAAAGTTGCCCAGGACTTGAGGTTGTTCGGTACCGTTCAGCGTGGCATTCTTGGAGTAGAGTTGATTGACCTGGAAGAGGAAGTAGCCAAAGAAAATGGTCTTTTTAAAATAGAAGGTGCTGTTATTCAAAGCGTTACACCCGGTAGCAGTGCCTATGTAGCTGGTTTGCAACCGGAAGATATCGTTATTGCTTTGAACGATACCCCAATAGAATCCGCACCACAGTTCCAAGAGCTTTTAGCTCGTCTCAATCCGGGAGATTCCATCGACCTTACCTATTATCGGGAGCGAAATAAGCGGATGCAAAAAGGAATCGTTTTGCAAAGTTCCACCGATCTGGAACTGAAGCAACAAAATTATTTTGTTCATTAGGAAAAATGAGGTAGGCTGGCCCTGAACAAACGGGACGGTTTCTCAGCTTTTAATCTTGGCGACTTTCCATTTGGAACCAGGAAACTGTCCCCTTTTCTTAAGGTTTCCTGGTTCTGAACGGTTATTTCTCCTTCTAAAATCAGAAATATCCTGGGGCCTACAGCGGATTTACTGGTGAATGTCTCCCCACCTGGTAATTCGACAGCACTTAATAAAAAATCTTCTACGGGAGCAGGATAATGCTTTTCAAATCTATTTTCTGCTTCACCTTTGAGGATTTCGGGTTCGACCGGTATGAATTTCAGGTGCTTTAAAAGTTGGTCCACATCTACGTGTTTGGGGGTTAAACCACCTCTGAAGACATTGTCCGAATTAGCCATCAGTTCTATATTGACGCCTTCCAGGTAGGCATGCATTATTCCCGCCTCCTGAAAAATACCTTCTCCGGCCGCTAACTCCACTATATTCATCATGTAAATGGAAAAAACGCCCCTGTCGTAATGACCATCGGGGGATGTGTAGTCCTGCAAGGCGATCCCGGCCCAGTATTCGGGTTGGTTTTTGGTAAAGGACTGCCCGTTCAATTCCTGTTGAAGGCCAGAAAGCAATTTATTAACCTGTGACTGCGGCATTTCCATGATCAACTGGTAGGCCTGCCTGAGCGTCAGCTTTTCAATGGAATCAGAAAGGGCACTCCAACTTTTTACCCGCCTGAAATTTACCTTGATTTGATCCATAGGTAAAAAACCGTGTAACAACCAAAATGGAGTTAAAGCCACCATGATTTCCGGTTTATGGTTATTATCACGGAAATTACGATGGAATGCGGTCACAGGAATTCCGGCTTGCTCCTCCAGTTCGAAACCCCTTTCTGCCTCCTCTTTAGAAGGGTGTGCCTGAATGCTTAACATTTTATTAACATCCAGTACTTTGAATAAAAAGGGCAACCGATGATTGAAACGGTTTGCCACTTCTGGTCCCAATATTTCCTTCGAGTGCCTCCGAACCAATTCTGTTAAGGGTACTGAACCATGCTCTGTAGTAGCCTTGGCAGGCCCTTTAGGATGATCTCCCAACCATAGCTCTGCCTCCGGAACCTGCTCCGCATTAGGTTTATTTAATAATTCGGATATATAATTTTTACCCCCCCAGTCATAGTTTTGAATAAAGCCTTTAAGGGGGTAGAAGGGTGGAGTCAATTCCATGGAGTTAACATTTTTTTAAAATTGCTTTTGGGATTGAATAATTTTGCTTTATCTTTAAACCTATACAGCGTTCTAGTAATTCAATTAAGGGGAACGGTTGCTGGATTTTTTCTGGCAACCGTTTATTATTTTATAGCTTATGGGGCGTATACTCGCCATTGATTACGGAACTAAACGCACAGGGCTCGCCGTCTCTGATCCGCTTCGGATTATTGCAAATGGATTGGAAACCGTTGCTACGGCTGAACTTTTTCCATTTCTGGAGACTTATCTACAACAAAAAACAGTGGATATTATTGTAGTTGGTGAACCTTTGCATCTCGATGGCCGGCCGGCACAAATTGCCCATTTAGTGACCGGGCTCGTCCGTAAATTAAAGAAAAAATATCCGAACATAAAGATAGTGTTGCAAGACGAACGCTATACCTCTGAAGAAGCCAAGGATATCATTCGGCAAAGTGGACTAGGCCGTAAAAAGCGCCGGGACAAATCCTTGGTTGATAAGGTCAGTGCTGTTCTGATCCTGCAGGATTACATGGAGAATGTTGCTGAATAGTTATGATTTTACCCATTTTTGCCTACGGGCACCCCGTTTTAACAAAGGAAACTGCCCGCATTGATGCAGATTACCCCGAACTGGATCGGCTTATTGCAGATATGTGGGAGACCATGTACCATGCCAAAGGAGTTGGCCTTGCAGCTCCACAGATAGGGAAATCCATTCGTTTATTTCTGGTAGACACCAAACAACTAGAAGAAGAGGAAGATGAAGAACCAGGGATCAAACGCGTTTTTATCAATGCGGAAATCCTGGAAGAAGAAGGGGATCCCTGGAGTTATGAAGAGGGGTGCCTAAGTATCCCCAATATTCGTGGGGAAGTGGAACGCCTGCCCCGGATAAATATTCAATATCAGGATGCCTCCTTCCAAACCCATCAGGAGACTTTCACCGGGATCAATGCCCGGGTGATACAGCATGAGTACGATCACGTGGATGGCATTTTGTTCGTAGAGCTTCTAAAGCCGGTAAAAAAACAATTGATCCGCCGTAAACTGGAGGCCATTCGAAAGGGTAAAGCAGGTACCGACTACAAAATGAAATTTTCAAAATAAAAAGCCTTCAGGGCGCTTATTTTTTTCGGCCGAAATCGGCTGGTATTTCTCCCCATTCTTCGGTTTCCCATTTCAAAACGGGGTTGGAATAGGTGTTTTGGAGGAGCCATAGTTCAGCTCTTTCGATCAATTGAAAAAGCCTTTCGGTTTTTGGGGAATGCGGAAGCTTAGTCCGACAACTTTTTTTTATGACCCAGCCCATGGCAATTTTCGAGTCTGAATAGATGGCAGTTTCCTGTTTTCCCTCGCGTTTTAACTGTGCCAGACCGTGAACAATCGCCAGGAACTCACCAATATTGTTGGTCCCAAGTTCAAACTTTTGGTGGAAGACCTGGGCCCCTGTTTGGGTGTGCACTCCCTGGTACTCCATGGCCCCGGGATTACCGCTACAGGCCGCATCCACACTAAGGCTATCCCATACGATGGGGGCATCTGCAGGTGGCCCACCGGGTCTTTTATCAAGGGAGGAAAAGGTACCCTTTCCTACAAAGTCAGCATAGGGCTGGTAAAAGGCTGCTTCTGCCTCTTCCTTTCGGGAGAAGCTTTTATACTTTGCCCCAGAGTACCCTTGTATCTGTTGTTGGCATGCCGACCAGCTTTCATATATGCCCGGGTTGTGGCCTTCCCAGACTACATAGAATTTTTTTTTCCCAGTCATGGTAATCCTGTCGGTTGGTTAGGTGCTGAAAATAGTTATTGTTAGCGTAATTTTTCAAGATTAGCCCAGAAGACGCTGCCAGTTTGTTTAAACCTGCCTTTAAGGGTGAAGGCCCCAGAATTTAGACGTATACACCAAAAAGGGATGGTTTCGCATCCAATTAAACAGGACCACGGCATAAGGGAAAGTCCATGTTCTTTGACAACCTGATCATTTGGCCGTACTTTAGCAGTTATGGAACAAACACGGCTTATAGACACGCATACGCATTTGTACGTCGAACAATTTGAAGCGGATCGAAAGGAAGTGATCGAACGAGCGATCGAAAAAGGAGTGGAAGCTTTTTATTTGCCCAATATCGATAGCAAGTCGATACCGGGTATGTTACAACTGGAACGAGAATGGCCTGACCACTGCTTTGCCATGATGGGGTTGCACCCGTGTTCAGTGGGAACCGATTACCAGGAAGAGCTTGCCACAGTAAGAAATTGGTTGGACCAACGCCCTTTTGTAGCGATCGGTGAAATTGGCATTGACCTGTATTGGGATAAAACCTATCGCAAGCAGCAGGAGGAAGCTTTTCTGCAACAAGCAGCATGGGCAATAGATCTGAAGCGCCCCATCGTTATCCATTCCAGGGAATCCATCGACCTTTTGATAGAATTGATCCGGGAATTAAATGATGACCAGCTGTATGGAATATTTCATTGTTTCACCGGTACTATTGAACAGGCAGAGGCAATCCAGGACTTAGGTTTCATTCTGGGGATTGGAGGGGTCCTCAGCTTTAAAAATGCGGGATTAGACAAGGTTTTAAAACAGGTTCCTTTGGAAAGCATGGTCCTGGAAACGGACTCTCCCTATCTGGCGCCGGTACCTTATCGAGGGAAGCGTAACGAGAGTGGCTACTTACTGGAGATCGCCAGGCGTCTTGCGGAGGTGAAAAATTGTACACTCGACGACATTGCCACTCAAACCACAGTAAATGCCCGTCGAATCTTTGCCTAATGCTCTACTTTTTTCGCGAAAAAGAACCAAATGCTACCCTGGGAAGTGGGGAATTTGCAAATTTTAGCTGCCGAATCCTTTGCAATGAGGGAGGAAAACTTATTTTTGCTTTTGTTTTTAAAATTCTGGGTCAATTGATATTTTGGCTCCAAGAGTGGGATGTTCCCTTCAAAACCCAGGTTTCCAGAAAAAATAGGGAGAGGTGCTCGAGTGGTTGAAGAGGCACGCCTGGAAAGCGTGTATGCCGGAAACGGTATCGAGGGTTCGAATCCCTTCCTCTCCGCATTAAATACTTACAAATCAACTTAAAAAGGACGAAAACGTAAAACCTTATTGACTATGCGTAAATTATTAGCACTACTGCTTGTTATGGGCTTAGTTTCATTCAGCCTGAACTATGGCTTTGCTCAAGAAAATGAAAATGCGGTAGAAGAAGCTGCCGATCAAATGGAAGAAGCCGCTGAAGATGCTGCTGAAGCAGTGGAAACAACCGTAGATGAGGCAGCGCAAAGCGCTGAAAACGCCATGGACGCTGTTGAGGAAGAAGCAGCCCAATTGTCCGGTTTCCAGATCCTGAAAAAGTATTTCATCGATGGGGACTGGCGTTTTATGAGCCTGGTATTGATCTGTTTGATCCTGGGTCTTGCTTTCTGTATCGAACGCATTATTACCCTGAACATCGCCACTGTCAATACTGACAAATTGCTGTCCCGAATTGACGAAAAGTTAAAGGCCGGTGATGTAGACGGTGCTATGGAGGTATGTAAGTCAACTCCTGGGCCAACAGCCAGCATCTTGTACGAAGGCTTGAAAGCTGCTGATCACGGCCCGGAAGCTGTCGAAAAATCAATCGTAGCTTACGGTGGCGTTCAGATGGGTCTGCTGGAGCGTGGTTTGGTTTGGATCTCTTTGTTCATCGCTATTGCTCCGATGCTTGGGTTCATGGGTACGGTAATTGGTATGATCACCGCCTTCGACCGTATTGAAGCGGTAGGTGACCTTTCTCCTTCGGTTGTAGCCGGTGGTATTAAGGTGGCCCTGCTGACTACAGTTTTTGGTTTGATCACCGCGATTATCCTGCAGATTTTCTACAACTACATCGTAAACAAAATCGACGGAATCGTTAACCGCATGGAAGATGCTTCTATTGCCTTGGTTGACGTTATGGCAGAAAACAACGTTTTTTCTAAATAATTTGAACACCACCTTACATTATGTATCAATTTCTAGTTAAAAGAGGACAAACAATAGGTTTCCTGTTGGGTGTCGTAGTGGTGGTCTTATTCTTAGCAACTGCTTTGAATGGCATCAGCACCTGGGATTCTTCAGATACCACGACTGATCGCTTTAATATTGGTTTGGGCGGAGCGGTAGCATTGACTTTGATCGCTGCAGCGGCTATGGTTCTGTTCGGGCTGTTTAATATAGCTACCAATCTCAAATCATCGCTCAAAGGACTGATCGGGTTTGCCGTATTGGTAGTCATTGCCTTAATTGCATATTCCACTGCAAATGGCGATATTACCAATGAAATCAGACCCATACAAGAAACTGCTGCCAAAACAGGAGGGGTCGACGGAGGAAGCCTTAAGTTTATCGGAGGGGCCATTTCAACAGCCGTAATTCTGATAGGCATCGCTTTCCTTGCCTTTATTCTTGCAGAGGTTCGAAATTTGTTCAGATAAAAAAATAGCGCTATGGCCAGAACTAGTTCAAGAGATCGTATGACAAATGAGATCAACGCGGGGTCCATGGCCGATATCGCGTTCCTTTTGCTCATTTTCTTTCTTGTGACCACAACCATTGTTGAAGATAAAGGTATTTTGGTGCGTCTTCCGCCCTGGTCTGAAGAAGAACCAGACATCGCTCAGTTTAACAAGCGTAATGTTTATTCTGTATTGGTAAACGCCCAAAACCAGCTGCTGGTTAGGGGAGAGCCGATGCGGGTACAGGATCTGAAGGAAAATGCCAAAGAATTCATTTATAACCCTAACAGGCGTCCAGACCTGGCAGAATCTCCAGGAAAGGCAGTAATCTCCCTGAAAAATGACAGGGGAACGGATTACGGTACCTACCTGGCGGTTTATAATGAATTAAAGGCTGCATACAACGAATTATGGGATGAATTATCCCAGCGTAAATACGGTCGACCCTACAGTGAAGATCTGCCGATTTCAATGAAGAGAACGATCAAGGATGAAATTCCGATGATTCTCTCCGAGGCAGAGCCCACTAACTTTGGTGAAGAAAATTAAAATGAACAACCATGTCTAAGTTTTCAAAAAAGAGGGGAAAGGCCGATCCAGCTATTTCAACAGCCTCTTTGCCGGATATCATCTTCATGTTGCTCTTCTTCTTTATGGTAGTTACCGTATTGAGAGACGCAGAATTGAAGGTGAAAGTGAATACCCCTTATGCTTCAGAGTTGACCAAGCTGGAAGAAAAATCCCTTGTGAATTACCTGTATGTCGGTCGGCCAACGGTTCAGTATCAGGCCGTCTATGGAACCAAACCGCGTCTTCAACTGGGAGATAAGTTTGCCGATGTTTCGGAAATTCCGCTGTTCCTGGAAAAGCACAAGACCAAAGTGCCCGAAGCCCGCCATGGTCAAATTACTTCTTCCCTTCGTGTAGATGGAGAGGTGACTATGGGAATCGTACAGGATATTAAAATACAACTGCGGAAAGCCAATCAGCTGAAGGTTAACTATTCTGCAAAAAAGAATCCGACCGAATAGAGATTACAGTAAGAATAGCTATAAAAAAGCCATTTCCCATATCTATGGAAAATGGCTTTTTTTATTTTCCGGACCGAACCCGGCTTTAGCGGAGCCGGTCGGCGGACCGAACCAGCTTTTCGTCCTTATTGATGAAGCGGTAAGCCAGGAAAAGCATGGTAAGGGCAATGAGCGGAAGAAAAATGCCAAACTGTTCTTCGATATTGGTAGTCCCCCAAACTTCACTTTCATTGTAGGCTATGACCACTACCAGTATAACTGCCAGGACCAGACTGATGATGGAGAAGATCGTCAGGCGCATTTGCAGGCGACGATTTTTAAATAGAAAGATGGCGATAAGGGCTAGTAAAGCACTTACTCCAAAAAAGCCCATTAAAACGGGCTGGTCCGTAATGGAATACAGGCTATCCGAAAAAAGGGCAGATTCAGTGATGGCCGTCTCTGACATGGCAAAGGGAACCCCCAATAAGCCTAAGGTGGAAATACCGGCGAAGGCAAGGAAAATGGATTGTATCCGCTGGATCATTGGATTTAGGTTTACGCAGTTGAAAATATATGCTTGTGGAGTCAAAGATAAGAACTGCCTTAATTTATTGCTATGGAAAGCAGCCTTAGCTTCTGGGAACGCCAAAGCCTGATCGGATCACCTGAATTGGTCGTTTTAGGTAGTGGCATCGTTGGCCTGAATGCGGCTCTGACTTACCTGGAAAGGTTCCCTAAAGGGAAGGTATTGGTGCTGGAAAGGGGACCACTACCCAGCGGAGCAAGTACCAAGAATGCTGGCTTTGCTTGTATAGGCAGTATGACGGAGTTACTCTCCGACTTACAACAAATGGAACCATCTGCCCTTTGGGATCTGGTGGAGGCCCGCTATCGAGGCCTGCAAGGCTTGCGGGAACGTCTGGGAGACGATACTATTCATTACGAACCCTTGGGAGGTTTTGAGCTTTTCCGGCTGGAAGAACAGGGTTTATTCGAAACCTGTTTGGATCGAATGGAGGTATTTAACCAGGCTCTTGGCTCCATAACAGGGCTAAAGGAAACCTTCACCCAGGCAAGTAAGCGAGTAGAGGAATTTGGGTTCGATCAAACCAAACACCTCATCCTGAATGAGGCGGAGGGCCAACTCGATACCGGCCGGATGATGCAGGCTCTTCTTCAGTTGGTACGCGAAAAGGGAGCGACTATTATCAACGGGGTAGAAGTGTCGGCTTGGGAAGTAAATGAGCATGGGGTAGAAATCCAAACCAACTGCGGATGGCGGATACGGACGGCTTACTTATTGGTCGCTACCAATGCTTTCACTTCCCGTTTAATACCGGGACTGGAACTTCAAGCTGCCCGTAATCAGGTGCTGATTACTGAACCTATTCCCGACCTAAAGGTCAAAGGAAGTTTTCACTACGATCAAGGCTATTACTATTTTCGAAACGTGGGGAACAGAATCCTTCTGGGCGGAGGGCGGCATCTTGCTCCGGAAACCGAGATGACGGATGCCTTTGGTACCACTCCGCTAATCAGGCAACGGTTAGAAGGCTTGTTAAACGAAGTGATCCTTCCGTGTACAAAAGTCCATATAGATGCCTGGTGGTCTGGTATACTGGGAACAGGCCCAGTAAAATCGCCGATCGTTAGAACCATTGAAAATAGGGTCCAGTTGGCTGTACGCCTAGGAGGTATGGGCGTTGCCATTGGGACCGAAGTGGGCGCGCGCGCCGTTCGGGAGTTAATGAATTGGTAAACCGGGGATTCGAAAAGAGGGATTGAAAAGATGTATGTACTTTTGCATGTTCAATTGCCGTATTCGAATATGCTGTACCGGATCATCCTTTTTTGGTGCCTGCTATTGCCCTTCTCGGGGAAAGCACAGAACCTCCAGCCTGTTCCTCAGGATACCGTTCCGGAGGAGCAACGGGTGCGCATTGACTTTAGCGATAGCATATGGGTCTATCAAAGACAGCAGTTGCAGAAGCTACAGGGCAATGTCCGGCTCAGTCAGGATAGCGTCGAAATGCGATGCGATTCGGCCATCCTCTTTCGGGAAACACAGGTGGATGCTTATGGAGACGTACTCATTCGTCAGGGAGATTCACTTTTAATCTTTGCCGATAGTTTACAATATGACGGAGAGGCGAAGTTTGCCTCCCTGCAAGGAGAAGTGGTTTTGCAAAGCGACAGCCAGTTCCTTTACACCCAACGGCTGGATTACGATCTAAGCCTGCGGCTTGCCACCTATACCACCGGAGCGACCCTGATCAGTGATTCTATTCAACTGAGTAGTGTTCGGGGCTACTATTATGTTGAAGAACAGACGGCCTTTTTTCGCGATAGTGTATTGGTTATCGAACCTCGCTTTACCCTGCGTGCAGATACCTTGAAATTTAATACAGAAAGCCGGGTGGTTACCTTTCTGGGCCCCACTTTGATCACCACCGACAGCGGCCGGATATACTGCGAAGCAGGCTACTATGACCTGATCAATCGCAAGGCTAAATTTGCCAGGAATGCCCAATACCTCAGTGGGGACCGAAAGGCCACCGCCGATAGCATTTTCTTTGAAGAGGAGACAGGGCTCTATCGCTTGATGGGCCGGGCGCTGGTGGAAGATTCCCTACAATATGCCCGAGGTAATTACCTGGAATACAACCAACGTACCGATTCCTATTACCTGGAAGGAGAATTAGCGGAATTCAAAAAAGACAAACAATTCGTATCCGGTCCCAGTATTCGATACAATGGCGAAACCGGGGCCATAATCACCCGGGGGCGAACCTATTTCAGTGACCCACCCCAGATCTTGCAGGCTGATACCGTCGACTTTAATGATACAAAAGGGGAGGGCCTGGCTCTCGGCAATGTTATCTGGCAGGATACCAGTGCCCAGCTGACGATACAGTCCCAAAGGGCAGATTACAATCGAAATACCGGGTACATCAAGGCCCTTGGCGGTAGAAATGATCGACCAGAGCTCATTGCTATGGTCGAAGGGGATTCCCTGTTTCTGGCAGCAGATACCCTGCTTGCTCTCCCACTGGATTCCCTTGAATCCGGGGACGAATGGCAAACTGCCTTACCTGATTCGCTGGAATTAAAAGGGGATAGCCTGGCCAATACCACCCCGGACTCTGCCATTCAAGACCTTCCGCTGGATTCATCAGTAGTAGATCTGCCTGAGAAGAGCATCTTGGAAGGCCTGCCCCTTCTGAAGAAGGAGCTTCCGGATACGGTTTTGATGCAGGAAGCTTTGGAAAGGGCAACTGCTGAATTGGATAGCCTTCGCTCCGATACTATTATAAAAACCAAAGCCGCAGAGGAGGGGCCCAGTCGTTTATTATTGGCTTATCCCGATGCCCGCATCTACAAATCCGATCTTCAGGCCAGGGCCGATTCCATGGTCTATAACACCCGGGATTCGGTATTCAGTTTTTTTGTGGAGCCCGTTATCTGGTCAGATACCAGCCAATTCAAAGCAGATACCATTTATGTGTACCTGAAAAACGACCAGATCCATCATATTGAGCTAATTGGAAATGCCTTCATCATTACCATGACGGATAGTCTCTATTTTCATCAGGCCCGCGGTAGAACAATTATGGCCTTTTTTAAAGAAGAGCAATTGCACCGGCTGGATATTTCCGGTAATGCAGAGTCTGTTTACTACGTCAAAGATGAGGAAGAAGCGTACATCGGGGTCAATCGTTCTATTTGTAGCAACATGATCTTGCTGTTCGAACAAAATGAGGTCGATCGAATTAAATGCCTTAAAGAGCCGCAATCCAGCATAACCCCTATGGCCGATGCCCAGCGTGCAGAGGCTTTTCAATTAAAGGGGTTTGACTGGATAACAGAGGGACGACCCTTAAAACGCGAAGATATTTTCTAGACAAGTGTGTGGCATTAGCACCAGGTCATCGGGAAGGATTAAATAAAAAATCAACTATATTCTCTTTTAGCAGGGATGTGATTGGTCGCATCTGCTTTGCTTAACCATTGAAATACCATGAGAACACTAAACCTTTGCATCGGATTATTGCTAAGCTTCGTTCTTTTCGGACAACATAACGGTGAATTAACGCAGGCCAACAAGGCCTATCAGGAGGGGCGTTACCTGGACGCTATAGTCCAATACGAAACGCTGCTGGGTGCAGGTTACCAATCGGTTGCCCTTGAATACAACCTGGGGAATGCTTATTATCGGGAAGGTGAACTGGCACAGGCCATTTTACATTATGAAAGGGCATTGAGGTTAAGCCCTGCCGATAAAGATATACAGTACAATTTGGACCTGGTAAATGAGCAACTACCTGAACCAATAGATCCGCTGCCAACTTTTTTTCTACGGCGCTGGTGGAAAAGCTGGGTACTTGCTTTTTCTGCAAATATCTGGGCGGCCCTGGGGTTGATTTTACTTTGGGTGGCTGCGGCGGGGATGTGGCTGCGCTTATTCAATTCTCAGCGGTCGTGGCGAAGAAAAGGTGCCTGGGGGGCAATTTTGGGCTTTCCCCTGGCTTTAGTTTTGTTTCTAAGCAGCTTGGGGAGAATGGCGATAAACGAACGGAATGACCAGGCAATTGTGATGGAGGATATCGCCCTGAAAGCTGGACCAGATCCAAAAAGTCCGAATTTGTTAAACCTGTATGCGGGCTATAAAGTCGAGATATTGGATCAACTGGAGGGGTGGTTGAAAATTAGTCTGGCAAATGGAGAGCTTGGTTGGTTGGAGGCTTCTGCCGTCCAAACCATTTAAAGCTTAGCCATACTACCCGGAAAAAAAACCGTTTAAAGCACATTTGTTGCTTTAAACGGTTCTTATAAAGAATACTTGATTTTACTCTTTACCGCCTTTCAGTTTATCTTGGTAGGCTTCCAGTTCTTCCCACTTTTCATCAACAAGTAACTGCGCTTGCTGGCTCCAGGTGGTGGGGTCGTGCATGCGGTAGCGAGGTCCAGCTGCTTCCAGAATTTCTTCCAGCTTGGAGGTTTCTGCCTGAGCGAGGTCTGACCAGGTATGGATCCCTGCGTCATTAAACAGGCCGGCGATCTTGGGGCCGATACCCTCTACAGCTTTAAGATCATCCTTATTGATCTTTTTACCGGAAGGCAGGGTAATGGAAGCCGTTTTCTTCGCCTTTGGCGCAGCTTTCTTTTCTTCGGTTGCCGGTTTTGATGCTTCTTCTTTTGCAGGAGCCTTGGCTTTTGGCTCTTCTACAGCTGGAGCACTTGCCTGCACTACCTCTTCTTTGGCCGGCGTCTCTTTAACGGGAGCTGCAGCGGCAGCTTTTTCCTTTTTAGTAGCCACCGGTGCTGTTGTCTGAAGGTTTACTCCTTCAGGGAGAATGTTGATGAATGTCCGGTTTAGGCGACGCTTGTTGAATTGGACCGTACCGTCTACAGCAGCGTGCAGGGTATAATCTTTACCCATATATACGTTTTCGCCGGGATGGAATTTAGTTCCCCGTTGGCGAACGATGATGTTGCCGGCTTTAACTTTTTGACCCCCGAACAGTTTGACACCTAGTCGTTTACTTTTACTGTCGCGGCCGTTATCCGTACTACCGACACCTTTCTTGTGAGCCATGGTCTTGAATTTTAAGGTATAGCAATGACATTTGCCGCGACCTTAGGCGGAAATGCTGTCGATTTTAATTTTGGTGAAACACTGGCGGTGGCCATTCTTCTTCTTATAGCCCTTGCGGCGCTTCTTTTTGAAAACAATAACTTTATCTCCTTTCTGATGGCCTAAAACGGTTGCGTTTATTTTGGCTGACAAGAAAGGTTTGCCCAGTTCAACGGCGCCTTCACGGTCGATCAATAAAACCTGATCGAACGCTACCTGGTCGCCCTCTGCTGCCTTTAGCTGGTGGACGAAGAGCTCTTGCCCTTCCTCAACTTTGAATTGCTGACCAGCTATGGTAACGATTGCAAACATGCTTAATCTGCGTTAGGTAAATGAATGTATTTTTCGAAAATTGGCTGCAAAGATATAAAAGTATGTCGAATAAAACAAGAAAATACTTACGCCTAACTCATGGGCTAAAGCGGCTAATCACTTATTGAAGGTTGCTCAGCGTCAAAGTAATTGCTCCAGCTCAAACTCCAGCTTAATTCGTTCTTCCCCCCGGTCCAATACGAGATTGATCAATTTGCCTTCTTTTTTTCGCAAGCGGTTGTTAATGCCGTTGAGGGTGAGCAAGCCGGAAGGCCAGCCATTGAGTCGGACCAGCATATCGCCCTTTTGCACCCCGGCTCGTTCGGCCGGACTGTCTTTAAGTACATACAATACCTTGAAATCAGAAAGGGTTTTTCCAGTGGCGATAAAGAAAATTCCGCTCATGTCAAACTTAAACCGGTCGCCATAATCTTTATCGGGCTTGAGGTAGAGGGTTTGCCGGGGATAGTCCAGGATGATATCGAAACGGCTGAGCAATTCATTGCCGATAATGCCATTCCGGTTGTTGAGATAGGTTGAGTCTACCGTAGGTTGAGTTTTCTGGAAATTGGTGACCACACCATTGAAGGTCAGGTCTTCGACTTCCAGACGGTCCACTCTGCCCAGATAGCCTTTCAGTACGCCACTGAGCCCAAAACCGATATCGCTGGGAATATTATTTTCGGGTACATTAAGGTCCGGATGGGTGTCGGTGTAAAGGAGTAGACCGAGGCTGGCGCCGGTATCCATGAGTAATTTGGTAGGCACTCTGGTTTTATTCGGTAAAAGCGTTTCCCCTTCAATATAAGGCTTGCTTCGGAAGATCTCGGTCTTTAATTGCTCATACCCCTTTTTGGGAGGCTTGAATTTAGCTGGATCCATAAAAACGATCCGCTTGCGGTCGTAGTCGATTTCGATAACGAAGCGTCGAAAAAAATCCGCACCCAGGATGCCGTGGATCTCCGTGCCGATAAACTCATCAAACTTAAAATAATCCTGTTCGAGTACCAGAATGGAACGGTTGTAAGCCAGTAACTCCTCCGTTTTAAACGACACCCCCCGCACCAGATAGGCAATAAGGGTCGTTTCGAGATCAGCTCCCATGATCTCGAAACGACGTTGATAATTCAGGCCGAGAATATCCACTACCTGACGCTTGGTGAGAACAGTATGTTCTGCTCCGGTGTCAAAAATAAATTTGAGTGGAAAAAGATCATTAAAGACCAGCTCGACGATGATAAAGTTATTTCGGTATTCGAACGGCAGTTCGGCACGCTTTCCCGGACCCACGTTAAGATCAGATCGCTGCCGCTGAATTTTATCCCGACCAAATAAATCGATCAAATTAGACTCATCTCCTGTCTTCACGATTTGAGCGGGTAGCGACTGGGCGAAAAAAAGAAAAATCAGGAAACACTTCAGGAGCCGCATGGTCGCATTGCTTTTTCGTAATCTATGTATTTTCAGAAGAAATTAAATTTTAAAATGCAGGAAAAGAGTAAAATATTTCTCTTGATACTTTGTTTAATTCCTTTTAATTTTTCATTTTTGATAGATGGAGTTAGTGTATTGTAAACACCAAAAGTATTCAAATAGCTTGCAAACGCTTGTGAAATAAGCCTTTAGTAAAACAACTAAACGAAAGAACCCAAAAGAGATTTTTTGGTATTTCTTTAAAACTGTTGAAAATATTATTCCGGATGATTGTTAAAACCCAAGTTTTCGTCCGGTTCCAGACAAAATAACAACTAGCGAGTGCCTGCTTTTAAATTAAGCTGATTCCCTTTAATAACGCACCTATTAACTTGGACCTTATTTCATTCACTAAATAATGGATTAACGTATGAAGCTTAAAGTTGACTATTGCATGCGTATATTGCCCATGCTAATGCTGTTGTTCGCGGCTCAACTAGCTATCGGACAACGGACTGTTTCCGGTACGGTAACGGATGCCGAAACAGGAGAACCGCTCATCGGGGCGAACATCCTGGCCATCGGCACCAGTACGGGTACCGTTACAGATTTTGATGGAGCTTATGTGCTCGATATTCCCGAAGGAATTACAGAGCTGGAGTTTACTTACACTGGTTATGCTGCCGAGCGAGTTACGATCGGAGCCTCGAACACCGTTGATGTCAGCCTCAGTGCTGGAGAGGTTTTAGATGAAGTAGTGGTGATCGGTTATGGCTCCGTTAAGAAAAGCGACCTGACCGGGTCGGTGGCTTCTATTGCCGAAAAGGATTTTAATGGAGGTCTGGTCGTTGCACCGGATCAATTGATCCAGGGTAAAGCCCCCGGGGTACAGATCCTTAACAACAGTGGTCAGCCCGGTAGTGCAACTACCGTACGGATACGAGGTAACGCTTCTATCCGAGCCGGAAATGACCCCCTGTTTGTGGTGGATGGGGTGCCCCTGAGCGGTATCTCTTCTAAGCCGGATTTGAATGCCGGTGGTTTAGGTAATACACCGCCTTCCAACCCGCTTAATTACCTGAACCCGGACGATATACAGTCGATGGAGGTATTGAAAGATGCTTCTGCTGCAGCCATCTATGGTTCTCGGGGTGCTAACGGGGTTATCATCATTAATACCAAACAGGGGCGAACGGGCCCTCCCACCATTGGCATCAATACTTCCATTGGTTTTTCCAATCAGTTGAAAAAATACGAGGTACTGGATGGCGATGAGTATCGCGATGCCCTTCAGGATTACGGATTGACCGGAGGGGATTTCGGAGATGACGTAGATGCCTTCGATGAAATAACCCGTACGGCTGTCGTTAACCGACACACCTTATCGATCAACGGAGGGGGCGTTAATGGAAACTACCGGGCGTCCTTTGGCTTTTTCAACCAACAGGGTATTGTGAAAAACAACGATCTGCAACGGATCAACGGTACGCTTTCCGGTCGGTACAAATTCCTGAAAAATCGCCGATTGGGGATCGATTTCAACTTGATTGTATCCCGTACAGACGAAAGTACGCCACCAATTAGTACGGATGCCGGTTTCCGCGGAAGCCTTATTGGTAATGCTTTGCAATGGAACCCCACCCATCCCTTGCGCGATTCCAACGGGGACCCCATTCCCATTCCCGATTTCGGAAACTTTACTAACCCCTTGGTACTCTTAAGTTCCTGGAATGATGATGTACGCACCAATGATGTGTTATTCAATATTCAACCTTCTTACCAGATCACAGATAACCTGACCTATCGCTTTTTGTATGGTCTGAACTCAGGGGTGGGTAATCGGAGGTTTTATATCGATAAAGATATTAACCTGGAAAATATTGAAGGTCGTGGTCAGGCAGCTGCCATTGATAATGTGGTTACTGCCCAGGTGTTGACTCATACGCTGACTTTTGATAAGGATTTTGGCAGTACTTCTTTCCAGGCCCTAGCAGGATATGAGTTTCAGAAAACTACTCAGGATTTGACCGGTCTGGTCGCTCAGGACTTCCTGGTAGATGATTTTGACTATACCAATATTCTTCAAAACTCATCCACCAATAGCCGGAACGTATTTTCTTTTGCTCCGCCAGATCAAGAATTACAGTCTTTCTTTGGCCGGGTAAATTTCAACTTCAGTGATCGTTTCCTGCTAACGGCAACGGTTCGTGCTGATGGATCCAGTAAATTTGGAGAAAATAACAGATATGGGGTATTCCCTGCCTTTGCGGGTGCCTGGAATATTCATAATGAGGGCTTTGCTGATGATGGCATTTTTGACAACCTGAAACTACGGGTTGGTTGGGGACAAACTGGTAATCAGTCTTTCCCTCCCGGTGCTTCTCGGGAGCGCTATGGGTTTGGTCAGGAACAGATTTTTCTGGAAAACGTTGCTAACCCGGATCTGCAGTGGGAAACCACCACTACTTTCAATGCGGGGATAGACTTTGCCCTGTGGGATTACAAACTGGTAGGTTCTGTAGAATACTTCAACAGAAATACGGAAGACCTTTTATTCCAGTTCCCCACCATTCAACCCGCACCTTCCAGTTTGTACTGGATCAACCTGCCGGGAAATGTGATTAACCAGGGGGTGGAAATTGCTTTGGATGCCTACATAGTGGATAATCCCGGTTTCACCTGGAGATTGGGTGGTAATGTGGCTTTCCTGGACAATGAATTGACCAATTACGATGGCCCAAATACTCCTTATGGGACACTTTTCGGCCAGGGTATTTCTGGTGCTCAGATCCATCGCCTGGCCAATAATACTCCTTTGAATGCCTTCTATACCCGTGACCACATTGAGATCGGGGATGACGGACAAAGTGTATTTGCCAATAATGAAGAACTGGATTATCGTGGAGACCCGAACCCGGATGTGTTATTGGGGATCAATACTACCTTTGGTGTAGGGGATTTTAACCTGACCCTAAACTTCAACGGCTCCCTGGGGAATGATATCTATAATAATACCAAGAATACCGTTATCCCGATCGGTAACCTGGGGTCGCGGAATATTGATGCCAACCTGGTCGGTAACTCGGTTATGGAAGCTACTTCCAACCCGATCAAATCTTCGGATCGCTATATCGAAGATGGAAGTTACGTGAAGTTGGCCAATGCTACTTTAACCTACGATCTGGGGAATATTGCTAATAATTTCCTAAAAGGCACACAACTGTACATTACCGGGCAAAACCTGTTTGTTATTACGGGTTATACCGGTTTCGACCCAGAGGTTAATACGGTGAACGATGCCAATGGGTTGCCATCAGCGGGTATTGAGTATATTCCTTACCCATCTGCCCGGACGGTGATCTTTGGAGCTCGTTTCAACCTCTAATCAGTGAAAAGGACCAAATGGCCAGGCGCAAACGTCGCATTTTTGTCAGAATGGCGCCTTTCCTTTGGTCTTTTCGCCTAATTATCAGTAATTTCGAATGAATGTTGAATTCAAAATTAAAATTCTTTTCTCCATGAAACTCATAACTAAAAGTCTGCTTCTTGCGGGGCTTGTACTTTCCTTCTCGGCTTGTACTGACCTGGAAGAAGATTTGCGGGAAGACCTGACCGGTGAGGAAGCAGATGAATTTTTTGCAGAAAATGCAGATGTTTCTGCCCTGCTTCAAACAGCCTATGATGGCATGCAACTTCCTTATCAGGATCAAGCTCAATTTTGGGCTGCTCAGGAACATACTTCTGATGAAGTGATCGGCCCAACAAGGGGACCGGACTGGGACGATAATGGTGTTTGGCGGGTGTTACACGATCATACCTGGGGGCCTGACCACGCCTTCCTTGAAGGTGCCTTCAACAGCCTTTTAAGTATTGTATTCTCTGCCACCAACGTACTAGATTTTAATCCATCACCTCAAGAAGCCGCTGAAGCCCGTATGTTGCGTGCTTTCGTAATGCTTTCCATCGCGGATGGCTGGGATCAGGTGCCCTTTCGCGAACCAGGGGATAACCTGCTGGAAGCACCACGTGTTTTGACCGGGCAAGAGGCAGTGGACTTTGTAATTAGTGAGGTTAATGAAGTGATGAATGATCTTCCCGATGGACCTGCTTATCGTGCTAATAAAGATGCTGCCAAAGTGCTGTTGATGAAAACTTATTTGCAAAGGGGCGCATTTGAAAATCGCGAAAACCCTACTTTCGACCCTGGCGACATGCAGCAGGTTATCAATCTGGCAGATGAGATCATAAATTCTGGCAAATATTCTTTGTCAGCAAACTACTTTGACAACTTTGCACCTAACAATGACCTGATCTCCACCGAAAACATTTTCACTAATCAAAACCTGGGTGGCGAGCGTTCCGGTAATGTCCGCTCCCGTTGGTTCTGCACCCTCCATTACAACCAAAATCCATCTGGATGGAATGGTTTCACCACCATTGCTGACTTCTACAATAAATTTGAAGAGGTAGATCCTCGTGTAGGAGGGGCATATGACGGTATTACAGAAGTGGGAGGTGTAAATGTAGGGTTCTTGGTTGGCCAGCAATTTGATGCAGAGGGTACAGCATTGGAGGACCGAAGAGGTAATCCGCTGGCTTTCACGCCAGAGGTTAAATTACAAGAAACCGGAGATGACCTGGAAGTTACTGGAATCCGTGTGATCAAGTATCCCATTGATTATAATGGAGGTGACAATGCAGACAATGATTACGTTTTCTACCGGTATGCCGATGTTTTACTGATGAAGGCTGAAGCTTTATTGCGTACAGGCGATGAAGCAGGAGCCTTGGCCCTTGTCAATGAAATTCGTACCGCTCGGGGAGTGGATGCCTTATCCTCTATAGATCTGGATATTTTACTGGATGAGCGTGGTCGGGAATTGTACTGGGAAGGTCATCGTCGTACGGATTTGATCCGCTTCGGTAAATTCCTTGGAACCTGGAATGAAAAGCCAGCCTCCGGAGCTGAACGCTTGCGTTTTGCAATCCCTCCGACAGCTCTGGCTGTTAACCCGAACCTAACGCAGAACCCCGGCTATTAATTCAACCCGGGCTTACATAGACCAAATGAAAGTGGTACTGCGCCCCGGTGCAGTACCACTTTTCATTTGTGTGCTAAAGGGTGCGAATTAAAGTTCGCACACTGGGGTTTGCCGGCTGTAGTATCTTTATGTGATTGTATTGGAATCCACAAATATTCCCAAGCTATGAACAAACATCTTCTGTGCCTTTTTACGGCGGGTATTTTCCTGGTCAGTTGTGAAAAGCAATTGAAACACCTTCCCTTATTTAGTTTACTTGCTGTCGAACATACCGGGATGGCATTCTTCAATCGAGTGGAACCAACAGAAGACTTCAATATTTTCAGCTACCGGAATTTTTATAATGGGGGAGGGGTGGCCATTGGCGATGTAAATAATGACGGGCTGTCCGATATCTATCTGACTGGCAATATGGAGCCCAATAAGTTATTCCTGAATAAGGGAAATCTCCAATTTGAGGATGTCACCCAGGCCGCAGGGGTTGCTGGGACCAAAACCTGGAGTACCGGGGTGGTACTGGTAGATATCAATGCTGACGGCTGGTTAGATATTTATGTGTGTAATGCCGGGTACAACCCAGATCAACTTCCGGAAAACGAATTGTTCGTCAACCAGCAGGACGGCACCTTCCGGGAGGAGGCAGTCGAATGGGGTTTGAATGAAGCCGGCTACACGACCCATGCGGCATTTTTCGATTACGACCTGGATGGCGACCTGGACGTCTATATCCTGAACAATAGCTTTATCCCGGTCAATACGCTGAATTATAGTGGAAAGCGGGAGCTATACGCTGAAGACTGGCCGGTGAAACCTTTCCTGCAGGGTGGAGGAGATAAGTTGCTGCGCAATGAAGGGGGGCAGTTCGTGGATGTCAGCCGAGAGGCCGGTATCTATGGCAGTTTGATCGGCTTTGGTCTTGGAATAACGGTCGGAGATGTCAATGGAGATCACTGGCCGGATATGTATATCTCCAATGACTTTTTCGAACGGGATTATCTTTACGTAAATCAAAAGGACGGGACTTTCCGGGAGGAGATCAAGGATTGGATGGAGCACCTTTCCCTTTCTTCCATGGGAGCCGACATGGCGGATATCAATAACGATGGCTATCCGGAGATCTTTGTGACCGAAATGTTGCCCGAAACCGATTACCGGCGAAAAACAACTTCTTCTTTCGAAAATTACAATACCTATTACCTCAAACAACAACGCGATTTCTATCATCAATACATGCAAAATACCCTGCAATACAATAACAGGGATGCTTCCTTTAGCGAGATCGCTTATTTCAGTGGGGTTGCGGCCAGTGACTGGAGTTGGGGTGCTCTTATGTTTGATGCAGATAACGATGGCCTGCGCGACCTGTATGTTTGTAACGGCGTTTATCAGGATGTAACCGACCAGGATTTTATCGACTTCTTTGCAAATGAGGTGATGCAAAAAATGGCCCTGACCGGAAAGAAGGAAGATATGCAGGCCATTGTGGACCGGATGCCTTCCATCCCTCAGAAAAACAAATTCTACCGAAATAAAGGTGATCTGACCTTCGAAGATGTTGGCGTTTCATGGGGTTTTGATCAGCAAACCTTTTCAAACGGCGGTGCCTACGGTGACCTGGATAATGACGGTGACCTGGACCTGGTAATTAATAACCTTAACCAGACGTCTATGCTCTTTCGAAACAATACAACTGAACAGCTGGGGAGGCACTTTCTGGCAGTAAGTCTGAAGGGAAAGGGCGAAAATGCTCTGGCCCTGGGGGCTAAAGTGCGGTTGCACGCAGGGGATCAGATCTTTAACCAACACCTGATCCCCTCCAGGGGGTTTCAGTCCTCCGTTGATTACCGGATGACCTTCGGGCTGGGGGATTCCCATGCATTAGACTCCCTGGTAGTGATCTGGCCAGACCGTACCAGTTCCACCCTTTATAACCCACCGGTGGATACTCTTTTGCAATTGGAGTATGACGCTATGGAACTCCGACCGGCAGTGCCAAGGAATTACCTGCAGGCTGATCAAAACGCCCTGTTAGCTAAACGGGAACACTTTTTCCCGAAACACAACGAAAATGATTATATCGACTTCTTCCAAGAAGGACTGACCATGCGGATGCTCTCCAGGGAGGGTCCCCGGGCAGCCGTGGGGGATATTGATGGGGATGGCCGGGATGATGTCGTCCTTGCTGGAGCAGCGGGACAGCCGACTCTGGTTTACAGACAAAACACAAACGGCTTCGAACCTATGGAGCAAGCCGGGCTTAGCCGGTATCTAGATTTTGAGGATACGGAAATTTCCCTTTTTGATGCCGACAATGACGGAGACCTGGACCTTTACATTGGTTCAGGCGGTAATCAGGCTTCCCCTAACGAGCGACAGTTATTAGATCGCTTTTTCCGAAACGACGGGAAAGGGCTCTTTCAACTGGATGCCGATGCCCTGCCACAAAAAGGATATAATACCGCTTTTGCAATCCCCCTGGATTTGGAAGGGGACGGAGACCTGGATATTCTGGTGGGCAGTCGCTCTACACCGCGGAATTATGGGACGCCTCCACCGAGTTTTTTACTGGAAAATGACGGTTCAGGCCGTTTTTCGGACGTCACTGCAAGTCGGGCCCCTGATTTGGCTGAATTGGGAATGCTGACCGCCGCCAGGCTGGTAGATATTATCGGGGATGAACAAAAGGAGGTGGTCATTACCGGCGAGTGGATGGCGCCTAAGGTCCTTGCCCTGGCCAATGGAAAATGGGAACTAATCGAAACAGACCTGGATAGCTTTTCGGGATGGTGGTATGCCATTGCCAGCGATGATGTAGACGGCGACGGCGATCAGGACCTGATCCTTGGAAACAGAGGGGAAAACTTCTATTTTAAGGGGTCTCCTGAGCAACCGGCCAAGCTTTGGATTGCCGATTTTGATGGCAATGGGACTACCGAAAAGATCATGACCCAGACCATTGATGGCCGGGATATGCCCATTCCTTTGAAAAAGGAGTTGACTACTCAGTTACCCAGCTTGAAAAAAGAAAATTTGAAGCACACGGAGTATGCCGAAAAAACCATTCATGACCTTTTTTCGAAAGAAGTCCTGGATGAAGCTTTAGTACTGGAGGGAAGTTGGTTTTCTTCCACGGTTGCCATTAATCAGGGTAATGGTGCATTCGAATTGCAGCCACTACCGAAGGAGGTTCAATTTTCTTGTATTTGTGATATCACCTGCTCCGATCTGAATGGAGATGGCCTGCAAGATCTGATCATGGCCGGAAATGACCGGAGCTTTACTCCACAGTTCTCGAAACTGGATGCAGGCTTCGGTCATGTACTCTTAAATGATGGCCAGGGCGGATATCTCCGCCTGAACAGCTGGGAGTCCGGGCTGTTTATCCGGGGCGATGTCAAACAGATCGTACCACTACACCTAAACGGAAACCCCCACTTCCTTTTCCTTCGTAACGACCAGCCCCCCTTGTTGTTTGAAAAAAAGGGAATGGGTAAGGAAAATATGTAGGGTACATTCCTGTGGTACAGGAGACTTGAGAACAGGAGATTTAAAAGTTAAATACCAATAGCCAATAACAATGCGCCAATACGCCAACACGCCAACTTCCCGACACGCTAATACGTCAATATCTCACTTCATTAAAGGAGCTCTTCTTTTTCTTGCCCTGCAATTCAGTTGTTCGTCAGGAGAGCCGGATGCTCCATTTGTTTTACTAAAAAGCGAGCATACAGGCCTGGAATTCGAGAATGTGCTGAAGCAAGACACCGTCTTCCACGTCTTTAATTACATGTATTTTTTCAATGGCGGCGGGATAGCAGCCGGCGATTTTAACCGGGATGGTTTGGTAGATCTATATTTTACCTCCAATATGGGGCCCAATCAATTATACCTGAACGAAGGGGATTTCCATTTTCGAAAGGTTACCGAAGCAGCCGGGGTAGCTGGTCAACCCACCGCATGGTCAAGCGGAGCATCCGTAGTAGATATCAACCATGATGGCTTGCTGGATATTTACGTTTCCCAGGTAGGGGATTATAAGGTACTGAAAGGACACAATCAGCTGTTCGTTTGCACAGGAATAGAAGAAGGAATCCCTCTGTTTGAAGACCAATCTGAACAATACGGACTGGACCTGGTTGGCTTCGGCACTCAAGCTACTTTTTTCGATTATGATGGCGATGGCGACCTGGATCTGTATCAACTCAATCATTCGCTCCATCATAACGGTACCTTTGGGCGACGAAAAACCTTCGAGGAAAGTAAGCACGAGACAGCAGGAGATCGCCTACTGCGCAACGACGGCGGGGTATTTACTGATGTCACCGGTGAAGCCGGTATTTATAGTACCGTAATCGGATATGGACTGGGAATCGTTTCCGGGGATATTAACCGGGACGGTTGGCCGGATATTTATATCGGTAATGATTTTCACGAGAATGACTACCTTTATATCAACCAGCAGGACGGGACCTTTAAAGAGGTATTGACCGAGCAAATGCGCCATACCAGTCGGTTCTCCATGGGCGTTGATATGGCAGATATTAACAATGACGGCCTTAATGAGGTGATATCGCTGGATATGTTACCCAATGATCCGAAAATCCTGAAGGCTTCTCTCGCAGAAGATGATTATGGGGTCTTTCAGTTCAAACTGGGCTACGGTTACAATCATCAATATGCACGAAATAACCTGCAGTTGAACAACGGTAACGGCTCCTTTAGTGAGATCGGTTTGTTTGCCGGGGTAGCTGCTACCGATTGGAGCTGGGCCCCATTGTTGACAGATTTTAACCAGGATGGATATAAGGACCTTTTCATCAGCAATGGGATCCCACGCCGAATGAACGATATTGACTATATCAATTTTCGAACATCTGATGAGGTACGGTATAAGATGCAATTCGATCATATGTCGGAGAGTGATCTGGATATTGTGGAGAAAATGCCCCGTATCAAGCTGCCCAACCGCTTTTTCCTTAATCGGGGTGATCTGAAGTTCGAAGACCTGACGGAAAAGGTGGAAAATCAGACCGAATCCTTTTCGAATGGTGCGGTAGCCGTGGACCTGGACAATGACGGCGACCTGGACCTGGTCGTCAATAACCTGGAGGATGCCCCTTTCATCTATAAAAATCAAAGCCGGGAGCAGGCCGGCTCCGATCAGCACTATTTGCAACTTCAGTTAAAGGGTAGCCCCCAGAACCCTGAAGGCATCGGAAGTATGGCGGTCGCTTTCAAAGGAGAAGACAAACTGGTATTCGAACATTATGCAGTAAGAGGGTACCAATCCAGTATGCTGCAGTATCTGGATATTGGACTTGGATCCGATAAGGATCTGGATTCGCTGATGCTGGTCTGGCCGGACGGGGGCATGCAGCGGATACCAGTTGATTCCTTAGATCGCTTATTGGTCATGAAGTGGCAACCCGGCTTACCAGCATTCGATTTCTCCGTCCTCCAGGGAAAGGAAGCCCCCCTGGACAACCGCTGGGAAGATCTGACCGACTCCCTGAGCCTGATCTTCCGGCATGAGGAAAACCCCTTCGTGGAATTCAACCGGGAGCAATTGATCCCCCACATGGTGTCTACGGAAGGCCCTGCTCTCGCCACAGGGGACATAAACGGAGATGGGTTGGAGGATGTTTTCGTAGGCGGTTCAAAGCGAACCCAGAGTGGCTTTTTCTTTCAACGGATCGACGGTAGTTTTGAGCAGGTCCTGCAACCTGAACTTCAAAAAGACTCTTTGTTTGAAGATGTGGACGCCCAATTGGTTGATATTGATGGAGATAAGGATCTGGACCTCGTCATTGCCAGCGGTGGAAACGAATACACCGGAAAAAGCGAGCCTCTGCAATCCCGGGTTTATAAGAATAATGGCAGGGGCGATTTTCGAAGGGATACTTCCGCTTTGCCAAAATTGTATATGACAGCTGCCTGTGTAGCTGCTGCAGATATAGATGGGGATGGTGATACTGACCTGTTTTTCGGTGGAAGGGCCGTCCCCTGGAACTATGGCCTAACTCCAGAATCCTATTTGCTCGAAAACAACGGCAGTGGTAAATTCTCCCTGGTCACGGAAGAGCGGGCACCCAACCTCAAGGAAATAGGACTGATAAAAAGCGGACAATTTCAGGATATTGATCAGGATGGAGATCCGGATCTGTTGTTGGCTATGGAGTGGGGACCCCTACTGGCTTTCGAAAATCAGGAAGGACATTTTACCAAACGCCTTTTATGCCAGGAATATGGATTTTGGAACAACCTCATTCCCTTTGATTACGATAAAGACGGAGACCTTGACCTGATCGCCGGCAATCTGGGCTTAAACTCCAAACTGCAAGCCTCTGTTGAAGAACCGATGCATTTGTATGTCCATGATTTCGACAAGAATGGACAACAGGACCAGATCTTAAGCTATTACGTGGAGGGGCAAGAGCGGCCCTTTGCAACCTATAAAGAGCTTACCCGGCAAATGCCTCATTTAAAGAAGGAATACCTCTACGCCCGGGACTTTGCCAGTGCTACGCTGCAAGACCTCTTTGGACCTGAAGCACTTGCTGAAGCTGTGGTGCGTACCGCAACGACCTTCGAAAGCGTTTTGCTTACCAATGAGGGGCAATGGAATTTCACCCTAACACCCTTGCCAGACCGCCTTCAATTCGCACCCCTCAAAGGAGGGGTAGTCCTGCCAGGTGCCACGGCAGAGTACACTGAGCTGATCCTGGCCGGCAACTTTTATGAGAACAATATCGAAATGGGCCGCTATGATGCAGACTATGGTAACCTCCTTCGGGTCTACCCTGACGGTAAACTGGAAGTCGAGCCGCTGGGAGCCTTACTGATCAACGGTCAGGTGCGCCAAATGGCTACCATTTCAATCGGAGGAAAACCCGCTTATATCCTGGCTAAAAACAATGAACCCCTACAGTTAATTCAGCGGGTGGACCCCAACCAAGTGCCTCTTTGATCCCTGGGTTAAAAAGTGAACAAAACTATTTTCACCCTATCTAACCATGGAAATTCCCCAGTTTCAACCCTATGAAAAACGTCCTGGGGCGAGCAGGCCCGTAAATGTAATTGGAGTCGCGGCCCGGGCCAATGTCAAAATCGTCCTGAAAACTGTTGAACAGGTTCTGTATGCCACCATTCAATTCTAGATGTAGCTGGTCTTGTAAATGGAAGTGATAAGCTCCTTTAAGGTTTAATTCGAAAAAGGCATTAGAATTTATGAGCTCCAGAAAGCCTGACTCGCTCACCACCCTTGGGACGATCATAGAACCGGTATAAACTCCTGATACATCTAGTTGGAAAGCCTCTGAGGGAGACCAATTGGTAGTTAGGAAGCCATACAAATTCGGAGTGCGCACAAACTCCTCGACACTAACCGTTGGTTCGCTTTCATTGCCTTCCTCGGGTTCGAATAAAAATTGCGCCTCATCATAAATGGCTTGCTGAACAGTACCACCCACCTGGAAGAGGAACTCCCGCGAGGGAGAAGCATTAAATTCGAAATTTAAACCGGCAACGTACGCACCAGCCCCGTTGCGAACCTCCTCCACAATCGATCCATTGGGTAGTGTTGCACCGGTGCTGACCAGGGTGAAGGGGTCGTGTAATTTGGTGTAAAAGCCTTCGAGTAAAGCGCTGGTTTGGGTTTGCCCGAAAATGGTCTGAGTGTAACTGATCGAAGCAGAGAAGGCATCGGATAATTCCTTTTCCAGATCCTCAGAAATAATAACAAATTGGGGTTCCCCACCCACCGAGGAGATGTGCAGGTCTTCATTAAAAGCCTGGGGCGCCCGAAACCCCCTTGCGTAACCTGCCCGTATTTGCACTCGATCGTTTAGATCGAATAAAAAGGTAGCTCGAGGGCTCACTACGCCAATGTTGGCACCAGCGCTCCTTTCGACAGTTCCCGTACGGTAGAAGCCATCAACAGAGGTGTGATCATAGCGAGCACCCAGCAGCGCCTTAAAACGCTGGCTGACCTGCCATTCGTATTGGCCAAATAGGCCGATATTATTCACCCGCTGATCGATCAGCCGATTATAACCCGGGATGTCATCCTGTACATCGCTGAGTTGGTTCTCTATCCCTGCCACCAGGGCATCCCCCGAATCCCATTGGTGAGCATATTGCAGACCGCCAATCAGGGCCAGGTCCTGAGTATTGCCGTAGGCATTCAACGCCAAGGCAGTATCAGCCGGTTCGCGGCCACCTCCCAGGCCACCGTAGTAGCTGTCCCGCTGTGTCGTTTGACCAGATGCATAAGCAGTCCAGCCTCCTTTTTGGTCTTTACTTTTTTGTTCGAAGGTAAGCCCTCCGATAATGGTATTGTGGTCGAGCTCTTCGGTAATATCAGTGAAGTGAGGAGGGAGTTCCAAGCGGTCGCCACCACGGCGGTATTCCCGGATGGTGCTGAAGTCGAGGGTAATCTTGTTGCGCTTTCCCGATTTGAAGAAAGCCTTGGTTCCAAAAGTGTTGTTCTCCAGACCGGTGATTTCGGTGAAGCTGTCTCCGTTGGCATCCCATGCTTCCCGGTCGCGAAACATACCGAAGAAAGTGACTCCAGATCGCAGGTCGTCATCCACCAGGGAAGCATTGAAGTTGATGGTATTATCTGGTGATCCTCCATCGATCAGAGCGAAATTGCTCGAAACCTCCCAGGTGTTGATAACCGGTTCCTTTGTGATAATATTTACCGTACCTGCGATGGCGTTCGAACCATACAAGGCGGAACCGCCCCCACGCACTACCTCTACCCGCTCAATGATGCTGGTCGGTATCTGCTCTAGACCATAAACGCTATTCAAGGCGCTGAATACGGCTCTGCTATTGATCAGGATTTGCGAATAAGCACCTTCCAGACCATTCAGGCGAACCTGCGTAAATCCGCAGTTTTGGCAATTGGTTTCTACCCGAACTCCAGGTTGGAAATTCAATACTTCCGATACCGTCATGGATTGGGTGGCTTCGAATAACCTTTTACCGGTGGTTTGTACTAGCACCGGTGTTTCCTGTAGCCCCATTTCGTAACGGGTAGCACTTACGACCACTTCATCCAGGTCCAGCCGGTCTTTTTCCAACTGAATCGTTTGGGTAGAGGTCGAATTCGATCGAATTTCGACCCTGGTAGAAAAACGGCTGTAATTAAGGCTACTTACTAAAAGAGTATAGCTCCCAACGGGAATGGCTTCGATAGTAAAAGCCCCAAACTCATCAGTAATAGCTCCTGCAAAGTAATCAGCGCCTTGTAATTCGGCCGTGGCCAGCTCTAAGGGGGTGCCATCAGAACTGGTAACCACTCCTTCCAGTCGCCCCTCTTGCCCCTGAGCTGTTAGTTGAATTATTATTAGACAAAGCATCAATTTGTACCTCATAACCTTTCAGTTTTTGATATGCAAAACTAAAAAGTTAGGCTTGCCTAACAAAACTTTTAAATAAAAAAGGTTCTTGGACTAGTCCGAAAACCTTTTTCTCCAATAAAGAAAAAAATGACGACCTTGAAAGCCATTTTGGTTTATTCAAATAAAACAAAACACTATTGGGTCCTCTGCAGAACTTAATCAGCTACCCACTTGAACTCGTATTGCTTTTCGGGGATCTTCACCCGTTCAGAAATGCGTTGAAGGCGTTTGGGCAAAGCCATGAGGTAATCTCTGGCTTTTTCAGCCTGGTCGTTGAGATCAGTAAGATGCTCGATATCCCAGGTCTTTAACAAGCTTTTCAGGATATCAATGTAATCCTGAGTGGTGTACACCTGGGTACGTTGGGCGGCATCGGAAAAATGGATGAACAGTTCTCCTATGCGCCCTCCGGTTTCGCGAAGGAAGTGGGCAGGCATCACGATCTTTTTCCGCATCATATCTTCGAGTGCTACCAACATATTGCTGGCATCTACAGCCAGGATACGCTCTACAAAGGTCATGTAAGCCTTGGCATGGCGGCTTTCATCTGCGGCAATTACTCCGCAGATCTTAGCCAGGCGTTTGTTATTGGTTTTTTTTGCATCGGAAGCTACCCTTCGATGTGAAATATTGGTCGCCAGTTCCTGAAAGCTGGTGTAAATGAAATTCCGATAAGGATCCCTGCCGGTTTGAATATCGAAACCATCGTTGATCAGGTGCTGGGTAGAAATTTCCATTTCGCGCATATCTACGCGACCGGACAAGTAGAGGTACTTATTGAGCAGATCCCCGTGGCGGTTTTCCTCAGCTGTCCAGGCCCGCACCCATTTGGACCATCCGAAACCCTTTCGCTGGTCAATCCCTTCTACATCCATCAGCCAGGATTCGTAGGTTGGTAAGGCTTCTTCTGTGATCGTGTCCCCAATGAGAACGACAAACATATCATAGCTCATTTGACGGGCAAGGTCCTGGATCTCTTCCACTTGCTCAAAAAAATCAGGATCTCTTGAATCGGGCAACAGGTCGGAAGGCTGCCAGTTTTCCTCAATGGGCTTCAGAAACTCTTCCAGAATATCGTCCATTGACTTTTCCAACTCCTGCATGACCTCCAGGCGAATATTTTTAATTTTCGTGCTTTCCTCCAATTGCTTTTTAATAATCATATATATTGCGAATAAATTAGTGAATTCAGGGGCTAAGATGTAAGTAACCGTATTCAGTTGAATTTTTTAAAAACTTAAGATAGCGGATTACCACGACAATGGTAAAGAATTTGAGTCGAATACACTTTACCTTTACATACTAAATTCGAAAATGACACAGATATTGCTTTTCAAGCCTTTGGTCAGCTTTCCGAATTTTTGGTGGTTTCAAATTCCGAACGAGTTATGCGGTAGCCGAAAAGCATAAGATATATTCCTCTTCTTTTAATGTGCTGCTCTAACACGGCCTCTTGTATCATACCGCACTTTTGCATGACCCGACCTGAACCTTCATAACTTTTAAGGTAATCAGCATGTATTTTTTTTAATTAGAGCTCTTCAAAAACCGAAGCATTTTGCCTGGAATACTTGCAGACTTGCCTCCACCACCACTCGGGAAAAAAGGTTGGCCCTGGACAGTTGAGACTCCCCTGTCTGAAGGGCTTGCGCACTTATCCCTTCCTATGGTTTCGATCGTGACCCCTTCCTTTCAACAAGGGGCATTTATTGAAGCTACGATCAGGTCCATTCTGCTCCAGAATTACCCCAAATTAGAATACTTTATCATCGATGGGGGCAGTACCGATCAGACACTAAAGGTAATTGAAAAATACGCCTTCTGGATCGATTTTTGGATAAGTGAACGGGATGCCGGCCAGGCTGCTGCAATTAATAAAGGCTTGACCAGCGCAAGTGGAATAGTGTTAAATTGGGTCAATAGCGATGACCTTCTAATGCCCGGAACCCTATTTCGAATAGCCCAGGCATTCGAACAATATCCGGATGCCGGGATCATTCATGGCAAAGCGGAAATGATCGATGCTGCAGAAAAACTCCTAAGGTATAAACCGCCTCATCCTGCCAATTGGACAAAAGAGCAGTTTCACCTGCTTTACCTGGCTGCCTTCCCCTATACTCAACCAGCTGCATTTTTTAGGAAAGAATGCCTGGATACAGTCGGATATCTGGACCCCTCTTTTCAGTTTACTATGGATGTGGATCTGTTTGCCCGCATCGCCCTGAATTATCCGATCCTGCATTTACAGGAGGAGGTACTCGCTCGATTTCGAATACATGAGGGCAGTAAAACGAACCAACTGAACGACATACGGCAACGGGAAACGGCCCGGGTAATGCGACGACTAGCCGAAACTTTTGGACCACCTGAGCACCCGCTGCTGGTAAAAGGTCTTCAATATCTGGAAACCTTCGGTTTGATTTCCCCCTCTCAGGATGAACCACCTGCTTATTCCATCTTTGTCTCAGAGCAGTATAGGCTTGAGCATTGGGTGAAAGCCATTTTTCTACACCTGTTTTTATCTGCCGAGCAGGATTATAACCAATTGAATTTCAAAACGGCAAGGGCAAAAATAAAAGCTGTCCGGGAGCATTGTCCGGATTTGCTGCCTTCTTTTGATCGCTACAAAACCCGTTTTAAAATTCGATGGGGGAACCGCTTTATTGTCAGGACAATGCGCTGGCTGTTGAGATCACCCAACAGGAAAACACCCTTTAAAATCAAAAATGGCGTTAGGCCCTGAAAAGCTGGACCTGAAAAATAAAAGGCGATGCCAAAAAGATGACATCGCCCTTTGCTTTTTAAGCAGGCCTAATCTCTACCGCTTGTTGGAAGGGGTATGCTGATTACGATTATTGCTGCGGCTCCTGTTTTTCTTTTTTCCCTGCCAGGCATTGGAGGGTTCCCCATTTGGAGCGCCCTGTTTTGATTTGGGCTTCCCATCTTTTTGGAGGTTACCCCGGTTGGGTAGCTGTTGGGCTTGACCTGTTTCGGGTTCCTTGTCAAGGTGGATGAAAGGGTGCTCCTTAACAATGGGTATCTGTTGCTGGATGAGTTTTTGAATATCCCGTAGATAGCTTTTTTCTTCCGGGGCACAAAAGGATACTGCATGGCCTCCGGCATTTGCCCGCCCGGTACGCCCAATTCGATGGACATAGGTCTCCGGGACATTGGGTAAGTCGAAGTTAATGACGTGTGAAAGCTCCTCCACATCGATTCCCCGAGCAGCGATATCCGTGGCAACGAGCACATTCATTTTTCCGTTTTTGAAATGCCCCAGGGCTTGTTGCCGCGCCTTTTGACTTTTGTTTCCGTGTATGGCAGCCGCATGGATCTCCTTTTTTTGAAGCATGCCTACCAGCTTATCGGCACCGAATTTGGTTCTGGAAAAAACCAGGGCCGATTCTACCTCCTTTCCCTTCAAAAGGTGCACCAACAGTTTTCGTTTGTTTTGCTTAGGAACAAAATAAACGGTTTGTTCCACGCGCTCGGCAGTTGTTTGCTTGGGGTTGATAGTAATCCGGACGGGATCCCCCAATATTTGTTTCGAAAGAGCAATAATCTCCTTGGACATTGTGGCCGAGAAAAAGAGCGATTGCCTGCGGGTGGGAAGTAGTTTGATAATTCTTCGAATATCGTGGATAAAACCCATATCGAGCATTTGGTCTGCTTCGTCCAGAACAAAATATTCGATCTGATCCAAATGTACGAACCCCTGATTGATGAGGTCCAGTAAACGACCGGGAGTAGCTACGAGGATATCCATTCCTTTTCGCAGCGCATTGGTTTGAGCCCCCTGCTTTACGCCGCCGTAAATAGCCGTATTGCGCAAACCGGTATAACGCCCATAGGCGCTGATACTCTCATTGATCTGGAGGGCCAATTCACGGGTTGGGGCTACCACAAGGGATCGAATCGGGCGAGGCCCTTTTTGACGGGGAGGCCGATTTTTGAATAATTGTTGTAGCAAGGGCACCGAAAAGGCAGCGGTCTTACCGGTGCCGGTTTGGGCACAGCCCAGGAGGTCTTTGTTATGCAGCAATTCAGGAATAGCTTGTTCTTGAATAGGCGTAGGCTGCGCATAGCCTTGCTCGTGCAGCGCTTTTAAAATGGGATCAATGATCCCTAAATCTTTGAAATCCATGTAGTGATATAAGAATCGGAGAGTGACTTTCTATCGAACGACCCTCCTTCGGGAAGGCCTTTACAATAAACCTGTCAGGCAAGACACTGCCCAGATTCGGGCTTAATAAAGTACAAAGCTACATCAAATTTTTGAGAAAAGCATTTAATTTTTTGTTACCAGCCCCAAGTGCCGGCTCCGCCTTTAAAAGGACCCACGATTTTTGCGGTGATCCAGCCGCCGTAGAAGTCGCCTTCCTGGGCCTCTACTTTTTCATCACCCACGTAACAGGCATCCGTCTTGGAGGCATAGAAGGAAAAGTGATCAGTTAATTCGAAATAAGATCGATTGGGCTGGGGGTAACTCCAGGCAGCTGTCTTTCTGACCTGGTCGCCTACCACCAGATCCCAGTAAACGGCCCGGCCTTTCCATTCGCAAAAGCTGCTTTTATCGGCCCGGGCCTGCAGGAATTGCATTTGGATATCTCCCATGGAAATGTAGTAGGTAGGCGGGTGGCTGGTTTCGAGTATCCGATAAGCTTGACGGGAATCGGCAATGACCTCTCCTCCGAATACTACTCGTAAATGCTCGGGAACGGATTCAATACGGGGCGGCCGGGGGTAATCCCAAACGCTTTCCTGGCCGGGCTTGGGTGGGATGCGTTTTTTCATAAGGTAAGTTTTTTTTGGTAAACAACAGTAGGGGGCTATGGTTCAGCGCCTAATCTTCCCAACCTCCAAAGCGCTTTGCAAGATCAATGCATAATTCGTAGGCCTTTTGGCCATCCCCTTCACAGTTGTTGATTTTGGTGCTCGGGTTATGGCTTTTTTAGATTCCAGATCTTCAAAGCCATGCACTGCCTGCCAAACGGGAAGCCCGTCTTTTGCCGGGGAATTCTCATTCCTGGATAGTCCCTGGCAAAGGGAGCAACCGTACGTTCTGCATAGTAAACCGGTGAATCAGAAATGTCCTGAGCAATTAATGGCAACAGACAAAAAAGCTGAGCATGGATAGGATCGGGCGCAAATACATCATTTTATCATTACTTTCATTGTCCAAGGACATACCCCCTTCATAATAGTTGCAATAATTATTTTGCAAGCTTTGTTACCAAAGATCGGGTCCCTTTTGGAGGATGCATGATCAACGCTTTTGGAGCAGGGAGGGGAAACCTTTGGGCTGGTGACTTTCAATAGTATAAATGATCGTTTAGCCCACTGGTGCATAAGACCCCAAAACCACTATTTTGCCGAAAGGGAACTCATCATTTAGCAACTATGAAAAAGATTAATCTGGAAGAGAAATTCGCCTTATTTGAAGACTATTAGAGCCCCAAAATACTGGGCGCCTTGAATGGTCAGGCAATTAAAATAGCAAAGGTGCTGGGGGAGTTTGTATGGCATAGCCATCAAGAGGAAGAGGAGTTATTCTTTATTGTTAAAGGTTCTTTGCGCATGAAGTTCCGGGACCGGGAGGTGGAGTTGGGGGAAGGTGAACTATTGGTCGTTCCGAGCGGGGTCGAGCATAGATCAGTGGCCAGGGAAGAACGCTGGATCTTATTATTCGAACCAATGTCGACCGTAAATACGGGAGAAATCCAGCATGCCCTTAGGAATGAACAACCTGATTGGATTTAATCTTTACATTAGTACCTCCTCCAGCAGTGCGGGGTCGTCGTTCAGCGATTTGAATAAGCGCATTCGAAAACGGCCCTGTTTGTTGTAGAGGTTCTGCGCCATTTTATCGATGGCTATCATGGAAAGGACTGTCTGGATGTAGGCTTCGATCAGGTCATCCAAACCGATGCCCAGTTTATTGAAGTCCCGGCGGTCCATTAACAGCAGCCGATTGGTGTCACTATCCCAACCTCCGGAATCCAGTTTAATGGAAAGGTTGGTGCCCAGCATATCCCAGGAGTCCTGTCCATCTTTGAGTTCGTCCTCCAGTGGTGCTTGAGCCCGGCGGGCATATACGCAAAGTGGCCGTATCCCTTTGGGAGAACTACTAACCATCATGCGCAGGTCAGCTACATAGGTATTCCCCTTGGCTGACGGAATGGTCCCTACGTGGTAAAGGCGTCCTTGTTCGGTAGTTGAACTCCACTTATAATTTCCGATAAGGCTTTGCACGATAAAGCGGTCATAGGGGAAGTCTAGGGCCATAAAGGCCTGTAGCTCTTTTTCACTGACAATGGTAAAGACTCCCTGCCCAGCATTGGAATAGGGGACTTTGACCACCGCATGCCCACCCAGGCTTTGCACCCATAGGGGAATTTCATTTTTTGAAACATCCCGAATGGTTCGGGGTATATTGATACCCAGGCCAGAGGCATGAAGGTCGGCATTGAAAAAATCGTAGGCTTTAGCAGCCATCATCTTGTTTCGACCTCCTGCAAGACAGGCTACAGTTGGGTTGAGGATACGGGTTTTGGTATGTAGAGGAATGCGGTTCCAGGGGCGCTGGGTAACATACCGAAATGCTGCCCGTATGGCGTGCCATGCTCCATTGGCATCCCGCACTTCCATAATGCCCTCCCGAAAGCGAACAGGCGGTTGGGGATCGTCCTCGTAAAAAGGGACCAGGAACACGGCTTCCCGGAAGTGATCAGCGATCACAGCTGCATACCCGGTAGTCTCCATGGGATTTTTATCATAAATCACCGCCAGGCTGCCCTCCGGAAGCCTTCCCCTTTTTTTTAGGATGGGATCAAAAGTACGCTGGATCAGTTTTTTATAACTACCCTGCTCCTCGCTATCGTCTACCAGGGGCATGGATTTTTGCCCGGAAGGACAGGAGTTATTTTCGATGATCACCATCTGTCGCTTGCCTCCCGCAGAGGTTACATTGAGGAGGTCTGCACCCGCCCATAGGAAATGCCTGCATGGATAGTTGAGTAATTGCCTTAAAGTATCTGCGTTAACCTTGGGATGTAGGTGTACGTAACGGTTGATGATCCGGTCTTGCTCCAGGTTCAAAAAGAAATGAACCATTGGGTGAATGGTGGCGTTCAGGGCTTTGGGGTACCAATGTCGATGGCCCTCGAATTCGCCTGGATTCACCAGTTGAGTTTGGTGTTTGGGCATGTGTTTCGCTTTTTCCGTCTTGGAAGGCAAAATAACAAAAATTGTCACCTCCTGAAGCGCACTAGGCGACTCTTCGAATGGACTGCAAGATAGTCAGAGGATTAAATGTTAAATGCTTGACGGAAAGGTATTTTTCGGGAGACTGGAAGTAGTTGGTAAGTAATTCCGTTGTCGAAGGTTCCAGGAAAACAGCCAGGGGCTGATCGACGGTTTCGAAATGCTCCAGAGCGCTCTTGATCTGAGCATCCCAGATTTCAAAGTACTGGTCTACATCCTCTTTTTGAACCAAAGCTCGGCAATTAGCCTTTTCGCACTGCACGCACATAGGGTGTTCCAGATTAAATAAGCCGTATTCATCGGTAATTTCTTCTCCTTCCTGTATGTCGCAGATGGCGATTTCAAAACCGTATCCCGTGCTAATGGTATTTGGATGACAACAGTGATTGACATATTTGGCAAGATCCCAGCTAAAAATGCGGTGCCCCCGTTCATCGATAAAACTGTACTTATCAATATGCGGTTTAAGGTGGGGGTCATATAGCTCATATGCCCAGGGAGAAATATCAATTTCTAGATCGTCTTTTACATAAACGATCGTGCCTTTTGGAATAAATTGGGAAGCAAAAACGCCGTATCCCAATTCTTCATTAATAAATTGTACCCTGGTAGAGGGATGGATCATTAGTTGAAATTTTTTTCGGCAAATAACCCGTAAAATCTGAATGATTTCTGATTTTTCTTTGACTACTGAAAAGAGCAGATGAAAATATTGATCATTGATGCAAATGAAGAGCAAGCCAGATCATTTGCCCAGATTCTGAAACGGGAGGATCACGTTTGTGAATTGGGGTTGACCTATCACGAGGGGTATCGTAAGATCATTAGTTTCGATTATGACTGCGTTTTGCTCGAGTTAACTATTCCGGGGGGGGTAGCCGAAGACCTCATCACCCTGCTCCGGGAAAGTGAAGAAAAAGACACTGGCCTGATCGTTTATGGCCCAAACCTGGAGGTAGAAAGGCGTATCGCTGTTTTGAATGCAGGAGCGGATGATGTTCTGCCCTTACCTTTACATTCAGAGGAACTCAAGGCACGGATTCGGGCAGTTACCAGGCGGAAGGATAAATTGTTTCAACCCAATCTCGAACTGGGTGATCTTTTGATCCGACAGGCAGAAAAAGAAGTTTGGTTTGAAGGCAATCCACTACAGTTAACCCGCAAGGAATTCAATATATTACTGCTGTTAGCCAGAAACAAAAACCGAGTGATTACCAAAGAAAGCCTGGCCGAGCAATTGTGGGGGGATTATATGGAGGAAGCCCCCTCTTTCGATTTTTTATATGCCCATTTAAAAAATCTCCGCAAGAAAATGGAACAGGCAGGATGTGGCAACTATCTAAAAACACTTTACGGTGTAGGGTATAAGCTAGCTGTTGATTGATTTTTCGATCTTTTAATTTGAAATTATGTTTATTTAGGCAATTTTATGTCGATAAACTTTGTTATGCAGAATCAAAAAATTCAGATTCTATTCAGAAAGACACCTTTTTTTTGCTCCATCATTTGGGTAGCATTTAAACGCTAAACAAGAAATCATCAAACGTTATGAGCAACCAACAGGGGATCGTAAGGTACTCTAATAGTGCACTGGAAGAGTTCAAAGCCATCATTGAAAAAAAGTTGACAAAAGCCCAGAGGGATCTAAAGGAGTTGCAGGAACAAATACTCGAGATCACCGAAAATACCAGTGACGAATTCGGAGGGGACTGGATGGACGACAGTTCTACCCATAACGACCTGGAATTCCTCAATTCTATGGCTATCCGCCAGCGGAAATACATCCAGGAATTAAGTAATGCTCTTGTCCGAATCCAAAACAAGACCTATGGGGTTTGTGTGGTTACCGGTACCCTGATCGATAAACGAAGATTGCTGGCTGTACCTACTACCACAAAAAGCCTGGAAGCCAAGCAGGGCGCATCCAAGCCAGCAACCACTAAAGAGGAGGAACCAGAGGAAGAAGAACCAAAGGCTAAAAAGAAAGCTCCAGCAGAGCGTACTGTTCTCACTCGTATCGTACGGAAATCAACGGCTACAACCCCTACTTCAAAAGCGGTAATTGATGAAGATGATTATTTTGAGGAAGAGAATATGGATTATAAAAGCGTCCCCAGTTTCGATGACCTGATCGAAGAAGAAGGTGGAGTTGATTTCTCAGGGGAAGAAGAATAATGCTTAAATTACGACGGAGACCGTCCAAAGCGGTCCCGATTGTTTAATTTAATGCTTTGCCTTATGCCTCCTTTAGAAAAACAACGAGTAATTCAGGAAGTCGGTGACGCCTTCCGTCAGCAAGCTGTTCAGGTAGAACGGCTTTTCCAGCAAAATACTCCGGAAGCCCTTGAAAAACCCGCTTCCGACGGGGGCTGGTCGGCTCTGGCCTGTATCGAGCACCTCAATCGATTCTGCCGGCACTATGTAGAAGAGGTTGAAAAAAAATTAGATAAGGTTTCAAAAGAAAAGGGCATTACTATTCATTATTCACCCGGTTTGCTCGGTAACCAGCTCACCAACAGTATGGCTCCAAAGGAGGGTGTTATCGGTTCAAAAATGAAGACACTGGGCCGTTTTGACGCTCGAAAAGACCAACTTCAGGGCTCAGTTGTTCTAGATCAATTTCAGGAATACCAATACCGCCTTGGGCGATTACTCGAAAAGAGTAAGGATTATAATTGGGACAAAGTAAGGGTGAAGTCAGCCGTAGGCCCTTTGATCCAATTGAAGTTAGGTGATGTCTTTCGGGCAACGGCAGCCCACAACGCCAGGCATATTCTTCAGGCAGAACGGGCCGTAAATTCCTAAAACGAAGAGCAGCCATTGCGCTTTGACCAGAATAGTTTTTAGGGCGAACGATCTAATAGATAATTAAACCTGGAATACCAAAATGCTAAAAGGCGAACGCGCCAAAACCCCACTTTAGGGTTTTTGTCCAAGAAACTGCGTTACCCAGGCCGGACCATCGTGAAATGGACCTTCTTTCAGGTCGCGCTCCACAGCCTCTAGGTGAACGATGGTTAATTCTGGGAACAAGGGGGCTAGTTCTTCGGGGTTGACCAACCAATCCAGGCGAGGCGGACCACCAGTGGTAAGGCCAATTTGATTTTTGTGAAACAGTTCAATTAGGAGTTGCCCGCCGGGCTGCAGCAATTGAGCATAGCGCTGGTAGGTGGGGGCGATCTCCTCCGGAGACAGGTGTAGGTAGATCAAGCCGATCAGGTCATAGCGTTCTTCCGTTTGAAACTGCCGTACATCTCCAAGTCGATAATCAATAGTAACCTCGCGGGTTTTGGCCAGGGCGAGAGCTTTTTCCCTTCCGGCAGTACTAAAATCTAGAGCAGTTACCTGCCAGCCCAATTCTGCAGCATAGACGGCATTTCTGCCTTCCCCTTCACCTGGGAGTAATAGTTTCCCTGCTGGCAGCCTACTTATCCTTTGCTGAAAAAAAGCATTTGGGCTGGTACCGTAGGCATAGGTCGCCTGATTGAACCGTTCGTCCCAAAAGGGATTTGATTTAAACTGAGGGGGCTGATCATCGCCCCTTTTGGTTGGTATGGCCATCTTTAATTGGAGATGATTATAGAAATACTGGTTTCATGGATACCTAAAGGAACAACTGGGGTTCGATTATGGTTTTCTGATGGTTGCCCCTGAATGAATACCGTTAATAGCTTATCGGGCCTTGCGGAATCCGGAAAAGAAGAAAGGTGAAAAAGTGGGGAAATACGGCTTGGAGGCCCCTGAGCAATGGAGTGAAGCCGTTTTATAAAAACGGCCAACGCCAAGCTTAATTAATCCTAAAAAAAAGGTCCGAAACGACTGGATTCTTACCATAACTGGATGTAGCTTTACCCGTCAAGTTAGCGGCTTGTAATTTATTTCGAGTTTCAATAAAGCCTTTTCGCCCAAGCAGTGGTGGAAATGCTTTATTCTTTTTAGGGCCTGAAAATTGTTTTCTGTAGAAGTTAATTCAGCAAATTAGCTGAGAAAAGATGGTATTCTTCGAAAGGAGGGAAACCATCTTTTTCCTTTTAAACACCAATTTTTAAAAGCAGTCAACTAGAATTCGACTCGGTATGCAACGATTTATGCAAGAGCAAGTGCTGATTTTTCTGTCTTTTGGAGCTGTTTATATTATATGGGGTTCTACCTACCTGGCTAACTGGTATGTCATTCAGGATATGCCGCCTTTTTTAATGGCCGGTGGCCGTTTTGTAATTGCAGGTGTACTCATGTTGTTGTGGGCAAGGTTGAGAGGAAAACACCAGACCAGGCCCATCCACTGGCGTAATGCCTGGCTGACGGGCACCCTGTTTCTTGGCCTGGGAACCGGCTTGGTGGTGTGGGCGGAACAGTATATCGAAAGTAGCATGGCCGCGCTTTTGGTAGCCTTTGAACCTCTTTTGGTCGTTTTGCTGCTTTGGGGGCTAAAAGGCAAACGCCCTCTGGGAAAAAGTTTGATCGGCATTGCCCTCGGAGTATTGGGAATGTTGCTTTTAACCGGCCAGCCTCAATTGCACTACGGATGGGGGACGGTATGGGGGGTAATCGCCTTATTGGTGAGCATGTTTTCCTGGGCTGCCATGACCATTTACCTGCCGCAGGTAGCCCTTCCAGCCTCTAAGATCCAGGCGGCGGGGATGCAAATGCTTTTGGGGGGTGGCACCCTACTTCTGGCAAGCCTGTTTGCGGAGCAGCCCTGGTCATTCGACCCGGCACAGGTTGGTCCAAGGGCCTGGTGGTCATTCGGCTATCTGGTGGTCTTTGGGTCGATCATTACTTTTTCGGCTTTTAATTATTTGCTGAGCAAAGTATCGCCGGAGCAGGTTTCCACGACCAATTATATCAACCCGGTCATTGCCCTATTGCTGGGGTGGGGGTTGAATGGAGAAACCATCACTGCTCTTTCGCTCTGGGCAGCCTTGTTATTATTAGTGGGGGTGTTTTTCATAACCGCAAAAATAAAACTGCCCTTGCGTTTCGGCTTGGGCCGTATCGCAGTCGCTTCGACGCTTAAGTCAACCTATCGGCGTAGATAAGCAGTTGGGGTTGTCCGCAGGATTTGTAGATCCTGCGGAAATCAGTTGCTTTGCCGCTTTTTTCGCCATAAAAGAACACCGACTATAAGGATGGCACCCAGCACCCAGGGTGCCCTGCTGGCAATAGTAGGTAGATGAGCCAAAAGCAGTTCCGAAAAGAAAAGACCCAGGTAAATGTAAAGACTTAGCCAAATTAAGGTCATTATTGCACTGATGAGCATAAAACGAAGGGTCGGCAGGCTGCTCAGTCCAAAAAGAATAGGCAATACAATTCGAAAACCCCATAAAAAGCGATACCCCAAAAGCAGCCAGAGGCGGCTTTTCTCCATGAGCACTTCTCCTTGTTCAAAACGATGTTGGAGCTTGGGAAAACGCTGCAGGTAAAGCCTGCCCTGCCTGCGGGCAGCTAGAAAAAAACTCCAGTCCGCAGTAAGGGTTCCCAGGTAAAAACCCAGGGCAACCCCGGGAAGATGAAGGTATCCTAAACGCACCGATTGCAGAAAAGCCAGTAAAAGGATCTCTCCCTCCAAAATGGCTCCCAAAAAGGCTCCGAAATAACCCAGTGATTCTAACCAATCAGGCATGAGGTGAAAATAGGTAAAAAGCAGATGGAAAGGGCTGATTTCTTTTTCGAACGTTCCTTGAACCAACTTCCTTTGATCTTTGAACGTCCTTTATGCTCCGCCTGATTCTTTCAGTTGGGATGTTTTTAACCGAACCGATTATAAGGTATTGGCTGCAAATGAGGAAAATAAGCTTATGCCAGTTCATTCTTTTCAATGGATAAACTACTACCTTTGGGAAAATTGCCAATTCTCCCGCTTTCCTTGATTTAAAGTCATAAAAAATGTATTTTTGCAGGTCTATGAAAAAGAGCCTATTAGGATTTTCAGTGTTATTAATATTCCTGCTTTCCGCTTGTAAAAGCGATTTTGAGCGGGTCAGGACAAGTGGGGACCCGGAAGCCATCTACAAGAAAGCTTTGGAATACTACGAAGAGGAAAATTATTCCAAAGCGCAGGCTATGCTGGAGTTGGTGATCAGCAGTTACCGTGGCCAGGAGGAGGCAGAGGATATTTACTTTAAATACGCCTACACTTATTATCACCTACGCAGTTATATTCTTGCTTCCTACTACTTCAATAATTTTGCACAGACCTACACCAGTAGCCCCAAGCGGGAGGAAGCCGAGTTTATGTCCGCTTATTCGAATTACCAGTTATCTCCAACTTCCAGGTTAGACCAAACGTACACCCAACAGGCGATCCAGGAATTTCAGTTGTTTGCAAATACATACCCCAATAGCGAACGGGTGGCAGAGTGCAATCGACTTATTTCCGAAATGCGAGCTAAATTAGAAGATAAGGCCTACCACCAGGGGAAATTGTATTACGACCTGCGACAATACCAGGCCGCCATGTATTCTTATGAGACTTTACTGCGGGAATTTCCCGAAACCAGGGAGGCTGATAAAATACGGTTCCACATACTGGATGCCGCCTTTTTATTAGCGGAAAACTCTATCCTGAATAAAAGGGCGGAACGGTATGAAGAAGCGCTGGAATTATCCGAAGAGTACTTACTTCGGTTTGAAGATGGTGCCTACAGGAAGGAAACCGAACAAATTAAAGAATCTTCAATTAAAGAATTAAAAAAACTTTTAGGTAATGAGCGATATCAAAACGAAAGTGCAGGGATTGGATCCTAATGTTCAGGCTCGTAATGTACTCGAGTTTGTAAAGGATACCAATAATATTTACGAAGCCCTGGCCATCATTAACCGGAGGGCACGTTTTCTGGCCGTTGACCTGAAACACGAACTGCACAACAAATTGGAGGAATTTGCAGTCTCTTCCGACACCATCGAAGAGGTCAGCGAAAACAAGGAGCAAATTGAGATCTCCAAGTTCTATGAGCGGCTCCCAAACCCCGCTATCATTGCTACACAGGAGTATTTGAATGACGAATTATTCTGGCGCTACAATAAACGGAATCGGGAAGGTGACGAAAGCTAGTTGCCTGGTTTGTTGATCCTTTTGCAAGGAATCAGGTCCATTTTTTTTAGTGGGTTGCTGTAGGCCCCCAATACTATGCTGGAAAACAAGAACATAATCCTGGGTATTTCCGGCAGTATTGCCGCGTATAAATCCGCCCTTTTAACCCGCCTGCTTATTCGGTCGGGGGCAGAAGTACAGGTAATCATGACCCAGTCCGCAACCGGCTTTATCAGTCCCCTAACCCTTTCTACCCTCTCCCGGAACAAAGTCCACCTGGATGTTAATGAAGGAGACAGTTGGGATAATCATGTAGAATTGGGACTTTGGGCTGACGCATTCCTGATCGCTCCTGCCACTGCTACTACACTTGCCAGACTATCATCCGGGCTGGCAGACAACATGCTGGCAGCGGTTTATCTTTCCGCCCGGTGCCCGGTTTTTTTCGCTCCCGCTATGGACCTCGATATGTGGAAACACCCGGCTACTCAGGAGAATGTTCATCGTTTAACGGCTCGGGGAGACCGCTTGATACCCGTCGAATCCGGAGAGTTGGCAAGCGGATTGGTGGGGGAAGGGCGAATGGCCGAACCAGAGCACATTCTTAGCTATCTTAAGGATTTTTTCGAAAACAGGAAACCCCTACCAATAACAGGAAAAAAAGTGCTGATCACAGCCGGTCCTACTTATGAACCCATAGACCCTGTTCGTTTTATTGGCAATCGTTCCTCTGGTAAAATGGGGATAGCCCTGGCCGATGCGGCTGCAAAACGCGGTGCAGAGGTAAACCTGATCCTGGGCCCTTCCGCTTTTCGACCAACTGATCCCACAGTGCAGGTTACTTCCGTAGAATCCGCCAGGGAAATGTATGCGGCCTGCCGGCAAAAGTTTCCTCAACATGACCTGGCTATACTCGCGGCTGCAGTCGCAGACTATCGACCCGAAGAAACGGCTAACCAAAAGATCAAAAAAACAGGAGAAACCCTGGATATTCACCTGAGGCGTAATCCCGATATCGCTGCGAGCCTGGGAGCGGATAAAAGATCGGACCAGTTGGTAGTAGGCTTTGCTTTGGAAACCCAAAATGCACTGGAAAACGCACAAGGAAAGTTGGAACGTAAAAACCTGGATGCAATCGTATTAAATTCACTTGAAGACGAAGGCGCCGGCTTTGGAGGGGATACCAATAAAATCTCCTTCCTGGCAAAAGGCAATAAGCCTAAACATTATGAGTTAAAAAGCAAAACCGAAACAGCAGAGGATATTCTGGATGCAATAACCGAGCTGTGGATAAAAAAATGACGGGATGAAATACTTTTTTTTGACGATCGGCCTGCTTTGGGCAAACCGGGCGAGCAATGCCCAGGAACTCAATTTCAGCGTTAAGGTAAATACCCAAAAGCTTCAGCTGACGGACCCCCAGATCTTCAATACCCTGCAGCAAACCCTGGAGGAGTTTATCAACAACACTAAATGGACCAATGATTATTTTGAACCGGAGGAAAGCATCCAGGGCAACGTCCTCCTGACGATCCAGGAGGAGTTACCGCCCGAGGATGGTGGCCGCAACAATATTCAATACCGCGCTGACCTGGCCATCCAGGCAGTAAGACCCGTTTACAACAGCGATTATGAAACGGTTACCATCAACCATATCGACCGAAACGTACAGTTCACCTACGAGCAGTTTCAACCTCTGCAGTACAGTCAGAGCGTGTATAATGATAACCTCTCCTCGATCATTTCTTTTTATATACACGTGATCCTGGGACTGGATTACGATTCTTTTAGCCTCTATGGAGGCGAGCCCTACCTGCAACGTGCTCAGGAAATCCTTAATACGGTGCCTCAGAGCGTAGCTGCAGGAGCGGGAGGGTGGACTGCTGCCCAAAGTGACCGGAATCGTTTCTGGATCATAGAAAACCTCCTGTCTCCCAGAGTCCGGCCTCTGAGAGAAGCCTTGTATAAATACCATCGTCAGGCCTTGGATATTATGGCAGATGATACAGCCGCTGGAAGGGCCATCATTGCAGAATCCTTAAGGGATATTGAAAAGGTGCACGCCGCCTATCCGAATACTATGATCGTACAAATGTTTTCTAACGCAAAAGGGGCAGAGATCGTGGAGATCTTTAAAAGGGGGTCTCGCCAGGAAAAACAGGATGTGATCCGGATTATGAGCAGGGTAGACCCGGCGCGCTCCGACGATTATAGGGCCATACAATAAAGAGCTGACAGCCTCTTATATCTTCTCCGGTAGGGGAGGTCAAATAAAGGTTTTGAGCCATCCTAAAAATTAATTCGACATGCAATCGGTGGTACGGGTTGGGCTGTTGTGGTGCTTAACCTGCTATACACTCTCCGCTCAAGACTGGACTTATCAGATCGGCCCAGTCCTTAATACACCCAAAAACTCCGAGCTGCGCGCTGTATTACCGGTCCTGGATCCGGAAGGGCATTTTTTCCTTTGGCGGACCCGGGGCGTGAGTAAACATCTACTGGAGCAATACGGGCCAGGAGGAGAACTCGAAAAGGCCAGAGAGATCCAGTTTTCAAAAAATGAAGACTTGCTGAATATCCTTCCTTTGGGGAACGGCTTGGAATTGATTGTCGAAGAGAAAAAACGCATTCGGTTTTGGTATTACCCGCTTGTGGCCTCCCGATAGGTTACCAACCGCTAATTCGATAAGCCTTCCAATTATCAACTTATCAAAGTGCTGCCCTTTCCGGATTTGAAAAGGCGTTGCCTATTATTCCAGGAAAAAATTGCCAATAAATTCTGGCTATGCGTCATTAATGAAAACAAGACCCTGGCCTGGGAGCGGTATTTTTCAGAAGAGAAAAAGGGGGTAAGCTATACAGTCCGGCAAATGGAAATTTTGCAAGGAGGCGCCGTCGCTCTGCTGATAAAACGCATACAGGGCGGGAGTGTCAAAGAGCTCCCCAATTACTATTTACTAACTTTTAGAAAGGAAGGGGATATTGTCTACCAACTTGGATTGAAGTCTGCATTGATCCAGGATGTAATGATCACAAGGGCGGCGGGAAGCACCGGCTTTTGGGTGAGTTCAGGACGTTTGGGCGAAACAGACTTCCAACCAGCCCTTTTAAAGGAGTGGCCTGATTCTATTCTGCAGAACCTGACTACACAGGCGTCCAGTGAGCTGAACCCCTATCCACGACAGTTGCCCCACCTTCACCTGCAGCAGTTCCTTTTTAGTGGTAAAGACTTAACCCTTTTATTCGAACAACTCTATCAAAGCGAATGGGAAATCCAATTTGCAGATGGGAGTGCTTTGGAGAGCAGGGAATACTGGTTTGGTGATTGGGTGTTTTCACACCTAAGTGGAGCAGGTAAGCCCAAATGGATACGCAGAATACCCACACGCCAAAATGAAAGAGCTCCCGAGCCTGCATATGCCTCCGGTTTGGTGGTCCCGAAGGCGGAGCCCTACGGCCTGTTTTTTCTGGAGGATGAGCGCAATTTGCGAAGGCCTCAAGCCGATCATTTTCGATATCCCCTTCAACCGGAACGCGGCCTGCTTAGCCTTTCCCTTCCTAAGGAGGGAAGCGATTCCTTTACGGGACCAGTGTGGTATCCTGTTTCCGGTAGTTTTATTCCTTATTTTAGTAAAAGCAGTTGGCAAAATTCCCGGAAATTGCTGATTTATGAGCAGGGAAAGGGGAAGTTTCGAATGGTTTCCGTATTTATGCACTAATATAGAATGGAAAAACCAGTTCAAAATATTGCTATTTTTGCCTCCGGTACCGGAACGAACGCTCAAACAATACTGGAGTTCTTTCAATACAAATCCGATGTGAATGTTGTATTGGTGGTTTCCAACCGGGCCGGAGTTGGTGTGCTGGAAATTGCAAAATCCTTCGGTGTAGACGACGTGGTTATCCAGCGCAAGGATTTTTACGATACCGAAAACATTTTGTCCACATTGGATAAATACGAAGTGGACTGGATCGTTCTGGCTGGCTTTTTATGGCTGATCCCAGGATACCTGTTGGAGGCCTTTCCCAACCGGATCATAAATATCCATCCGGCCTTGCTTCCCAAATTTGGTGGAAGAGGAATGTACGGTATGAACGTGCACCAGGCAGTGAAGGCAGCAGGGGAGACGGAATCAGGGATTACCATACACTTCGTAAATGGAAAATATGACGAGGGAGCGATCATTTTCCAGGCTTCCTGCCCCATATCTCCTGAAGAGGAGGCTGAGGATATTGCCCGTAAGGTACAGGTGTTGGAACATACACATTATCCAAGGGTAATTGATCGTTTGATACATTGAGAATTACATTAAAGCATACCAAACAGAATGAATATGACTAAGCACGCCTTTCTTTTGATGGTGGTGAGTTTGCTTGGTTTGAACGGCCTTGAGGCCCAAAAATCACTGAGCTGGAAAAAACACCGGAACCTCGCGGAAGATTACTTTGAAAATGGAGAATATGCCTTGGCCGCTGAAAACTGGGAACAGGCCTGGCTGAAAAAACCCAAAAAAGAAGAACTGATCTATAAGGCGGGAGAAGCTTACTTTCTCACCCGGAATTACCGAAAGGCTGCAGAAGCCTATCAGAATGTAAAAGATCAGAATGACGACTACCCGCTGGTGGGCTTAAAATATGCCCGTATGCTGAAGCAGGATGGCCAGTACGATCAAGCCATCCAGGCCTTCCAGGCGTTTTCAGACAGCTATACCGGTGAGGGAAAATCTATTTTGGATGGCATCATTCGAACGGAAATAGAAGGTGCTGAACTAGGGAAAACCCTGCCTGCCCGGGCCGATTTGGATGCTAACATCAACCATATTGGAGGGGGGATCAACAGTGAGGAACAGGAATTCGGGCCAATGCCTTATTCTGAAAATGAACTCTTCTTTACCTCTACTATGGGAGGGAGCGCTCGCATTTACAGTTCCACCCGTGCAGGGGACGACTGGACCAAAGGCCAAACCCCTGCTAATTTCCCCGTTATCGATAATGGCCAATATGCACATGGTAGTTTAAGCCCGGATGGCAGCCGGTTCTACTTCACCATCTGTGAGGAAGATGCCAACTTCAATGTGATCACTACGCGTTGTGAGATCTACTTTGTCCAACGGCAGGAAATGGGGTGGTCGGCTCCTCAGCGATTGTCGGATATCATTAATATGCAAGGTTTTACAGCTACCCATCCCGGAGTGATTTACAAAGGAGATATAGAGATCTTGTATTTTGTTTCCAACCGCACCGGAGGCCGGGGAGGAATGGATCTCTGGTACGCTACCCGGCCCATGAATAACCCAACTGGGGACTTTTCGACACCGGTTAACCTCGGACCCACTATTAATACCCTGGGAGACGAAGTTTCTCCTTATTATGAGGCTGGGGAAGGAACCCTGTATTTTAGTTCTAACGGCCATCCAGGGATTGGTGGTTTTGACATTTTCTCCACCAGGGGAGATCTACTAACCTGGACGACCCCCGACAACCTTGGATTGCCTTACAATTCCAGTGCCGACGATTACTTTTTTTCGAAAAACCTGAGCGGGGATGGTGGTTTTTTCGCTTCCAACCGGATCTTCCCCGGAGAAAAAACAGCCACCACAGATGATGACATCTATGAATTCAGGACGCGCCCCCAAAACATCACATTGGAGGGAAATGTCTTTGATGAACTGACAGGTGAACCGCTGGATATTTTTACGGTCAATCTGTATGAGGTAAAAGCAGACGGTACGGAAATGCAACTCGTAAGCCGGAACCTTACCGGTAACCGGTATACTTTCGAAGTATTGCCAAACAGAGAATTCAGGGTAGAAGTTTTGAGCGACGGATACGATCCGGCATCCTACAATTTTGTAACCACCGACCCTTCTATTTATGCTTATGGGGAACCCCTTTTTCTAAGCCGGGAGGGTGATAATTTCCCGGATCCGGAAGATCCCATTGACCCTCCTTCAGAGGATCCCACTGATCTGGATACTCCTGATCGACCGGTAGATCCTATTGAGAATGATGGTTCGATCTACACTACCCGCGGCATCGGTCCTCACGATAAGGTGGAGTACTCTACTATGGCCCCCCGTTATCGGGGAGAGTATTACAAGGTTCAACTCGTGGCCTTACGCAAATACGATGAGTTCGATCGTAAGTTCGACCCAATGCGGGAGTATGGAACTTTGCAAACGGAAACGATCCTGGATCGCAATCTCAACCGGGTGCTTGTGGGGACCTTCTTTGGGGTAGAAGAAGCCAGACAAGCGCGTGCGGTCGCTCAGCGCTCCGGTTTCTCCAGTGCTTTTCTCGTCAAGTATATCGACGGAGAACGATATGGACGCGTGAAGTAAATTTTAAATTTTGAATGCTTAATGTTGAGCTTCATTCAACATTAAGCATTCAAAATTTAAAAATCTTCCCCTTATCATTGCATTTTCCAAAAAGTGAAGATACATTTGTCTTTATTAATGAATGACAATAGTTCACATATCATTTCCTTTCCAAATCGCCGCCGATTTCCGCGTCGCCCTGTGGGGCGTACTATTGTCATATAACCCTTTGGTGGGGTAGGCTGGTTTTGGCTTACCAACGTTCGATAAAGAACACTGCCTCATTTTCCCTTTCACCTTTTCCCTTTTCGAATTTCCCTGTTTTTTCAAGGGAAGATTGAACCAATCAGATTAAATGAAAATTTTCATTCAAGTTGCCAAACCGGAGCACGTGAACCATGCGGAAGCCATTTGCCGGCTGATCGCTGAATCCGCCAAAGCGCGTGGAACTGGCATAGCCGAGCGACAGCCAGCATACATTCGCACCAAGATCCTAAACGGGAATGCCGTTATTGCACTGTCGGGAGAGGAACTGGCCGGCTTTGTTTATATTGAGGTTTGGAGTCACGAACGCTATGTAGCGAATTCCGGGCTTATCGTTCATCCTGACTTTCGGCGCATGGGGCTGGCCCGAAGCCTTAAACAAGAAGTGTTTCGCTTGTCACGGGAGAAATTCCCAAGTGCCCGCATTTTTGGGATCACGACCTCGCTGGCAGTGATGAAGATCAACTCTGCTCTTGGCTATCAACCGGTTACCTTCTCTGAACTCACTCAGGATGAGGCCTTCTGGAGCGGCTGCCGCTCCTGCCCAAATGTTGATATCCTTGAACGCAATGAACGGCGCATGTGCCTGTGTACGGCCATGTTGGCTCCTTCCGCGAATGAGGCAGAGATGAAACACGATTTAACTAATTTAATTGTAGCTGTAGATGGAAAATAAGAAAGTCGTCCTTGCTTATAGCGGAGGCCTGGATACCTCTTTTTGTATCAAGTACCTGACCAGGGAAAAAGGTATGGAAGTACATGCACTTACGGTAAATACCGGCGGTTTTACGAAAGAAGATTCGAAAAAGCTGGAAGCCCGGGCTATGGAACTGGGTGCAAGTACCTACCGGATGATCGATGCCGTCCCTGATTTTTATGAAAAATGTGTTCGTTTTCTAATTTACGGCAATATTCTTCGAAATAATACCTATCCGCTTTCAGTCAGTGCCGAACGCATGTTCCAGGCGATCGAAGTGGTTCGCTTTGCAGACTTGATCCAGGCCTCAGCAGTGGCCCACGGAAGTACGGGTGCGGGAAATGACCAGGTACGGTTTGATCTGGCCTTCCAGGTACTGGGGCCTGAGCTGGAGATTATTACACCCATTCGAGACCTTCAACTAAGCAGGCAGGAGGAGATCGACTTCCTTGTCAAAGCTGGAGTGGACTGGAATTGGGAAAAAGCAAAATATTCTATTAATAAAGGCCTTTGGGGAACCAGCGTTGGTGGTGTCGAAACGCTTACTTCCCACCAGGGCCTGCCGGAGGATGCCTGGCCTTCGCAACTAAAAGAGGAGTCTCCCCGGGAAGTGACTTTACAGTTCGAATCAGGTGAAATACTTGGACTGGACGAGCAGGCCTTTACGCACCCCGTAGACGCCATAAAGGCGCTGCAGGTCATAGCCGAGCCTTACGCTATTGGTAGGGATATCCACGTGGGAGATACCGTGATCGGGATCAAAGGACGAGTTGGCTTTGAAGCCGCTGCCCCGCTGATCATTCTCAAAGCCCATCATTTGCTCGAAAAGCATGTGTTGACCAAGTGGCAACAATATTGGAAAGATCAACTTGCCAATTGGTATGGTATGCTTTTGCATGAGGGGCAGTACCTGGATCCGGTTATGCGTAATATTGAGGCCTTTCTGACCGATACCCAAATGGCTGTGACCGGAAAGGTAACTGTCCGATTGACACCCTATCGATTTGAGTTACAGGGGGTCGAATCTCCTCTTGATCTGATGAATTCCACCTTCGGCGAATATGGAGAAATGAACAAGGCCTGGTCAGGGGGAGATGTAAAAGGCTTTACCCGGATCTTGTCGAACCAGGCAAAGATCCATCATTTTATTCATCGTTAAAGGGTGTCCATTTAAAATATCTTTCATGTTACGAGCAGGCATCATTGGCGGCGGGGGATATACTGCCGGGGAACTTATCAGACTACTGCGTTTTCATCCGGAGGCAGAGATTGGTTACGTGCACAGTAACAGTCAGACTGGAAAACCCATTTCTTCCATCCATCAGGATTTGGCCGGGGAAATGGATCTTGTCTTTACCAATGCTTTAGATTATGAGGTAGATGTCCTGTTTCTGTGTATGGGGCACGGGCAATCAGCAGCGTTCTTCTCGCAAAATACCATTCCCGACTCCGTCTGTTTGATCGACCTGAGCCATGATTTTCGCCTGGATCCCGAATTCGTATATGGTCTTCCGGAACTGAATGGCGAAGTCCTTCGGGGAGCCAAGCGCATTGCCAATCCGGGCTGCTTTGCAACTGCTATCCAGCTGGCCTTATTGCCATTGGCAGCAGAAGGTCTGCTCCGCCAGGCGGTCCATATCCATGCTGTCACGGGATCTACGGGAGCAGGGCAGTCGCCTTCCCCCACTACGCATTTCAGCTGGCGAAATAACAATCTCAGTATTTACAAAGCCTTCCGGCACCAGCACCTGGCAGAGATCAGAGCGAGCTTGTCCCAGCTACAAAAGGGCTTCGATCAGCCGCTGCACTTTCTTCCCCTGCGTGGTGACTTTCCAAGAGGGATTTTTGCTTCTGCCTACACAGAGGTCGATTTAACAGAAGGGCAATTGCAAGAACTTTATCAAGGTTTTTACGCACACGCGCCCTTTACGATAGCCAGCAGGGAAAACCCCCATCTGAAACAGGTGGTCAATACCAATAAAGCCCTCGTCCACATCGAACGGCACGAAGATCAGGCTTTGGTGATCAGTTGCATCGATAATTTATTAAAGGGGGCCTCCGGGCAGGCAGTAGAGAACATGAACCTGGCCTTTGAGCTGGATCCCTGGGCTGGCTTGCAACTAAAGGCACTGGCTTTCTAGCTGCTTTTAAACCCACTTCTATGGAAAAATTTACCTCCATAAATGATGTTCTAAACCTGAACCAGTTGGTCCAAAGGGCCCGGGCTCTGAAAGCCAGACCTTTCGAAAGTACAGTGGGCCGGGAAAGAACCCTGGTACTTCTATTTTTCAATCCCAGTCTACGGACCCGGCTAAGTACGGAAAAGGCAGGTTTAAACCTGGGGATGCAGGTGATCAGCATGAATGCTGCCCAGGGTTGGAAACTGGAGTTTGAGGATGGGGCGGTCATGAATTTGGACCGCACAGAGCATATCCGGGAAGCGGCAGCGGTCATTAGTCAGTATGCAGATGTTATCGGGGTCCGTACCTTCCCTTCGCTTACCGACCGCGAAAGGGATTATGCCGATACGGTCTTGAATAGTTTTGTAGCCCATGCAAGGGTACCGGTCCTGAGCCTGGAGTCAGCGATTCGGCACCCGCTTCAGTCCCTTTCCGATGTCATGACCATCCAGGAGCACAGCAAAACCGACCGCCCCCGAGTAGTACTGAGCTGGGCGCCCCACCCCAAAGCCCTGCCGCAGGCAGTGGCTAATTCATTCGTGGAGTGGATCAAGGCTGCGGATATGGATCTGGTCGTTACTCATCCGAAAGGTTACGAACTGGCTCCGCCATTTGTAACAGGGGTTAAGATCGAATATGATCAACTCAAGGCTTTCGAAGGAGCAGAATTTGTCTACGCGAAGAACTGGTCCGCTTATGCTCCCTATGGAGCCATTTTGAATCAGGATACGGATTGGATGATTACAGAAGAAAAACTCCAACAAAGCAAGAACGCCTTTTTTATGCATTGCCTGCCTGTTCGAAGAAATGTGGTGGTGGAAGATGCCGTATTAAACAGCCCGCGCTCCTTGGTCATTGAACAGGCTGGAAACAGAACATGGGCAGCACAGGCCGTTCTTGAAGAACTGCTTAAGCAAACTTGAACATGAGGGATAAACTTCACCTATTAAAGATCGGGGGAAAGGTGCTTACCCAAGCAGAACTATTCGAACCCTTGCTCCGTCATTGGTTGGATCTTCCCGGAAAGCAGGTGCTGGTGCATGGGGGAGGGAAGCGTGCGGGAGAATTGGGAGCTACGATGGGCTTTCCCGCCCGTATGATCGATGGTAGGCGTATTACTGATGGTGTTACACTGGAAATCGTTACCATGGTCTATGCAGGTTTATACAATAAACAACTGGTAAGTCGAATTCAGGCCATGGGAGGGAATGCCCTGGGCCTTAGTGGTGCAGATGGGGACTTGATACGCGCCGGAAAACGTCCGGTTGCCGCAATAGATTATGGCTATGTAGGGGATGTGAAGGCTGTAAACAGGGAGAGCCTTAACCGACTCCTGGAAACCGGCTTTATTCCGGTCTTTTGTGCCATCACACATGATGGAAAGGGACAATTATTGAACACCAATGCAGATACCGTCGCCGGTTCCCTTGCCAATGACCTTGCCAAGGATTGGGAGGTTCATCTGTATTACTGCCTGGAAAAACCTGGCGTACTGGAAAACCCGGAGGATGATCGCTCGCTAATTCCCTTTCTAGCGCATTCGAAATATACTGCCCTTAAAGAGAAAGGGGCCATTCACAGTGGAATGATCCCCAAACTGGATAACGCCTTTGCTGCATTGGAAGCAGGAGTGAAAAGCGTGGTCATTTGCGGGCCGGATTCCTTTGTCAGGGATTCGGGTACAAGGCTGATCCCTTAAATCGAAAAATATGCCTGCACTTCCCATCCTTCAAAAAAAGGCCATTTATTTGCTGGAGAACATGATCAGAACCCCTTCCTTTTCCAGAAAAGAAGAGGCTACGGCCACTTTAATCTTCGATTTTTTGGAACAGGAAGGCCTAGTTCCCCAGCGAGAGGGCAATAATGTTTGGTTACAGACCAGGCATTGGGATTCCGGGCGACCCACTCTTTTATTAAATTCCCACCACGATACTGTCAAACCCACAGCAGGTTGGCAACGGGATCCCTTCGAGGCAAACTGGGAAGGGGAAACCCTTTACGGACTGGGCAGCAATGATGCAGGCGCCAGCCTGGTCAGTCTGATCACCACCTTTTTATATTTTGAGCAAGAGGGGGGGGGGGCGTTTAATTTGATACTGGCGGCAACAGCAGAGGAGGAGATTTCCGGCACCAACGGAATAGCCTCCCTTTTGCCAGTTTTGGGATCCATAGATGTTGCCATTGTCGGAGAGCCCACCCGCATGCAAATGGCCGTAGCAGAAAAAGGCCTGATGGTAGTAGATGGTACAGCCGTTGGGCATTCAGGTCATGCTGCCAGGGAGGAAGGGGTCAACGCTTTATATATTGCTTTGGAGGATATTGACCGCATACGAAATTTTTCCTTCGAACGGGTATCACCATTGTTAGGGGCAAGCCGTGCAACCGTTACCGTGATCAAGGGTGGAGAACAACACAACCTGGTGCCCGATCGCTGCCATTTTGTAATTGATGTACGTTCGAATGAATTATATTCAAACGAAGAGTTGTTGGGCATTTTACAGGGGGTCTGTCGATCCAGTCTTCAGGCGAGATCCTTTCGCTTAAATTCTTCCTGTATTGCCCAAGAGCATGCCCTGGTGCAATCGGGGCAAAGGCTGGGGTTGTCGACCTATGGGTCACCAACCCTTTCGGACCAGGCCTTGATGCCATTCCCCAGCCTGAAGATTGGTCCCGGTGATTCGGCCCGGTCTCATACGGCAGATGAGTATGTGCTAAGGTCCGAGATTGAAGAAGGCATCCGAATCTATATTAAATTGATCAAGGGCTGTCGCTAATATCAGCAAGATGCGCAGTTTAACCTAAATTCCTCTTTCCAATGAAGTTATGGCAGAAAAACTCCACCCGAATCCAGGCCGAAATTGAAAACTTCACCGTTGGACAGGACCGTGAACTCGACCTGGAGCTGGCGCCCTTTGATGTAATCGGTTCCCTGGCACATGTCCAAATGTTGGGCGAAGTCGGTTTGTTAGAAAAAAAGGAGGTTGCTCTTCTGCAGCAGGGCCTGAGAATGATCTATAGAGAAATGGAAGCCGGTGACTTTTACATTATGGAAGGAGTTGAGGATGTCCATTCCCAGGTGGAGTTGCTGTTGACGGAGCGCTTGGGAGAAGCCGGGAAAAAGATTCATAGCGGTCGTTCACGAAACGACCAGGTCTTGGTAGACCTGCGTCTTTTTTTTCGATCGGAATTGGCAGCTCTGGCCAGGGATAGTAAGGCCCTCTTCGAGCAGTTGCAGGTCTTGTCGGAACGATATAAGGATATACTTCTGCCAGGTTATACCCATTTACAGGTTGCGATGGTGTCCAGTTTTGGACTGTGGTTCGGGGCCTATGCCGAAAGCCTGGTCGATGATCTGCAGCAATTACTGGCCACTTACCGGATCATTAATCAAAACCCTTTGGGTAGCGCTGCTGGCTATGGGTCTTCTTTTCCCCTCAAGCGCGGGCTTACCACCGAATTGCTGGGCTTTGATGATCTGAATTACAATGTGGTCCATGCGCAAATGGGCCGGGGCAAAACGGAATTGAGCCTGAGTTTCACCTTGGCCTCCTTTGGATCTACCCTGGGAAAAATGGCTATGGATATGGTCCTGTATTCCAATCAGAACTTTGGCTTTATCCGGTTTCCGGATAGCCTGACTACTGGTTCCAGCATTATGCCTCATAAAAAAAATCCGGATGTCTTTGAACTGGTGCGGGCCCGTTGTAATCAATTATTGAGCCTGCCCGCCCAAATGGCCCAGCTAACAGGAAATTTGCCCTCCGGTTACCATCGCGACTTTCAATTGTTGAAAGAAACCCTATTTCCTGCCATCCGGCAGGCCCGCGATGTTCTGAGCATTAGTCTTTTTGCCCTGGAGCGGATCCAGGTGCAAACCGACTTGCTGGAATCGGAGACCTACAAATATCTCTACAGCGTGGAAGAAGTGAACCGGGCGGTTCTTCAGGGAGTACCCTTCCGGGATGCCTATCGCCAGGTCGGCGAGCAGATCGAAGCCGGCCACTTCCAACCTGACCGGACCTTAAAACATTCTCATGAGGGCAGTCTGGGCAACCTTTGCACGGAAGCTATTAAAGCCAAATGGGAGCGGGTCTGGAAAGCATTTCCCTTCAAAAAAGTAGAACAGCGCCTCCGGGAGCTGCTAAAGCAGGAAGAGAACTAAGTGTTTGCCTGGTATAAGCCTTAACTCATCCATCCGTTGGCCTTTAAACAGGCCATGGAGCAGCTTTAAAAAAAAACTGCCCGCCGACAGATCTCCTAAGTCAACGGACAGCGAATAATGCTTCATAGTCTATCCAAAAGTACAATTAAGTCTTTTGTACGGAGGGCCAAATGTACGATTTGCCAGGGAAAGGCCAACTCGATCTCCGTCAGTAAACTTAGTAATTAACAGGGGCCAAAAAAGGGTGCACATGCCGGAAAGGGGAACAGGAAAAAGCCGACATGCACCCTGGTTTTTCATAAGCCCGGTTACCGGGCCTCTCCCCGGTAAATGGTGAATTTACCTGAACGTTCCTCTTCACCGGCTTGTAAACGATAGAAATAATTGCCGATCGGGAAGTCGCTGACATTCACCTGAACATTCCGATTACCTCGTAAGGGAACCCGCCTCAGGATCGCCCCCCCACTATTATAAATGACCAGTGTACCCCTTGCACTCAATCCATGCCCCATTAGAATATTAAATTGGGTGTCTGCCGGGATAGGGTAGGTAACGATCTCCTTGGGTGGAATTTCCCTGATTTCAGCAGTTTCTGCTTTTTCCTCTTCCACTATGGCAGAGCTACAGCCTGAGCCCTCATAGATCTTTATATGTCGGAAAGAAGAGTTACCGTTTCGGCTACCGCCATCGTGATCAGCCGCGAAGAACATGCGATTGTATGTTCCTGTATAGAACTGCCCCACGGGAATGACATATTTTTTCCATTCCTTATTATCCGGATAGTTCTTATAGGTCTGTATTCCCCAGCGTTGGGTACCTGCCAACTGAAAGGTTAAGGAAGAAGAAATTCCATTATCGCGGTCAAACCCAATACCGTGGATCTCTCCTTTTCGGGTACTTGCAAATTCGAATTCGATTTTGGTGTTTTCCGTAATCTCATAGGTCAGGTCAATGCCTTTCCAGGCATTATTTTCGATGTAAAGCCCTTTATTGTCGTCGGTTACGGCCAGCTCGCCACGATCCTGGGAACCACCATAGGACTTGGGGGCGTACTTTTCGAAATCAATAACGATACAACCGTTATCACCACTATCACCTCCTCCGGGGGAACTGTTCTCAATACAGAATCGCACATTGGTCTCATAACCAAAACTACCGTCGGTGGCCAGGACATTCCCATCTGCATCCACTAGGTTGAAGGAACCGTTACCATATTCACAGCAGAGGCCGTCGCCGTAGGCATCGAACAGGTCGAAATCATAACAGCCCTCCGGCAGGCAGTAGGTCTTCACGACCTTTTTACCTGGTGTCTTGTTCATATAAGGGCCGCCCTCTCCGATGACCTTGCCGCCCTCGTCTGTGATCTCCCAGCTATTTTCGCTTCCAAATAGATCCAGGTAAATGGTCAGGGTAACTTCCTTACAGGTCCCCACTCCAGCGTCACCATTCCCTCCCCCTCCGGAGCTGGGAGGAGGCGTACTACAAGCGGTAAGACAACCGGCCCCATTTAGGTTATATCGCATGAGGTTTCCCGGCTGGGGCCCAAAGCCTTTATTCAGGTTAATCCCTACACTGGTAATATGACAATAAGACATTATAGTTCCACCATCTCCTGGGCGGCCGGGAGTATTGCAACTACCCTCCACGTATCCGGGACAACCGTCGATGGCCGTGTTGTTACCATTCCAGACACAGGCATGTGTATGCTGAGAGCCCAGCAAATGACCAAATTCATGGGCCATGGCTACCACCGAAAAAGAATAGTTTGGTACCTTTTGATAACTGCGCCCGATACTCACCACACTTAGTTTATGGGCCGTATTACTACGACAAAGCCCGTCGACTACGGCAATCCCACCACTGGCTTTATAGGTTAACAACTGCCCGAGGTCCCCCTTGATGGATTTACGGGTGTTTTGAAACTGACGCAGCAGATCATAGGTCGAATTCCCGGAATAAGGACTGTTTCGATCCCAAAGCAGCATTTCAGAGATCTCGATCTTGATACCTTCGTTGGCATATAAGGTAGCCACCTCATTGAATAAACCTGTGATATGGGATACCGTGCCGTTGACTCCTCCCTTATCTTTAAAAACGTCATTATCAACCTCCAAAAATAGTTGGAGACACTTATTGCCACTACGCAGATTAGTACCCGATAGTTGGGCCCTTGAATAGCCTATACCTGAATCTTCTGTTTCACAGGCGAAGGAGTGCCGTTCTTTGAGGTCGTCTTCCCGGTAAATAATGTGATCACCGTCAAAAGAATTCAGGGGGTTGAGTTTTCCAAGGACCAGGTTCCCTCTACTTCCGGAACTGATAATACCATTGACTCCCTGATCAGAAATACTTATGGCGACCAGTGATGCTTCATCGCCCTGTATGACACCGCGGTAGTGAACAACCTCATCGGTCTCTACCGGGCTGGGAGCACTACTCAGGTATACATTGAAATCTTCAGAAAGTACTTCGGTCCTGTACAGATCGAGTTGAAGGGTAGGCCCCACAGATGGCAGCGTAAGGGAAATAAAATCAGTTGCCTGGTCTCTCAATTGGGCGATCTGTTCGTTGGGAGCGGTTAAAACGCGGTAGTCTTTTAGTTCTGCATTCAGTTCTCCGCTGCGCAGGTTGTTGCTGGGCGTAAAGAGTCGAACAGGTTCGAACTCAATGCCCGATTGTTGTCGCATCTGCACAACGGAAGAGGGGCGTACATCGTATTGGGCCTGTGCCCAGCTCCATAGCAGGCACAGCATTAGTGTAAGGTGCATTCTCATGACTGACATCGGTTTTTGAGTGTAAGGTGATCTAAGTCAGGTTGTAATCAATACCATAATTTCGAATACTAACCCGAAGTGTTTCCTTCCGACAATTTTTTTTCCGTCCGTTTGTCGAAACCAGACGACATAAGCCAGGGGTAATAAGTCAGACACTACCCAATAGGGGCGATGAGCAAAAAAAAGACGCTCGCCTGAAAAACCCGGCAGCATAGCTGATCTTTTTGATCACCCAATCCAGGCTGACAATCTTATTTGTTGATATGGTTCATGGGAGAACAGGAAACAGCCTATTGACTGCCCGGAGTATTATGATTTGTTGTAAGATGGAGATCTTTGTGGTTCTTAACCTTTCCCGTTGCGAATTCAACGGAATTTTAATTGTTAGGGCGCATGCGATTACCCCATTTCAATTTATGAAGCATTCCAAAAGTATTTGAATTATTATAATTCAACTACTTTGAAATTTTTTTTAATAAACCTTTAACTTTCGAACGCGCGATCACTTGCTTTTTAACCAACCAACGCTAGTGTAAAACCATCAGTTTTAGATTCTGCCGATGGTTTGCTGTTTGAATTTGAACAATGTATAATCCATTGGGTAATTGATCCAATGGAAGGGAAAAAGAAGTCCAGTTACCCTGTCCTGCCACCTGATGGGTAGCTTGTAATCTACCCTGGCTGTCGAATACGTTGATCCTGGCTTCCTGCTTTGCAGGGGCTTTAAAGTTCAGGTTTGCCATCTCTTGTGCGGGGTTGGGACTTATACTGGGGCCTTCATCTCGCGAAGGAGGAAGGACCTCAAGATCGGCAAGGTCTGCTTCGATAGCACTGCATTGACCGGTCTTGAAAAAACGAACGTTTCTGAAAAAGGCATTTCCGTTCCGGGCTCCGAAATCGTGATCTGCGGTGAAGAACAGCTTGCTAAAGGTACCGGTGTAATATTCACCCACCGGAATGGTAAAGGTTTGCCATTCCCCATTGCCGCTATAGGTGTCGAAATCCAGAATGCCCCAGGATTGAGTGCCATGCACCTTGAACGTACGATTGGAGGAGATACTGTTGTCTGTATCAAAACCAATACCGTGAATTTCCCCTTCCAGTGTGGATCGGAATTCAAAGATGAGTTGTGCATCCGAGGTGACCACATAATCACTTGGTATAGCCTTCCAGGCGTTGTTCTCCAACTGAAGTACCTCATTGTTCTCTTCCAGGGAAAAGCTGCCACGATCCTGGAAACCACCATAAGGTTCAATAGTTGCACTTTCGAATTCAATTTTTCCACAATCACTCTGTGTTCCGCCACCATCCGTTTCCACACAGATCTGTACACCTTCTGCATTGAAAAAGTCACCACCTGAAGTAATGACCTCCCCTTCCGCGCTTCGCAGTAAGTAACCTCCCTGGCCAAATGCGCAACACATACCATCACCATAGGAATCCTTGATCTCAAAGGTGTAACAGCCGCTTTCCAGGCAAACCACGTCGGTAAGGGTTGCCCCGGCACTCTTAATCTCGTAGGGCCCCCCGGAAAGAACGCTTGCTCCGTTTTTGGCTGTAATTTCCCAGGTGGTTTCGTTTCCAAAGTTATCCAGGGTGATTTCCACCGTCAGAGGGGCGCAGTCTTCTTCGTCAGCGCTGTCATCGATGGCGCAAACGGCCAGACAATTGGCGTTTACCACATTGAATTGCATAATACTGCTGGGCTGGAGCCCGAAGCCTTTGGTGAAATTGATCCCTGTGCTTCGCAAATGACAGTAAGACATCACCGTTCCGCCATCCAGCGGAGTGGGGGCAAGGCCGCAGCTTCCTTCCGTATAGCCTGCACAGCCATCAATGGCGGTATTATTGCCATTCCAAACACAGGCGTGCGTGTGCTGAGAACCAAAAAGGTGACCAAACTCATGAGCGATGACCATTACGCTCCAGGAATAGTTCGGAATGAAGGAAAAGGTTTCGCGTATACTGGAAAAACTCAATTTACTGGAAGTGTTCGTCCTGCAAAGTCCTGAAAGGATGGCAATGCCTCCACTGGCCTTGTATGAAATCAACTGTCCAAGGTCTCCGTTAAAATTACGCCGTTGGCTTTGGAATTGCCTCAGGATGGAAAAGCTGTCCGGGGCGTCATAAGGGCTTGGGCGATCCCAAAGGAAGAGTTCAGATAATTTGATGCTTAGGTCGTCGGCAGCATACAAAGCTGCCACCTGATTGAATAGCCCAGTTATGAAGTTGGTCGTACCCTGAGTTCCGCCCTTGTCCTGGAAAATGTCATAGTCCACTTCCAGGTAAAGATTGACACAAATATCCTCACTGGCTTCTCCAAATTCCCCATTGATCTGCTCCGGAGGATAGGGGATCAGGGAATCTTCGGTAAAGCAGAAGAAATTTTGGCGGTTTCGCAAACTGGAGTTTTGGTAAAGCAAGTAGGCACCAGTGTTTTGATCAACCTGAACTGGTCCCACGGTCATGGTGCCCAGCTCGGGGGTGCTTATGCTAGCCATAATTTGATCTTCGAAAATACTGAAAGCTACCAGAGAACCTTGCTGGTCCTCCAAATGACCTCGATAGTGCAGGCCATTCGAAAAAGGAGCCTGGGTAGATCCGTCGGGGAAACAAAGGGTAAACTCCTCCGCAAAAATGGAGGCCTGGTTTAATTGTGCTTTCAAAGGTAATCCGTCCGGACCAGGGAGGGTGATTTCCAAGGCTTCCGGTTGATCCCGCATGATCTGGCGCCAGTTATTAGTTTGCGGTTGAAGTAGCAGGTAATCCGTAAGGACCGTATCCAGCGAAGAAGTCCGAAGTTCTGAAGATAATTCGAATAGGATATAGTTAGGGGCCTGGCCAAAGGTGGTAGCACTGCAAACTCCGATCAGGGCAGTCAGCAAAAAAAGTTCTTTCATTTTGACTGGTGTTTTGGGTGTTGATAATGGCTACCGGCCGCAATTGCGAACTGGCAGCCCAGCATTAAATGCCCGGTAAGAAGAAAGCATTTCTTCCTACCGACCTGCATTGTGGTTGTCCGAGCTGTAGAATAGTAGAAGAATTAGTTCTAGCCAGGTCAGAGCACTGTAATCCGCGAGCTTTGAAGTGTGGTTCGCAATCTTAAAAGTGGAACCTTCTCCGGCAAAAACATGCCTTCATAGCCTGACGCGATCGTTGCTATTTATTCCAGACCCCTGATTATGAGGTAGATAATAGATTTTGGAAGCTAAATGATAAAGCATTCAGCACGCAAGAATAATATAAAGGAAAAAAACATTTATTCTCAATAAATAAAGATCAATGTTTTATAAATTTTTTATTGATCTGACCTCCGGTCTGGTCTGTAAGCTGAATCAAATAAAGCCCAGGGGGTAGTATTTCTGCAGGCAGTCCTGTCCATCCCGAATTTGCCCAAAAGGTTCCACTTGCCCAAAGCCACCCATCGGCGGAAAGAATGCGATAGGGCAGGCGACGAATCAGTCCCTGTTCTTCCTGAATCCTAATGGTCAAATTATTGGCGACCGGATTTGTCTTTATTTCCAGCACCGGTTGATCGTTAGCGGGTAAAGGGTCCCCTAAGGCCAGACTGCCTTCCTCCGGGTCGCAGGCGCTTTCCTGGTATATTTTCAGGTTTCTGAAGTAGCTGTTACCCTCTTCTGGACTGATAAAATAAAGCCATTTTTGATTACCCTGTAAAAAAAGTCCAATGGGTAGGTCGAACCTCTGCCACCGACGGTGGCCTGGATAGTTGTTAAAATGCTGAATACCTACAGCATCGGTCCCGAATAATTGGAAAGTACTGGAGGCTTCCAGGCGGGCGTCGGAATGGAAGCCGATGCCATGCAGGGCTCCCTGCCTGGTTGCTCCAAATTCGAAAGTTAAATACGTACTGGTATCTACAAAGGTGGGTAATTCCAACGCAACAAGGGTGGCACCGCTAAGTTGAAGGAATCGATTATTGCTGATCAGCCGGTAGCTGCCTTCCTCTTCCCAGGCATGAAGGGGATGGTCGTCCAGAAGAATGCTTTCGCAAAGACGGGTTTGAAAACGACTGGGAACGGAACAAAGGTCAATGACTTCCCTGGCCCGAAAAGCTCCCCCGACATGGTGAATCGTACTGTCTGAATTAAAAATAGAAAAACCGCCTGAGCCGTAACTACAGCAAATGCCATCTCCATAAGTGTCCTTTAAAACAAAAGTCCCACAGGCATCCGGCAAACAAAAAGTATCCCGAATGAGCATTCCGGTTCTTCCATCCGGGAAAGGTCCGCCGGAATGCAATAAGCGGCCTTCGGTATCCATGACTTCATAAGTGGTCTCGTTGCCGTATCGGTCCAGTTTCAGTTCCAGGTAAAATTCATTTTGGCATTGGTGGTGCAAGTTGCTGCTATCCGGCGTTGAAAATGTCGACAAACAAGTGGCCTGTGCTACCCTGTTGTTAAGTACATGCCCAGGTTGTTCTCCAAATCCCAATTGAAAATCAACCCCCACCCGCGTCAGGTGGCAGTAAGACATAAGGGTGCCTCCTTCAGCAGGGATGGGACCATTCGGGCAAGAACCTTCGGTAAACCCTGCGCAACCGTCCAAAGCGGTCCCGTCTCCATTCCAAACACAGGCGTGGGTATGCCTCAATCCCATAAGGTGTCCCAGTTCATGGGCCATTACCATTACCGAAAAGGAGTAGCGATCGGCTGCGTGAAAATCTGGTTTAATACTACAAAAGGATAAAGCGGCTGAACGGTCAGGGTTGCAGAGCCCACTAAAACTCGCAGCAATCCCGCCCTTGGCTTTGTAGGACAAGAGCTGTCCTAAATATCCATTGTATTGAGTTCGAACCTTTTGAAAGGTGTCAAGTAGAGCGCTTGCATCCGCTGCCACATAAGGGCTGGGAATATCCCAGATAAAAAGATCCGCTATTTTAAGGTGGATGCCCTCCGCAGCGAATAAAACAGCCGTTTCATGGAAAAGACGGGTAATGAAATCCCGGGTGGGATTCAGACCGCCCTTGTCGAGGAAAATATCATGATCCACCTCCAGGTAAACTTCCACCACCTTATGCTCTTGCCGAAGCCCTGGCACGGATTTCAATTGGGAGATTTGGTATACCTGATGGTCATCTGGGGTATCACAATAAATAGCCCCTTCATTCTGGGTCATTCGCGGAGGGGCATACATCCTTAGCGTTTCAGCATCCCTGTTTTGGATGCGCAATTCAGCCAATGCTTCTGACCTGATGACCCCATTCAATCCACTTTCCGATAGGTGAAAGGCTGCTTGGGAACCGGGGGCATTAAGAAGCTTACCCTGAAAGTAGCGGATGGCACCTTCTGGCGGCAGTTTTAAACCGGAAGCCGTTCGAATAGTTGCATCTTCGGCCCAATACTGCACCGCCTGCAACTGAAGTTGAAGGATCTCTTCACCGGATAAGCGAACAAACTCCAGTTGAAAGGGGCCTTCTACCTCCTGAAGTGTACGGCCCGCGACGGAGGTCCACTTAAAAAGCGGCTCCTTGACCCTTTCTGCAGCCTGGTCGGAATCGAGGGATTGAAAAATAATTTTGGTTTTTTGGGAGGGGGTATTTCCGTTCTGGGAATACACCACCTGCATACTATAGCATAACATGCCAAGTACCAACAGCGTTCTGGTAGTCATTTAATTACCTTAGGGGGCTAGCAATTATAAGTATAAAGCCCACGGACGGAGTCCGGGATTTCAAGCATATGGGACAAGCCGATAGGGATGTCATTTCGAAGGTATAGTCAGACCTTCGATTGGGAAAGGAAGGAAAACAACAGAGCAATTACTCTGTCAAAGTATGGAGAATTGGGAAAGGATTCATGGCCTGCCTAAAAGGCAAAGCTCATAAAAACGTAACCCAAAATTTAGATAAAATTTACAAAAGAAGCAATTAATAGGCCAGAAAGCTTGGAACAAAGCGTTTGGAACGTCAAAGCAGCGCCTTTAAAAAAAGAGAAAAACAACCTTTAGGAGATTGGCTCAAAGCGCCTTAGTTGCTTCGAGCCAGTCTCCACATAAGAACTAATCAACCCATTTCGGCGACCACCTCTGTCACCTGTGGGACCATGCGTTTGAGCATACCTTCAATACCGGCTTTAAGGGTTACGGTAGAGGAGGGGCAGCCGCTGCAGGCTCCCTGCATGATCAGGGTTACTTTACCTTGATCATAGGATTTAAATTCAATATTCCCACCGTCCATTTCCACGGCAGGTTTGACATAGGTTTCGATCAACTCCTGGATTTTTACCACCAGCTCGGCATCTTCTTCAGAATAATCATAGGAAGCCCTGCGCTCGGCTTCAATCTCGGACATGGCTGCTCCAAAACCTTCTTTGATAATGGGTTTTTCATCCGAGACATAGGCCTTTATAAATTCCTTTAACTTAAGCATGATCTCGTCCCAGGCATAGTTGAATTCCTTGGTGACGGTCACAAAGTTTTGACTGATGTACACTCCTTTGACATAGGGCATGGCAAACAGGTCGGTAGCAAGCGGGGACCACTCCTGTGCCAGTTCTTCCTCTTTAAAATCCGCAGTACCTTGATAAAGCATCCGATTGGTTACGAATTTTAGGGATTCAGGGTTGGGGGTCTGCTCTGTATACAGCATGACCGGGCTTTTTGTAAGTGGATTATCCATTAGTTTTAAATTTCATTGCTTTATTTAGAATGATTCTGTAAACATACGAACAACGCATTTGCCCTTCGGTTGATCGGGAAGGAAAGTTTTCAAAAGGAAGGAAGGGGTAATTCTATCTGTACGGGCCTTAGGGGTGAAATTCTTCCATTGAGGAGGGCACGATAAGTTGTCTTAATTCCTTAGCTTAGTTGTCTTAAAAACTTGAGAGAAACATGATGAAATACCTCCCTGGCCTATTAATGTTCAGTTTCTTTTCCTGTCAATCCCCCAATTCTCCGGAAGCTTTAACAACCTTAAGCTCTCCCAATGAGCGGCTGGAGCTGGGCTTCGGGCTGGATGATGAAGGCCGCTTGCGCTATTGGCTAAGCCTGGACGACCGGATTATTATTGATACCTCCACTATTGCCCAATTTGATTTTCGGGGGGAACCAGCACTTGGAAAAGGCTTGAGTTTAATTGGCTCCGAAACGAAAAGTTTCTCTGAAACATGGGAGCCGCTCTGGGGAGAAGATGCGCAAGTAGAAAACACCTACAACGAACTACTCCTGAGCCTGCAGGAAGTAGCGGAGCCCAAGCGCAGCCTTAAGGTCTGCTTTCGATTGTATAATGACGGGCTCGGCTTTCGTTATGAATTCCCCAAATGGGAAGGTACGGACAGTCTGGTGGTAATGGATGAAACGACCACCTTTCACTTGACGGGAGATCATCGTACCTGGTGGATTCCTGGTGACTGGGATATTTATGAGCACGTGTATAATGAAACCCCTTTTTCCGGTATCGATGCAACGAAACTTCGCGATCATGCCGCATTGGCCCAAACCTACATCCCGGAAAATGCAGTTAACACACCCGTAACTCAACGGACTTCTGAAGGGATCCACCTCAGCTTCCATGAAGCCAACCTGACCAACTATTCCGGTATGACGCTGAAAGTCGACAAGAACCGGCAAGCCTGGGTAAGTGAATTGGTCGGTGGTCCGGAGGGAGTAAAAGCTTTTATTCCCCTGCCCTTTAACACCCCCTGGAGAACCATACAACTGGGGGATGAAGCTGGAGACCTGATCGAATCAAAACTGATCGTCAATCTCAATGAGCCCAATAAGCTGGGGCGCCTGGATTGGATCAAGCCCCTTAAATATATTGGGATCTGGTGGGAAATGCATATTGATAGATCCACCTGGGATATGGCCAGCGGGCGGCATGGAGCCACCACTGAAAACGCCAAAAGGTATATGGATTTTGCTGCTGCCAATAATATTGATGCCGTTTTGGTCGAAGGTTGGAATACGGGCTGGGAAGGTTGGATCGGCTTCGAAGACCGGGAAGGGGTTTTCGATTTTATAACCCCTTATCTGGATTACGACCTCCAGGAAGTTGTACGCTACGGTGAGGAAAAGGGAGTGGCACTCATTATGCACAATGAAACCTCCGCCGCACCTAGGACGTATGAACAACAACTGGACACCGCCTATCGATTGTACGAGCAGCTAGGTATTCATGCCATTAAGACCGGTTATGTCGGTAAGATCATCCCTAAAGGGTATTATCACCATGGGCAATGGATGGTCAGACATTATCGCAAGGTCCTGGAAAAAGCGGCAGAGCATAAGATCATGATCGATGCCCATGAGCCCATAAAAGCAACGGGCCTGCGCAGGACTTATCCCAACACGGTATCCCGGGAAGGTTTACGTGGACAAGAGTTCAATGCCTGGGCAAAACCCAATAATGGACCCGATCATACCGTTATTGTTCCATTTACCCGTATGTTGGGTGGTCCAATCGACTATACACCGGGTATTTTTGACATCCAGATTAAGGGCAATCCGGATCGGGGGCCCATCCCGCACACCCTGGCAAGGGAGTTGGCTCTATACGTTTTGCTTTACAGCCCCTTGCAAATGGCAGCAGATCTGCCGGAGAACTACCAAGGCCAGCCCGCCTTCCAGTTTATCCGCGATGTTGCCCTGGATTGGGAAAAATCCATTGTGCTTAACGGGGAAGTTGGTGATTACCTGACCATTGCCCGAAAGGAAAAGAATGGCGAACGTTGGTTCCTCGGAGCAGGTACTGACGAAAACCCCCGGGAATTGGAGGTGAAGCTGGATTTCCTGGAGGAAGGAAAAATGTATCGGGCAACTTTATACCTGGACGGTCCCGATGCGGACTATCAAAACAACCCCACTTCCATTAAGATCAAAACCCAGAACGTTTCCGCGGGCGAGGCCCTGAATCTACCGCTCGCCTCCGGAGGTGGAGCAGCCATTGTTATTGAACCCAACTAAAAAAACAGGAATATGAAGGGATTGCATTGCAGACAAAGAGTATGGATAATCGGCTTGCTGTTCTTAGCCAGTTGCAGCCCGGATCCATCTGTGGAGCACCAGTTGGATACCACTGACCCCGAGCATTTACATGCAGCAATGCAGCATTTGTCGGATGTCATTGTCCACGATATTTTTTCCCCTCCCGTGGCCTCCCGTATCTATGCTTATGCCAGCATTTCCGCTTATGAGGTTCTTCGGCAGGAAAACCAGGCCTGTAAAAGTCTGGCTGGACAACTAAACGGGCTTGAGCCCTTTCCCGCACCCAAGCAAGAGGTGGAATACAACTACCCATTGGCCGGGACACGGGCATTACTTCAGGTGGGGAAGGCACTTACCTTCTCGGAACCCCTGATGGAAACCTATCAGGAGGAAATGGAAAAAAAATGGAAAGCGAGCGGCATTCCAAGAGCTGTTTTTAATCGGTCCATTGATTATGGAGATGAGGTGGCAAAACATATTTTAGCCTGGGCCAATAAGGATATGTATAAAGAGACCAGGACTTACCCGAAATATACCATCTCGAATGATCCCGCCCGTTGGCAACCTACCCCTCCCGACTATATGGATGGGATCGAACCGCATTGGCGAGAGATCCGGCCATTTGTACTGGACTCTGCCCAGCAGTTCAAACCGGAGCTTCCCACACCCTTTGATTTGGATCCCGAGAGCCTGTTCTTTCAGGAAGTGGAAGAGGTTTATTTTGCCCTTGAGGCAGAAGACCGCAAGGAGCGGGAAGCGATCGCAAAGTTTTGGGATTGTAACCCTTATGTATCGCATCAAACGGGACATGTAATGTATGCCACTAAAAAAATCACCCCAGGGGGGCATTGGATCGGTATTGCCAAACTGGCTGCTCAAAAGGCGGAAGTCGACTTTTTGCAGTCTGCAGAAACCTATGCCCTCACCTCTATAGCGCTTGCAGACGGCTTCATCAGTTGTTGGGATGAAAAGTACCGTTCGAACCTGATCCGCCCGGAGACGGTCATCAACCAATACATAGACGAAGAATGGAGGCCCTTGCTACAGACCCCGCCTTTTCCGGAATATACCAGTGGCCACAGTGTGATCTCCCGGGCTGCAGCGGTTGCTCTTACCAGTTTGTATGGAGACCCTTTCTATTTTGAAGATACTACCGAGGAGCCCTATGGTTTACCAATGAGGAAATTCAATTCTTTCCTGGAAGCCTCCGAGGAAGCGGCAATCAGCCGTCTTTATGGCGGCATTCATTACATGCCGGCCATTGAGAACGGGGTGGCCCAGGGAGAAAAAGTAGGGGAGTTGGTTGTTGAACGCCTGAGACTTTGCCCTGAACGTATTTCGCAATCGAATCAGTAGTATGCAGGCAAAACGGATCGGTTTATTTTTAGGGCCACTTGTTTTCGCCTTCTTGCTGTTGTTGCCCGGCCCGGAAACCATGGTGGAGGCAGCCTGGAAAACCCTTGCCCTGGGAGCTTTTATGTTAATTTGGTGGGTGACAGAAGCTGTACCCTTGCCCGTAACCGCTTTACTGCCCTTGACCCTTTTACCGGTCATTGGTGTACTTCCCCTCAAAGAAGCTGCTGCCCCTTATGCCAATCCGGTCGTTTTTCTGTTTATGGGCGGGTTCATGATCGCTCTGGCTATGGAGCGCTGGGGGCTACACCGGCGAATCGCCCTGAATATAGTTCGTTTGACGGGCACCAATGCCAACGGGATTATTCTCGGCTTCATGCTTGCCACGGCGGGATTAAGTATGTGGATCAGTAATACGGCAACCACTGTGCTCATGTTGCCGATCGCATTGTCTGTCGTTGGCTTATTACTTCAGGGGCAGGATGGGGCTAAAAGTGGAAAGCGCTTTGCGCTGGCCCTAATGCTGGGTATTGCCTATGCGGCCAATATCGGAGGTACGGCCACAATCATCGGGACTCCCCCGAATGTTGTATTTTCCGGAATACTGCGTCAGGAATATGGGCTGGAAGTGACCTTCCAGCAATGGTTTGTATTCGGATTTCCTTTTGCCTTCCTACTGTTGATGATCACTTACTTTATCCTGGTACGGGTATTATTCCCCAATCGCTTAGGGGGCTTTAGTGGAGCCCGCGAGTTGATTAAACGGGAAATCGAAAAACTGGGAGAGATCGGCCCGGGAGAAAAAGGGACCCTATGGGTTTTCGGTCTTACCGCTTTGGCCTGGATCTTCCGTACGCAATTGGTGAATCTTCTGCCGGGGTTAAACCTGAGCGATACGGGCATTGCCATGTTGGCTACCGTTACCCTATTCGTTTCTCCGGTAAACTGGAAAAAACAAGAGTATCTTTTACAATGGCAGGATACTGAAAAGCTGCCCTGGGGAATATTGCTCCTGTTCGGTGGCGGGCTGAGTTTGGCGAATGCGCTTTCGGAAACCGGGCTTATCGACCTGGTAGGAAGCCAGTTTCAGCAGCTGGAAAAGGCAAATCTGCTCGTCATTATCGGGCTAACGGCTGTTTCCCTTTTTCTGACAGAGATTATGTCGAATGTAGCGCTTGTAACCGTATTTCTGCCCGTAGTTGGCGCAATTGCTTTGGGAATGGGCGCCTCTCCAGTAATACTATGCATCCCCGTTACCCTGGCTGCGAGTTGTGCTTTCATGCTACCCATGTCCACCCCTCCCAATGCTATCGTTTTTGCAAGTGGGTATCTGACGGTTGCTCAAATGGTGCGTGCCGGATTTCTCCTTAATATTATAGCCATTTTGTGGATTGGGGTGTTGAGTAAACTAGTATTACCTTTACTTTTTTCCTGATGCTTTGCTCCTAATGGAGTTTATTGCAAAAGAAACCCAAACTATGCAGCAAAAAATCCTGCAAGAGGTTGAAGCTCTTTTTCCGCGTTTGATCGAATGGAGAAGGCATTTGCACCAATACCCGGAGCTGTCCTTTGAAGAAGTTGCAACAGGGCGCTACATAGCCGAGCAATTAAAGGCACTGGATATACCCTGTCAGCACGGCATTGCTGAAAACGGTGTCGTAGGGATCATCGAGGGGCAAGCCGGGCCAACCATCGCGCTTCGGGCTGATTTTGATGCACTACCCATTCGGGAGGCCAATGAGGTGCCTTATCGTTCCAAAAATCCCGGTATAATGCATGCCTGCGGGCACGATGCACATACGGCTTCCTTACTCGGTGCTGCTGCTTTACTTCAAACCATCAAGAAAGAGCTCAAAGGGACGATTCGGTTAATCTTCCAACCCGGCGAAGAAAAGCTTCCGGGAGGGGCCAGTTTGATGATCAATGAGGGGGTATTGAAAAACCCCAGGCCGATGGGTATTTTTGGCCAGCATGTACACCCACCTCTTGCAGCCGGAAAGGTGGGGTTTCGTCCTGGTCGCTACATGGCTTCAGCCGACGAACTGTATGTGACCTTACGCGGAAAGGGAGGACATGGGGCACTTCCCCAGGATTGTGTGGATCCCATCCTGATGGCCGCACAAGTGATCACTGCCCTTCAGCAGGTGGTTAGCCGTAATGCGGACCCGGTCATCCCCTCTGTGTTGACTTTTGGAAAAATTTATTCCAATGGAGGTGCAACCAATATCATTCCCAACGAGGTGTATTTGGAGGGTACCTTCCGGACTATGGATGAGGAATGGCGTTTCAGGGCGCATGATCGGCTCTGTAAATTAGCGGAAGGAATTGCTTGTGGAATGGGGGGAAGTTGTGACTTTAATATTGTGGTGGGTTATCCAAATTTATTTAATGACAAATCACTGACGCAAAGAGCTCGCACCTATGCCGAAGAACTATTGGGCAAGGAGAAGGTAGTCGACCTGCCCGTTCGGCTTACGGCGGAGGATTTTTCCTATTATTCTCAGGAAATCCCGGCTTGTTTTTACCGGCTGGGCACCGGAAACCCAGAAAAAGGGATCGTTTCGCCGGTGCATACCAATACCTTCGATATTGATGAAGAAGCCCTGAAGATTGGAGCGGCTCTGCCGGCCTGGCTGGCTTTTAAGGAGTTGCTGTATTTAAGCAAAAACTAAAAAAAACTATTACTTGCCGACTAGGTGCCAGGCATCTACTAGTGAAAATTATCAACAATTTAAAATTTACACTTAGTTTTTTTAAAAAAAGACCAATTCGCTAATATTTCCATGTCGAAAAATTATAGCTTATGGCAAAGATCCTGGTGGTCGACGATGAGAAAAGTATTCGAAAAACATTGCGGGAAATCCTGGAGTTCGAAAAACATGAGGTAGATGAATCCCCTGATGGGATGGATGCTGTTGTTCGACTGAAAAAGCACAGCTATGAACTCATTCTGCTGGATATTAAAATGCCGAAAATGGATGGCATGGAGGCTCTGGAGCGTATTCGTATGCTTGCTCCTGATACTCAGGTAATCATGATCTCCGGGCATGGCAACGTAGAAACCGCAGTGGAAGCGGTGAAAAAAGGAGCTTATGATTTCATAAGTAAACCTCCGGACCTTAATCGCCTCCTTATCACCGTTCGAAATGCCCTGGATAAATCAGACCTCCAACAGGAAACCCGAAGCCTGAAACAAAGGATCCGTAAAAAGGAGATCCGGGAAATGATTGGAGATTCCAAGCCGATGCAGGATGTGAAAAATATCATCGACCGGGTTGCTCCCACTGATGCCCGGGTGTTGATCACCGGGCCCAATGGCACTGGAAAAGAATTGGCAGCAAGGCGGATTCATGAAAAGAGCAATCGAGCCTCAGGGCCCTTTGTCGAAGTAAATTGTGCTGCTATCCCCCCAGAGTTGATCGAAAGTGAACTGTTCGGTCATGAAAAAGGCGCCTTCACTTCTGCACATAAACAACATATCGGTAAATTCGAACAAGCCAATGGGGGAACGCTCTTCCTGGACGAGATCGGCGACATGAGCCATGCTGCCCAGGCAAAGGTATTGCGTGCCTTACAGGAAAATACCATTTCCCGGGTAGGAGGGGATAAACAGATCCCTGTTAACGTTCGGGTACTGGCAGCAACCAATAAGGACTTGCATCACGAAATAACGGAGCACCAGTTTCGGGAAGACCTTTACCACCGACTTGCAGTAATTATTATCCGGGTGCCCTCTTTGAATGAACGCAAAGAGGACATTCCCTCCCTCGTAGAACATTTCAACCAGATCATTTGTCGGGATTACGGCATCGTCCCCCGCACCTTCAAGCCCGGTGCCTTGGATAGTCTGGAAAAACTGGACTGGACCGGGAATATCAGAGAACTTCAAAATGTAGTGGAACGCCTGATTATTCTTTGCGATAAGGAGATCAATATGGAAGATATTGAAATCCATGTGGCAGGCAATGCAAGACCCCTGGAAAGCCAGCTTCGGCAGTTGGCTGCCCGGTTCGAAAAGGAAGTGTTGATCAAGCGCATAGAGGAGGCCTACAAATTGACCTGATGATGAACTATGCAGAGTAGAATACTGTATTATTTTTCACGCCTTTGAACGACCAGGCACTATTTGAGGTAAGCAAAATTAATGGTGCGCCCCCAAAGTAGGAAAAGGGCTATTGGTTAGGTCCAGGTTTTAGAAATTTGATCATTAACAACCAAATCAATCATATGAGCAAGCAATCGGAAAACGGAATGCCCGGGGGTAATGTTCCTTTAAGAACGTGGTCGCACGCGATTAAAAGTGAAAATTCCTGGACTATGTTCAAGGTGATCTCTGAGTTTGTGGAGGGGTTCGAAACCCTGGCTGAAATTGGCCCTTGTGTTTCCGTTTTTGGATCAGCCAGAACCAAACCCGAGGATGCATACTATCAGTTAGCGGTTGAGATCGCTAAACAATTGACCGAAGCGGGATACGGGGTGATTACCGGTGGCGGACCGGGCATTATGGAAGCGGGCAATAAAGGCGCACAACTGGCCGGAGGGAAATCGGTCGGACTGAATATTGACCTTCCGCATGAACAGGGCAAAAACCCCTTTATTGACTATGATAAAAACCTGCACTTTCGTTACTTCTTTGTTCGAAAGGTAATGTTTGTCAAATATGCCCAGGCCTTTGTGGCTTTACCAGGTGGATTCGGGACATTGGATGAACTCTTTGAGGTGTTGACACTCATTCAAACCCGCAAGATCAAACGGGTGCCCTTGATCCTCGTAGGGTCGTCATATTGGAAGGGGTTCATAAACTGGATATCCAGCACCGTAGAAGATACCTTTCATAATATAAGCCCGGAAGATCTTGATTTGCTACCTATCGTCGACGAACCAGAGGCGGTCATTCAAATCATCAATGACTTCTATGAAAATGAGGTTTCCAAGCTGGAGCCTAACTACGAGTTGTAAATTTATTTTTTAGCCCAGGCAACCTATAGCGGATTCGGTACGTTCTTCTAGGGAAATTCAAACTCAGGTAGTGGGTTGGTGGTAAAGGGCTAATAGTAATGCCTTCTCTCTTTATTTATTCGCACTACTCAAATTACAGGACTTACCTAAACGTGTCACAAGTGGTTGTATCGAATTCCGTTACCCTTGCTCCCGAAGAGCGATTAATTCAACAAGTCGCCTGGATCTTAAATATCTCCCCCAATCAGATAAATCCGAACACCGATTTCCTGGAGGATCTGTACCTGGATCCGATCGACCGGGATCTTCTAATTGCCAAATTGGAAAGTTTATATGGCGTGTACCTTTCCCGCGAAGAAGCAGCTACTATCGAAACTATCCGGGATGCCGGGCATTATATGCGTATCCAGCACGCTGCCTAAAGGCAGAGGGAATAGGTTGTCACTAAAAATAACACCTGATTTGGCACTTTCTAAACCGCACAATCCAGACAGCTAGGGGCGATGATGTCAACCTTAATAGGTGTCATTTTTGTCTCTTTAGCTAAACCGTAAATAGTACTACTTTCAGTTACCTTTTTCTGCTGTCTTTTCTTGCACTCAGCCAAGGGGAGCGGGAAATCGGCCAGGATCTGCCTCGTAAATGATCTTATAAACCGCTTTGAATACATCCTCAGGGTTAGGTTTGGTAAAGTAATCACCGTCTGAACCATAGGGTGGCCGATGTGGCTTAGCTGTGAGGGTCACCGGGGGAGAATCCAGATAGCCGTAGCCACCCTGTCTTTCCAATACCTCCTGCATCATATAGGCGGTAGCCCCACCTGGTACGTCTTCATCCATGAAAAGGATGCGGTTGGTTTTTTTCAGCGATTCAACAATTTTTCCCTCCAGATCAAATGGAAGGAGGGTTTGAACATCCACCAATTCTACTGAAACCCCAACGCTTTCCAGCAATTTGATACCTGTTTCTGCCACCCGAACACAGGAACCATAAGTTACTAGAGTGAGGTCTGTTCCTTTTCTTAAAATCTCGGGAACGCCTAAAGGAATGGTATACTCCCCAAGGTTATTGGGCATATATTCCTTCAAGCGGTACCCATTCAGGCATTCTATCACCAGGGCGGGGTCATCGGATTGTAATAAGGTATTGTAAAAGCCGGCAGCCTGGGTCATATTACGTGGAACCAGCACATACATTCCCCGTAGTGCATTTAGGATCATGCCCATGGGGGAGCCGGAATGCCAAATGCCTTCCAGGCGGTGTCCACGCGTCCGAATAATGGCAGGGGCCATTTGTTGATTACCACTGCGATAGCGTAGGGTAGCGAGGTCGTCCATCAAGGGTTCAAGACCATAGATCAAATAATCCAAGTACTGGATTTCTGCAATTGGGCGCAGCCCGCGCATGGCCATCCCGATGGCTTGCCCCATGATGGACCATTCCCGAATTCCCGTATCGAAAACACGGGATTTACCATATTTTTTCTGAAGGCCGGCAAAGCCTTGATTAACGTCCCCGATCTTACCGACATCCTCTCCGAAGGCAAAAAGTTCAGGATATTTATCAAATGCCTGATGGAAAAAAGTGTTAAGTATTTCGAAGCCACTTTTGCGCAGCGGTTCAGAATCAAAGGTAGCAGCAATAACTGGAACCTTAAGCGCTGATCGGTCTGAGGCGCTGTATAAGTCGATATGGTATTGTTCTTCAGCTGCCTGCTCAATCCCTCTGATCCAACTGCGCAGTTGTTGATGGGCTGCCTGGGGGCTTCCCAGTAATTGGAAATACATTCTGTGGGCCTGTTGCAGTAATTCACTGATTAGCGGGGTACTCATCCCATTAAGCTCCCGTTTCAGCTCCACTACTTCGGGCTTATCATCACTTAGTTGTTGATAGATTGATTGTAATTCCTTTTGCTTTGCTTGGGAGGGGGAGGTAAATGCCTTCCAGGCGCGGTCCCGGCATTCACGTACATACTTTTTGGATCTGCTGCGGATCTCTTGGGTCTGTTCTTCCGTAGCAATGCCTTCTTCGATCATCCATAATTCCATTTTGCGAATGCAATCGTTTTCTCGTTCCCATTGCAGGCGCTCTTTGGATTTGTAGCGTTCATGGGAGCCCGAGGTGGAATGCCCCTGGGGCTGGGTTACTTCTTCGACATGGAATAGGGCGGGGCGATGGTCGGTGCGAACGGTTTGAATTCCTTTTTGGTAAAGCCGTATCAGCCCTGGGTAATCCCAGGCTTTGGCAGTATATATATCCATACCCTCTCCGGCTTCATCCGTTCGAAACCCTTCCAGAACCAGAGAAATACTTGACTTGGCAGTCTGATATTTTTTAGGTACCGAAATCCCGTACCCATCGTCCCAAACAGAAATGGCCAGTGGAACTTTTAACACAGCAGCAGCGTTGACCGTTTCCCAGAAAATACCCTCTGAGGTACTAGCATCCCCGATAGTACAAAAGCAAACTTCATTACCGTTCTCGGAAAATAGCGTACCGGTATTCAGGTCCTGACTTTCCCGGTATTTCCGGGAAGCAAAAGCCAGGCCCAGCGCCCGTGCCATTTGGCCTCCTGTGCTCGAAACATCCGAGGACACATTGTAGCGGTCCAGGTGGTTGATCCAGTTCCCCGTTTTGGGATCGATGAGGGGGGTGGCAAAGTGGCCGTTCATCTGGCGACCTTTTGAAAATGGGTCATTTTCAGGGTCTGCATATAGCTGCGCAAAAAAATCTTCCACTGAGGAAATACCTAATGCGAACATCCAGGTTTGGTCCCGATAATAACCCGATCGAAAGTCGCCTTTTCGAAAAGCGCGTGCCATGGCAACCTGAGGCACTTCTTTACCGTCACCGGTAATGCCGAATTTGGCCTTCCCGGTTAATACTTCTCTCCTTGCCAGTAAACTTGCCTCTCTGCTGATGCAACATAATTCAAGATCCTTTAGAATTTCCTCGGGAGTGGGGAGCGAACCCCCTCTGCTGGCATCGGCTCCCGGTTTAATCACTAATTGTTCGAGCATAACGCAAGTTGGTTTTATTGCACCAAGCCATTTGATTAAGGTCTCCAAGCATAAGGAGGAGAAAAAGAGACTTGGTTTTGGCTGGGCCTTTTTAGGTCTATGGGACTGCAAAAATATAAAAAAAAATAGTGGATTTAATGGCACTTTTTTAGAGGTTTATTTTTCCTAAAGCTTAGGTGTCAATCACTTATCAGCCTGATTACCTGAAGCCGGCATTTTTTATTGCCCTTCGAATAGAATGCCCAAGACTGAATTCGTTCGTGCAAAGGGAAAAACAAACAGAATTCGGATTAACGTATCATTAACCCTTTTTGCTGGTATTTACTTTCTTTTTGCTAGTCTTTGGGCTATTTTTGTTGCCAGGAAGTGGAAGGCATGAATTGATTTGTACTCCGCTTTCTCTCCTTTAACTAAAAAATACTTCGCAATGAAAAATTTGCTCTTCGTATTAGCTTTAATGATGGGCTGCTCCACGGCGTTGATCGCTCAGGCAGAATCGGAAGGCACTGAATCAGAAGCGACCGAGGCCGGCCCTCAAATGGAATTTGAAACAGAGGTGTTAGATTATGGTACTATTGCCAAGGGATCTGACCCTTACCGCACCTTTAAATTTACCAATGTTGGCAACGAACCCGTGGTTATCAAAAACGCAAAAGGAAGCTGTGGCTGTACCGTGCCGGATGCTCCAAAAGAGCCAATTTTACCTGGTGAAAGTGCCGAGATTAAAGTGCGCTATGACACTAACCGGGTAGGTCCTTTCACTAAAACAGTTACCCTTACGACCAATGAGGCCAAATCCCGTCGTGTTTTGACTATAAAAGGAGTAGTAGAAAATAAACCCGTTGAGGATGGCTTGCCTGAAAAAGCCTCTAACCCCCTTTCCGGTGGAAATGGAGGATTTTAAGGGCCGCTTACAGAAGCGGGAAAAAAATAAAGCAGGGCGAAAACCATTTTGCCCTGCTTTATTTTTGGTAAAAAGGCCCTTGCCTGTAAGACAAGGGCCTCTAACCCAAACAAATAAACACAAAAACTACTTCTTATAAAACTAGGTATTTTTTCCAAAGTAGGCAAGTGTGAAAAGAAAATAATTCCCCAACCCTACCAGAAAGCGATTTTTTATACTCAATTGTAGGATTATTTCCACAATTGGTTTGTGAAAAAGAATTGATTGACCTCATTTAAAGATTTTTTAAATGATTGCCTTGTTATCTCCATCCAAAACCTTGGATGAATCCCCCATCGCCTTTGGTAAGTATACCCATCCTCGCCTATTGGAGCAATCGGGGGCTTTGGTTCAATTGCTTAAGAAAAAAAGCCCCAAGGAAATCGAGGAGTTGATGTCTATAAGTCCTCAGCTGGCAGAGCAGAACTACCGTCGCTATGCTACATTCCAACCGTCCTTTGATCCGGCACGGGAAAAACCTGCTGTGCTGCTGTTCAAAGGCGATGTGTACAGCGGTCTTTCGGCAGAAAATTGGAAGGAGGAAGATCTGTCTTTCGCTCAACTCCACCTACGGATCCTATCCGGTTTATACGGCTTATTACGGCCATTAGATTTAATCCGTCCTTATCGACTGGAAATGAAAACCAGACTGGCTAATCCGGCAGGAAAGGACCTCTACGCTTTCTGGGGAGACCAGATCACCCAATTACTGAATGCCGACCTGGCCGAGACAGAAGAAGGGGAAGTGATCAACCTGGCTTCAAAAGAATATTTCAAAGCCCTACAACCCTCGGGTCTCCAGGCAAAGGTAATTGAGGTCCAATTTAAAGAACGACGGGCAGGTGTATACAAGGTCATTCCGTTCCATGCAAAGAAAGCCCGCGGATTAATGGCCGGGTATTTGGTTCGGAACCGACTCACACAAGCCCGGCAATTACTTGAATTCGAAGAGGAGGATTATGGTTTCAATGAAAGCTTAAGTGATGATCATACCTGGGTATTTACCCGTTAGAGGCTCTGGCCAAAACAAAAAAGAATTGTTCGGGTAGATAGAGCCTGGTTTTCCAATTTGGCAGTTCTTCGAGAAATACAAGCAGTAAGTCTAGAATAATGGATACTTCCTTTTGGTCAGACGATATTGATCAAAAAAGTTATGTGCAGACACCGCATGTATTCACAGAAGAACTACAACCTCCGACAATACAAATTTCAAAAGCATTTCCGGGCGTACCTGATCGTTAATGCGATCCTAGCTTTTATGGCCATAGGCGGTAACGATCTGGATGGTTGGTTCCCGGTCGCTTTCTTTTGGGGGCTTGGGGTACTGATACATTATCTAAAGGTCTATGGGAATGCTCCCTCTCCGAAAAGGTCATTGAGCATGCCGTTAGTACGGGAGGAAGACCTGGTCCGGGATGAACCAGAAAGTAGATGGAGGGAGCAGGATCTGGTTTAATAATTTAACCGGATTTGAAAAAAAATTGATATACTGTAACTAAAAACATGGACGAGAATAGTCTGTACGAAAAGGCCAGAAAGCGGGTAAAACGCAAAAAGGAATTCTACCAACATCTCACGACCTACCTGGTGATGAGTGGGTTCTTTTTCGCACTTAACCGCTTTACCAGCCCAGAGACCACCTGGTGGATCTGGCCCGTTTTGGGATGGGGCCTTGGGGTCGTTTTTGATTACTTCGATGCTTTTGGTATGCCCGGAGTCGGCACCCTTGACGATAATTGGGAAGAGCAGCAGATCCAGGAGGAGATCCGCAAGATGAAGCATCCCGATGCCCAATTACCGGAGAAAACAGAGGAAGAATATCTGGATCTAAAAGAATTGCGCAAGGAAAAACAAAACAAATGGGATGACAACGAGTTGGTTTAGTAAGCAATTTTTACCCTATATTTGCTGGCAATTTTTTTGAACCACTCCGTCTGCTTCCTTTTTCAAGGGTGGTAGTCGTTAGTTTACTTTTTAACCCTTACCGCCTTGGGCAAGTATTTGGTCATTATTCCTACCTATAACGAAAAGGAAAATATCGTTCGAATGATCCGGACGGTATTCTCCTTTTCCACACCTTTTCACCTTCTTGTAGTGGATGATGGCTCTCCGGATAGAACCGGAGCGCTCGTTAAACAAGAGCAAACCACCTACCCAGACCGGCTCTTCCTTATGGAGCGACAGGGTAAACAAGGCCTGGGTACTGCTTATATTGCAGGTTTTAAATGGGGGCTGCAAAAGGCTTATGATTACCTTTTCGAAATGGATGCGGATTTCTCCCACAACCCTGCTGACCTGGAGCGTTTATTACAGGCCTGTGAAGAAGGGGGAGGCGACCTGGCCGTAGGGTCGCGCTATGTGAGGGGAGGAAAGCTCAAAAACTGGCCCTTGGACCGCATCATCCTTTCCTACGGCGCATCCCTTTATGTTCGAATGATCACCTGGATGCCGGTAATGGACCCGACGGCCGGCTTCATGTGCTACCATCGTCGCGTCCTGGAGGCCATTGATCTCGATAAGATCAGCTTTATTGGCTACGCCTTCCAGATCGAAATGAAATTCGCTGCTTTTCGGTTGGGATTTACGATCAGGGAAGTACCCATTACATTTATTGATCGCCTGGAAGGAGCTTCTAAAATGTCCTCCAATATTATTAAAGAGGCAATTACCGGCGTTTTACAAATGCGCTTTAGAGCATTTTTCTCTTCCTATGCTGTTGATACCATTAAGACCTAGTTTGGCCTTACTAAAATAGTTGCAGGCTCGAATTTGTCCCCACTTTTTCCCACTGAAAAATAATCCCGGAGGGATATTCATATAGATTTCCGCTAAAAAAAGCTGAATCTTACCTTCTATTCTATTCTATTTTGGGTTCCATTAGTTGCCTTCGGTTTCCCTTTTCACTTTCCTGCTATTCTTCGAATAATCCTTGTGTTCGAATTTCGTGTCTTCTGCTCCCAGCCCTCCTTTCTCCATGTTGGTTTTCTTCGAATTAGGCCTTGGCAATCATTTGATTCAATTATTTGCGTATAAAAAGTATTTACAAAAAAGTGTAACACACACATTTGGCTAAATGTGGATAACTTTTCGGCTTGGCTTTATGAAAAAAGTGGGAAAAAGTGGTAAAGTGTGTAAAAATTCCCTATTTTTGGAAACATAACGTGAATAAGTATACCAATGCAACAACTGCTCGGGGAATATGAATGCAAATTGGATGCGAAAGGTCGCATGCGCTTGCCCAGTGGTCTTATGGAGCAGTTGGGAGAACGGGATAACTACGAGTTTGTGTTGAATCGGGGATTTGAAAACTGTTTGATGCTGTATCCCCTGGAAGTTTGGGATCGAATTACCAGCGAGATCAATCAACTCAATCTGTACAATAAGAAAAACCGGGATTTTGTCCGCTACTTTTACCGGGGTGCTCAAAAGTTGAGCGCCGATAGTAGCGAGCGTATCCTGGTAAAAGATCGGCTGCTGGAATATGCAGGAATAGACAAAGAGGTCATCCTGTCGGCAGTCAATGATCGCATTGAAATTTGGAGTAGGGAGCAGTATGACCAGATCCTGGACAGCGAGCCGGATGACTTCTCCGACCTGGCTGAAGAGGTGCTGGGCCGTGCTTCAGGAAATTCGGTTACCGATGAGCTATCATGAGCCGGTCATGGCTAGGGAGTGTCTCGAAGGCCTTAACCTTAAGTCAGACGGGGTTTATGTCGACGTCACTTTCGGTGGGGGAGGGCACAGCCGGTTGATCCTGGAGCAACTTGGAAAGCATGGTCGGCTCTACGGTTTTGACCAGGATCCGAATGCAGCGAAAAACCAATTGGATGATCCTTGCTTTACGTTCATTCCGTTCAATTTTCGGTATGCGCAAAAAATGTTGAGGCTCAATGGTGTTCGAAGGATTGATGGCCTGCTGGCGGATCTTGGGGTCTCTTCCCATCAGTTCGATCAGCCTGAACGAGGCTTTTCATTCCGCTTCGAAGCAAAGCTGGATATGCGTATGAACACTCAGGATAATCGCGATGCCCGCACGGTCCTGAATGAGTATAGTGCAGAGGCACTGCAACAGCTATTCAGTCGATACGGGGAAGTACGGAATGCAAGGACTGTGGCCCAGGCCATTGTTGCCAATCGCCCCGTCCATACCGTCCAGGAATTCCTGGAAATACTGGAACCTCTGGTGCGAGGCCAGCGCAATCGCTACCTGGCTCAGGTTTTCCAGGCGCTTCGGATTGAGGTGAACGACGAGATGGCGGCTTTGAATGATCTGCTTGATCAGTCCATTGCCCTGCTAAAACCCGGAGGGCGATTGGTAGCTATTGCTTACCACTCTCTGGAAGATCGCCTGGTGAAGAACTATTTTAAAAGCGGTAACCCGGAAGGCCGCCACCAGCAGGATACTTTCGGGAATATTTACCGGCCTTTTAAGCCCATAACTAAAAAGGCCCTTACGCCTGGCCAGAAAGAACTGGAGCGCAATTCACGCGCCAGGTCTGCAAAATTGAGAATAGGAGAAAGAACAGAACAATAATAGGAAATCGAAAACCACTAATCCTTTTGCCCAAACGCAGCAACATACAACAATACCTGGAGCCGGGCTTCCTGACCTCTGAGCTCCTATTGCGCAACCTGGTGTTCATTTTGTTCCTGGGGTTTCTGGCGATTATCTATATCGCCAATTCGCACCTGGCAGAGCGAAATGTAAGAAAGGTGCAGGAGTTGCAAAGGGAGCTAAAGGAAATGCGCTGGTATTACTATACGCTCCAGGCTGAAAATATGTACAACAGTCGGCGGTCAGAAATGGCCCGGAGAACCGCTCCTTTGGGCTTAAAGCCCTCAAGCGGGCGACCTAAAAAACTGGTAATACCTAAAGAAGAAGATTAATATAAACCAGGCTAGCCATGGATATTAAAAACGAAGTGCTGTATCGCGTGTACGCGCTCTTGTTCGGGCTACTACTTCCGGTTGCTATCCTATTGGTTGCCAAGACGGTTCATATCAGCATCTGGCAAGGGGATCGCTGGCGAATACAAGGTGATCAGTACGTTAAATACAAGGAGATTGAAGGGGTCAGAGGAAATATTTACGCTAAGGACGGCAGTGTACTGGCAACCTCTATTCCTTATTTTGATATTTTCTTTGATCCCCAGACTCCCTCTGACGAATTGTTCAAAGCAGAGGTAGACTCCCTCGCACAATGCCTGGCTACTCAAGTAGATAACAGCTATACCGTCGGGGGCTATCGAGACTACCTTCTGGAACTACGCGCGGATACTAGCAAGCGCTATGTTCCCATCAAACGGAAAGTTTCCTACGCAGAAAAGAAAAAGATCGAATCCTTTCCCATTTTCAAGGAAGGCCGTTACGGCGGGGGCTTTATAGCCGAATTGCGCAGTGAACGGCGAAGACCCTTCGGTTTGCTAGCCCAGCGAACGATCGGGTATGTTCGCCCGGATATTGACCCAGTGGGCCTGGAAGGCTATTTTGATGAGCAACTTTCCGGTCAACCTGGAGGGCAGTACATGCTTAAGGTGGATAACCGACGAGACCTGTGGATGCCTTTGGAAGACCTGGCCGCTATCGAACCAAAGGCCGGTGATGACGTAGTGACCACTATTGATATCAATCTCCAGGATATTGTCGAAACGGCTTTACAACGGGCAGTCAATTACCACGATGCACAGTGGGGAGCGGCTGTCCTGATGGAGGTGGAAACCGGAGCGATCCGGGCTATTGCCAATCTGGATCGCATTCGCGGCGGATGGTGGGAAACCTACAACCACGCCGTTGGTACTGCCGTGGAACCCGGTTCTACCTTCAAACTAGCTTCCATCTTGGCTCTACTGGAGGATGGTTATGTCAACCTGGAGGATTCCATTTATATCGAACGGGGGAAAACGGAATTTTACGAAGAAACTATGGTGGACGCCTCTCCGATTAGTTTTAAAATGGACTCTGCAACGGTGCGGCAGGTTTTCGAAATCAGTTCTAATGTGGGGATGGCCAAAATGATCAATTCTTTTTACGGCCAAAAGAATCCAAAAAATAAGAACATGGGAGCTGCCCGATATATAGAGCGGCTCAAACAGTTCAATTTACATATACCAACAGGCATTGAGATATCCGGAGAGGGAATACCGTATATAAAGGAAGCATATAGTGAAGAAGATAACTGGAGTGGTACCACCCTCCCCTGGATGGCCATTGGGTATGAGACGCAGCTTACGCCTTTACAATTGTTGACTTTTTATAATGCCGTAGCCAATGACGGAAGAATGATGAAGCCCTACCTGGTTTCAGAGACCCGGCGTTTCGGGCAGCCCAGAGAGATTTACAGGCCAACGGTCATCAAACGGCAGATCGCCAGCCCAAAATCCATTGAGAAGGTACAAAGCCTCCTGGAAGGCGTGGTGGAGCGGGGAACAGCCTACAAATTGAAAAGTGAGCAATATTCTTTTGCAGGTAAGACCGGTACGGCACAGATCAATTACCGACGTCTCTCCGATAAGTATACCCGGGTGGGCGGATACCAGGCTTCCTTTGTGGGGTACTTTCCGGCGGATGAGCCTATTTACTCCTGTATTATTGTGATCAATGATCCCAACAAGCATGGGATTTACGGAGGGGATGTGGCCGGCCCTGTATTTCGGGAATTAGCAGATCGCTGTTTTGAGGCGGCACTAGAATTGCACCCTCCGATAAACGCTCAACCAGAACCCATTTTAGCGGAAAGTCAGTTGCCAGGGTTCGATGTGGGGAAAGAAGAAGACCTTCGGTTCGTATTGAATTACCTCGGCTTGAAGAATACAGGTGACCCCTCCACTGAAATGGCAGTGATCCGGCCCAGGTCAGATACACTGACCCTTTGGGAAAAAACCATCGAAGCAGATAAAGTGCCCGCCGTAACCGGTATGGGATTAAAGGATGCCGTTTACCTGCTCGAAAACCTGGGCTTAAGAGTAGAGGTCAATGGCTATGGCAAAGTAATTCAGCAATCCATTAAACCAGGTACCCGGGTGAGGGGCCAAACCATAAGATTGACCCTGGGATAAAATGCCAACATGCAACTAAAGGAATTACTCGAAAATACAAGTCCGCTAAATGTAGCGGGAAACTTGACGGCAGAAGTTGACAATTTGGTTCTGGACTCCCGTGAGGTGCAGGCAGGAAGTTTGTTCTTTGCCTTGCGGGGAGAAACAGTTGATGGACACGCATTCATTGATCAGGCTTGGGTAAAAGGGGCAGTTGTAGTAGTAGCCGAACAAATGCCTGACCGGGTTCCGGGAGGCCGTACAGTGGTGATTACCCCCGACAGCGCTCGCGCAATGGGAGCAATGGCAGATATTTTTTATGGGAGGCCCTCGAAAGGGTTGAACCTGATCGGCGTAACGGGGACCAATGGAAAAACCACTACGGTGACCCTTTTGCACGACCTGTTCACCTTTCTGGGGTATAAATGTGGCCTGCTGTCAACGGTAGAAAATCGCATAGGAGCCGTACAGTTGGAAGCTACTCATACCACACCTGATGCCATCACCACGCACCGTTTGTTGGCGGAAATGGTGGAAGCAGGTTGCGAATACGCCTTCATGGAGGTGAGTTCGCACGCAGTGGTACAGAAGCGCATAGCCGGGCTGTATTTCCGCGGTGGCGTATTCACCAACATCAGCAGGGATCACCTGGATTACCACAGGACCTTCCGGGCTTATATCGAAGCCAAGCAAGGTTTTTTTAACGCCCTGCCACCGGATGCTTTTGCTTTGGTCAATATTGACGACAAGCACGGGGAGATTATGGTGGAGCGCAGTCGGGCTAAGGTACACCGGTACGGGCTTCGAAACCTGAAGGAATATCACCTGCGGGTAATAGCGAATACCCTGCCTGGTCTACAACTGGAAATTGCTGGCCGAGAGGTGCATCTGCAGTTGATCGGTCGGTTTAATGCCTATAACATCCTGGCCGTTTTTGCAGTGGCAGATCTGCTCGGCCAGGATACCCAGGAGGTGCTAAAGGGTATCAGCGCCCTGAAAGCTACCGAAGGGCGGTTCGATTATCTATATGATCCGGGCCTTGGGATTACCGGGATTGTTGATTATGCCCATACACCGGATGCCCTGGAAAAGGTCTTATCTACCATTGCAGGGATTCGGAAACCAGGAGCCCGCATTTTAACGGTAGTAGGCTGCGGAGGGGATAGAGATAGAGGAAAACGGCCGGAAATGACCGCTGTGTGCTGTCGCTTTAGTGATTGGGTGATCACAACATCGGATAACCCCCGGTCCGAGGAACCGAATGCGATCCTGGACGATATGGAAAAGGGATTGTCTGACGTACAACTTGGACAGCTCATTCGAATTGAAAAACGCCGGCATGCCATCCGTGCCGCTTGCAGATTGGCTCGAAACGGCGACATTGTTCTGGTCGCTGGAAAGGGGCACGAAAAATATCAAGAGATACAAGGGGTTAAATACCCCTTCGACGATAAGGCCGTTCTAAACGAAGAACTGGCCTGGCTACGACGAGCAGGAAAGAAAGGATAAATCAAATGTAAAAATCGCTTAAAACAATCTTATGCTAGTTCAATTGGTAGAGTGGTTGGAGTTCAGGTACGGTTCCCTGCCCGGGACCGGGCTATTCAACTACATTACCTTTCGGGCTGCCACGGCAGTTATCCTTTCTTTGGTCATTTCGCTTGTCTTTGGAGGCCGGATCATCCGGTTTTTGCAGTCCCTCCAAATCGGGGAGTCCATTCGCGATCTCGGATTGGCCGGCCAACAGCAAAAAGCGGGTACTCCAACAATGGGCGGGGTGATCATCATCCTGGCGGTTTTACTTCCTTTCCTGCTAATGGCACGATTGACCAACGTCTATGTCATTTTGATGATCCTGGCTACTACCTGGATGGGAATCATTGGGTTCGTAGATGATTATATCAAGGTGTTTCGGAAAAACAAGCGTGGACTGCGTGGCGCCTTTAAGATACTCGGACAGGTCGGCCTGGGATTGATCATTGCCGTTACTATGCTAACCAGCCAGGATGTGGTCGTACGCCTGGAAACAGAGGTCGCCAAATCCCTGGGCTTAACGAAAGAACAACAGGTAGGGACTCCGATCTATGTGGAAAGTAATGGCTCCGAAGTAGCTATTGAAAAAGCTGATTACAAAACGAACCTGACCAATGTGCCTTTCCTGAAGGGGAACCGACTGGATTACGCCTGGTTAATCCCCTTTGAAAGGGATAATGCAAGGCAATGGGTTTGGGTCTTGTTTGTTCCACTGGTCATCTTTATTGTCACGGCTGTATCCAATGCGGCCAATTTAACGGACGGACTGGATGGGCTGGCTACCGGAGTTTCGGGGATCATAGTGGCAACTATGGGAGTCTTCGCTTATTTATCCAGTAATGCAATCACAGCCAACTATTTGAATATCATGCATTTGCCTGGAACGGAAGAGCTGGTGATCTTCTCCGGCTGCCTGCTGGGAGCCTGCATTGGCTTTTTGTGGTATAATGCTTTTCCCGCCCAGGTTTTTATGGGAGATACGGGAAGCCTGACCCTGGGCGGAATAATTGCTACCCTGGCGATCGTCTTGCGTAAAGAGCTGCTCATTCCTCTGCTTTGCGGGGTATTTCTGGTGGAGACCCTTTCTGTAATGGTTCAAGTATCCTACTTCAAATACACCAAGCGAAAGTACGGTGAAGGACGTCGGATTTTCCTGATGTCTCCCTTGCACCATCATTTTCAGAAAAAGGGTTGGCATGAGGTGAAGATCGTTACCCGCTTTTGGATCATTGGGATTCTCCTGGCGGTAGTAACCCTTATCACGCTAAAGGTACGTTAGCCCATGGATGTACGAGTTCCATGGCGGTCAGTGGCAGTTCTAGGCGGAGGCGAAAGCGGCACAAGCGCCGCTCTCCTGGCAAAAAAAAAAGGGCTTCGGGTTTTTTTGTCCGAAAGCGGTCAATTAAAGGAGCCTTTCAGGAAAGAATTGACAAAAGGAAAGGTCGAATTTGAGGAGGGAAGCCATGACGCTGACCGTTTGTTCCGGGCAGAGGTGTGGGTCAAAAGTCCGGGGATACCGAATGAGGTGCCCCTTGTCCGGGAAGGCCTGAGACGAGGCATACCGGTGATTTCGGAGATCGAATTCGCTGCTCGTTTTACCAATGCCTTCCTTATTGGCATCACCGGGACCAACGGCAAGACCACTACCAGCATGTTGACCAACCATTTGCTGGTGCAAGGCGGCCTGAGATCAGGCCTTGGGGGGAATGTAGGAAAGGCCTTCGCTCGCTGGTTGCTAGAACCGGAATTACCTCATTATGTGCTGGAGATCAGTAGTTTCCAGTTAGATAATTCCATGGGGTTTCGGCCTGATATTGCCATGCTGCTAAATATCAGCCCGGATCACCTGGATCGATACGGCGGTGTAATAGATCGATACATCGCCGCCAAATTTCGAATAACAGAATATCAAAGGTCAACGGACCTTTTTCTGTACCACGCGGAAGATAGATCCATAAAGGATAACCTGGATCTGATTAAGGGAAACGCCAGAAGGCGGGCCCTTTTTCTGGGAAATATACATAAGCGCCGTCTGAAAGCAGGCGGTCACGAATTTGACCTGACGCATACGCAATTACCTGGCTTGCACAATGCTATGAATGCTCTTTTTGCAGTAGAGGCAGCTTTAGAGACGGGAGTGCACCCGGAACGCATTCAGGCTGGGCTGGACAGTTTTCGTCCCGCACCCCATCGAATGGAGGTGGTCGGAACGATCAATGGAGTTCCGTATATAAACGACAGCAAGGCAACCAATGTGGAGTCAGTCTGGTATGCCCTGGATGCGATCAAGGGGCCCCTGGTGTGGATCGCCGGAGGGCAGGACAAAGGCAATGATTACCGTAGCCTAGTCCCCTTGGTCAAAGAAAAGGTACACTCGATGATCTGCCTGGGAGTAGATAATCGCAAGCTGCTGGAGACCTTTAGGGGGTTGGTAGAAGTCCACAAAGAAGTACGCTCGACACGCGAAGCGGTCGAAGTAGCCAGGTCATTTGCCAAAAAAGGAGATACTGTTTTGCTGTCTCCGGCCTGCGCCAGTTTCGACTTGTTCAACAATTTTGAGGATCGAGGAGATCAATTTCGACAGCTAGTACAAGAATTTGCAAAAAAATAAATATGTCAACAATTTTCACAAGGCTGGATGCAGAATTAAAGGGCGACAAGTCCATCTGGGGGATTATGATCCTGCTGGCGGTGATCTCCTTGTTGGCAGTTTACAGTTCTACTGGCACCCTGGCCTACATCGCGAAGGGCGGTAATACAGAGACCTTTCTTTTGAAACACGGACTGATCCTTGTATTGGGGGTCGCTCTGGCTTATTTGGCCCATGGCCTTCGGTATGACCGGTACGCTAATATTGCTCCGGTGCTGCTGGCGCTTTCCATCCCGCTCCTGATTTACACCATCGTATTTGGGGCAAATATCAATGAAGCCCGAAGGTGGATTGAACTACCCTTTGTGGGGATTACCTTTCAAACTTCGGACCTGGCAAAACTGGCCCTGATCCTTTATGTGGCACGGGCGATATCCAGCAAACAGGAATATATCAAGGACTTTAAGAGTGCCTTTCTGCCAATTATCGTTCCGGTGTTACTGGTTTGTACGCTAATCGCCCCCGCGGATTTATCTACAGCGCTGCTGCTTTTTTTAGTGTGCACCTTTATGATGTTTGTCGGCCGTGTTTCTTTGAAATACATTGCTCTATTGATCTTGCTGGGTGTTATGGCCTTTTCCCTGCTGAGTACGCTTGGGCAGTTCTTTCCGGAGATCATCCGTGTAGAGACCTGGATTTCCAGGGTGCAGAACTTTATTCAGGATCCCGACGGGGGGTATCAGGTAGAACAAGCCAAGATCGCCATTGCTAATGGGCAATGGGTAGGCCTGGGGCCCGGAAATAGTTTACAACGCAATTATTTACCTAGCCCTTATGCCGATTTTATTTACGCCGTGATCGTCGAAGAATATGGGATCATCGGAGGAAGCCTGGTAGTCATTTTATACCTCTTTTTCTTCTTTCGGATTACCCGTCTGATCACAAAAAGCCCGAAAGCATTCGGTGCAATGGCTGCCTTGGGGTTGGGCTTAAGCCTGGTTTTACAGGCCTTTCTGAACATTGCCGTGTCGGTGCATTTGGTCCCGGTTACCGGTTTGACCCTGCCCATGATCAGTATGGGGGGAACCTCGGTTTTGTTTACCTGTCTGGCATTCGGAATAATTCTTAGCGTAAGTAAATATGTGGAAGGGATTAGCAAGGAATTAGCACCTGTTTAAATTAAAAAAATAAAAATGGCAATTCGCATCATCATAAGTGGGGGAGGAACTGGAGGCCATGTGTTTCCTGCCCTTGCTATTGCGGATGCCGTAAAATCCCGGGAGCCCCAGGCAGAGATCCTGTTCGTTGGAGCAAAAGGAAAAATAGAGATGGAAAGGGTCCCGAAAGCGGGTTACCCTATCAAGGGGCTTTGGATTAGTGGGTTTCAACGCAAGTTGTCCGTTTCCAATCTACTTTTCCCTTTTAAACTTGCCGACAGCCTGCTCCGGTCCTGGGGAATTATCCGGCAGTTCAAACCGCAGGCGGTGGCAGGGGTAGGAGGATACGCCAGCGGGCCACTGCTTGAAGTAGCCACCCGACTGGGTACCCCGGCACTTTTGCAGGAGCAGAATTCCTATGCAGGAGTAACCAACCGCCTGCTGGCAAAACGGGCAGCTACCATTTGTGTGGCCTATGAACACATGGAACGGTTTTTCCCAAGGGATCATATCGTCTTTACCGGAAATCCGGTAAGGCAGGTGTTCCAGGGGGCCGCTCCTGATAAGGCTGAAGCCAAACAACACTTCGGCATGGATACGGGAAAGCAGACCATCTGTGTATTCGGGGGAAGTATGGGAGCATTATCGATCAACCAGGCAATGGCTTCGAACGCGGAGGTGCTGGCAAAACACCCGGAGATACAGGTCCTTTGGCAAATGGGCAAGCTTTATGAAACTGCTTTCAGGGAATCGGAAACCGCCCGCCTGCCCAATGTTAAAGCGGTCACTTTTGTAGATCGAATGGAGCTGGCTTATGCGATGGCTGATCTGGTGATCTGCCGGGCCGGAGCCCTGACCATTTCAGAATTGGCCCTTTTGGGAAAGGCTGCCCTGTTGATCCCCTCGCCTAATGTAGCAGAGGATCACCAAACGAAAAATGCCCTGGCCCTGGTGGAAAAAGAAGCAGCTGTGCTGCTCCCGGATGAACAGGCGGAAAAGGGAATTATCCGAAAGGCCCTGGCGTTATTGGAAAAACCCAGCCAACTGGAACAACTTGGGACCAATATAAAAACATTTGCCAGGCCCAATGCAGCAGACGAGATCGCAACAGAGCTTTTAAGCCTGGCCAGATCGTCAGATAATAAAATAAAACATAACCAGTGAACCTGAAGGACATCAAAAAAGCTTACTTCGTCGGTATCGGCGGTATCGGAATGAGTGCGGTGGCCCGTTTCTTCCATACACGCTCCGTGGAGGTCCATGGTTATGATCGAACGGAGACCCCACTGACCAGACAGTTGGCCAATGAAGGGATGCAGATACATTACGAAGAGGACGTCCGGCAGATACCAGAAGGGGTAGATATTGTGGTCTACACCCCGGCTGTTCCAAAAACGCATGCTGAGTTGGTATATTTCAGGGAGCAGGGCTTGCCCCTCTTCAAACGGTCAGAAGTACTGGGGATGATCTCCAAGGACCTACGTGCCATCGCGATCGCTGGTACTCATGGCAAAACGACCACCAGTTCTATCGCTGCACATTTACTGCGGTTCGGGGGGGTGGATGCAACCGCCTTTCTCGGCGGTATTGCCCGTAATTTCGAATCTAATTTTGTTGCCGGGCATAGCCCATGGGTAGTCATCGAAGCCGATGAGTTTGACCGTTCCTTCTTGCAACTGGAGCCGGAAATAGCAGGTATTTTATCAACTGACCCTGACCACCTTGACATTTACGGGAAGGCAGATCAAATGCTGGAAACAGGCTTCAGGGCCTTTGTTCGAAATATAAAACCGGATGGGAAGCTATTGGTCCGACAGGACCTAAAGCACCAGTTTGAAGATATTCGACCGGTACACACCTTCGGACTGGAAGCCGGAGATTTCAGCTTGACCAATATTCGAATAGAGGCTGGAGACTTTTTGTTTGATTATGTAGACGAAGAAGGTAAGATCGATAACCTTCGGTGGTCATTGCCTGGTCGGCACAACGCTGAAAATGCCTGCCTGGCAATAGCGATCGCCCGCCAATTGGGCTTACCGGAAAAAGGGATTCGAATGGGCCTTGCTGCCTTTCGGGGTATCGAACGTCGGTTTGAGTTGATTTACAGGGATGAGAAGCGAGCCTATTACGATGATTATGCCCATCATCCTGCTGAGTTAAAGGCGGCCATAAATGCATCAAGGGCCTTGTATCCTGACCGGAAGCTTTGTGGGGTTTTCCAACCTCACTTGTTCTCCAGGACCCGTGATTTCGGCGATGGGTTCGCAGAGGTTTTGGATATGCTGGACGAACCGGTCTTGCTGGAAATCTACCCGGCCAGGGAAGAACCCATCCCTGGAGTGGATTCGAGCTGGCTGTTGAGTAAAATGAACCATCCAAATAGGCAGCTTCTTCAGGATGAAGCGGTTGCTGACTGGGTGGCCAATCGAAAACCCGAATTATTACTGACCCTGGGAGCAGGGGATATAGGACAACTGGTTCCCGGGATCAGGAAGGTGATGGAGCAAATCGGTAATTCAAATGAAGAGCAATGACTAGAACAGATTGGATCCATTTGGGAAAGCGCCTGGGCTGGATCGGCTTTTTATTTGCCATCGCCGCTTTGGTCATTTCTGCCATCGAACATCGGCAGGCCAGTAAGGTGCGAGAGGTAGTAATTGCAGTGGCTCCTCTGGCAGATAGTAGTAAGTTAATCACGGAGGGAGATGTCGGAAAATTGATCGAACGCAGTTTTGGTTATGCCTTGCCGGGAACTCCTCTGAAAGTAATCAATGTGGAACGGCTGGAACGCGTGCTGGAGGAGGATCCGTTTATAATGGATGCTGAAGCCTTCGTGGATGCCCGGGACGTCGTGTCCATTATGGTCCGGCAACGGGTGCCCGTACTGCGAATAATCGATAATAACGGCCTGAATTATTACCTGGATGAGGAAGGGATTCGAATGCCTCAGTCCAGGCATTATACGACTCATACTCTGGTGGCAACAGGTAATATTCCGCCCTATGTGCCTGATTTTCTGGAACGCAAGAATTATCCCCTCGGGCAGTTATTTGAATTGACAGAAGACCTGAGAAGCGATCCTTTTTTTAAGGCTTTGTTCGAACAGGTCCATTTAAACAATAAGGGAGAGTTTACCCTGATCCCCATGGTGGGCGATCAAAAGATACTGTTCGGTACACTTGAGCGTAAGGATAAAAAACTGCGTGCCCTGAAGGCCTTTTATCAGGAGGGGATACCCTACCAGGGGTGGAGAAAATACCGGATCATCGACCTTCGATACCGGGGGCAGGTGGTGTGCAGGTAAACAAACAGAGAAAAACATTAGCGGTTCGCGTATAGAAGAAAGGAAAGCGTCGTACCGCCCTGAATACTAAACAAGGAAATTGTAAAACGAGCCTTAATCGCTGGCAGGAAAGCGAGTACGGCGGCAAAATGCGACAACAAGATGAAAGAACAATCTAAAACGGTGGTTGCCCTTGATATCGGGACCACTAAGGTATGCGCCATTGCCGGCCGCAGAAATGAACACGGCAAGATAGAAATACTTGGAGTGGGCAAAGTGGCTTCTGAAGGTGTATTGCGCGGGGTGGTTTCCAATATTGAGAAAACCGTTCAGGCTATCGCCGCCGCCACTAATATGGTGCGTCGTAGCCTGGAAGAACCCTTTGACCACGTACATGTGGGGATTGCAGGTCAACACATCAAAAGCCTGCAACACAGGGGGTTGTTAGTAAGGGATAACATCCACAATGAAATTTGCCAGGAAGATATTGACAAGTTGGTCTCTGACATGTACAAGCTCGTTCTGCCTCCCGGAGATAAGATCGTTCATGTGATCCCTCAGGAATATACAGTAGATGACGAACAAGGGATTACTGACCCCATCGGGATGTCAGGAGTTCGACTGGAAGCGAATTTCCATATCATTACCGGTCAGATATCAGCCTCCAATAATATCGTGCGCTGTGTTAACCGAACCAAACTGGGCGTCGCCAATGTGACCCTGGAGCCTATCGCCTCTGCTATGGCAGTATTGAGTGAGGAGGAACGGGAGGCTGGAATCGCTCTCGTAGACATAGGGGGCGGTACAACAGACATTACCATCTTCCAGGATGGGATTATCCGCCATACGGCGGTTATACCATTCGGGGGGAATGTTATTACCCGCGACATAAAGGATGGTTGTACCGTTATGACTGACCAGGCCGAAAAACTGAAAGTGCGGTTTGGATCTGCCCTTGCTGACGAGGTATACGAGAACCGTATCATCACCATTCCTGGGCTTCGAGGCCGGGACCCCAAGGAGATATCGGAAAAAAATCTGGCGCGCATCATTCAGGCACGCGTGGAGGAAATTCTGGATTATGTTATGTGGGAGATCAAACAGTCGGGATTCGAACGCAGACTGATCGGGGGCATCGTCCTCACTGGTGGAGGTGCTTTATTGAATAATATTGACAAACTAACGGAATTCCACACCGGGATGACAACCAGGATCGGCCTGCCTGTGGAGAACCTGGCTCATGGTTATCACGAACAGTTGAGCAGCCCAATCTTTTCAACGGTCATTGGTTTGCTGATGAAAGGAATAGAAGATGAAGAACACGGGCGGATCCAATTTCCGGTCCAGGGAAAGAGTGGCTCGGCAGAAGGAGCGAAGGAAGACGCTAAAGAAGAAGCCAGTGAAAAATGGTATGAGACCCTGTTCACCAAAACGAAACAATGGTTCGAAACAGAACCAGACCGTGACTTCTAGGAAAGAAATTATTAGAGAAGGAACCTCTTATTTACTGATACTCTTTTAACATCGCGTATTCAATCTGTGCCGACCGGGAACTACTTCGGTCGGCACCCTGAAATCGCAGAAAATTATCGCTTATGCTTTTTGATATGCCCAAGGATGAAAGCCCCATCATAAAGGTGTTGGGCGTTGGTGGGGGCGGCAGTAATGCTGTGACCCACATGTACAAACAAGGCATTGTTGGCGTTGACTTTGCTATTTGCAACACGGATAATCAAGCTATGGAGCAAAGCCCGGTGCCTACCCGTATGCGACTCGGGCCTGAATTGACCGAAGGGCGGGGAGCCGGCTCCAAACCGAATATTGGCAAATTAGCCTGTGAAGAATCCATCGAGGATGTCAAACATTACCTGGATAACAACTGCCGGATGTTATTTGTAACAGCTGGTATGGGAGGTGGCACCGGCACCGGAGCTGCGCCCATTATTGCCAGAGCCGCCAAGGAAATGAATATCCTGACCGTCGGGATCGTGACTATGCCTTTTTCCTTCGAAGGTCGCAGAAGAGGTTCTCAGGCTGATGAAGGTCTGGCCGAATTAAAAAAGTATGTAGACACCCTCATTATCATTTCGAATGATAAACTGCGGCAGATCTACGGCAACTTGTCTATTTCAGATGCCTTTGCCCAGGCTGATAATATTTTGACCACTGCTGCCAAAGGTATTGCGGAGATCATTACCGTTCCCGGGTATGTCAATGTGGACTTTGAGGACGTCAATACGGTCATGCGCGAGTCCGGGGTGGCCATTATGGGGACGGCTTCTGCTGACGGGGATGACCGGGCAAAGCGCGCTGTAGATGAAGCGCTGCATTCGCCTTTGCTAGAGGATAATGACATTCGCGGAGCACAGCATATCCTGCTTAACATTACTTCCGGTACCAAAGAAGTGACCATGGACGAGATCTTCGAAATTACGGAATTCGTTCAGGAAGAAGCAGGTTACGGGACGGACCTGATCTGGGGGAATTGTTACGACGAAACCCTGGGAGAAAAATTGAGCGTGACCATTATCGCTACGGGTTTTGAGCATAATCACCCCCAGCGCGTGGGGGCAGATCCCAATGAAAAGATCATTGTTTCTCTGGACGACGACCCCTCCCTAGGTAAAGGCCAAAAGAATGGCCCGGGACTTTCAGATATCGGTTTTGAAGAAACGGAGGCTTCAGATCCTTCTCACACCTTCGAATTTGAGGATGTTCGAAAAACGGTTGAGCGCTACCAGAGAAATCGGTATTCCTATGAAGATCCGTATATCCGGAACCAAGAACGCGAAAAGGAAGAGGAGGAAAAACGCAAACGCTATGATCGGGAACGCAAGCAGCGCAACCGCCAACAACCGCCGACTAAAAAGTTGAGCAATCCGAAAAACGTCGTAGAATTGGAAAATGAGCCGGCTTACCTGCGCCGGGGCATTCATCTGGAGGACGTACCTGCCTCCGGAGAAGAGCAGCTTTCGAAATGGACCATTTCCGATGAGGAAGAACCCGGCTTCAATTCGGGTAATGCCTTCCTGCATGATAATGTGGACTAAAAAAAGAGTAGAACAGTTAGAAGAAGGGTGTTTCTAAACGCTTTTAGCGTTTAGAAACACTACCTGTGCATTAATTTTTAATAATGCCGTCAATAACGTGGATAAAGCCTTCCTTGGTTTCAAGGGTCTTTACAACGTTAGCACCGCCTACCATCAGGTTATCCTCTGTACCACTGACAGACAGGGACTTGCCCATTGCATTCGTCAGGGAACCTTCCTTGGCGACCTTGCTTGGAGTTAAAGCTCCGGAAACGGCATGGCCGCGCAAAGTGTTGGTCAACAAGGTCAGGTTAGCCGGGTCAGTCAATTTTCCAATCATATCTTCTCCCAAATCCTCAATAGCATCGTTATTGGGCAGGAAAAGAGTAGATTTTCCTCCACCCAATGGGCCAAGAATAGCACCTAAACCGCCTGCTGCTTCGATCAAACCTAAAGCAGATGCTAATTCAGGACTGGAAGCCAAAGCTCCAAGTAAGCTATCAAAAGAAGGAAATGGTGTTTTGCTGCAACTGGTACTCAATAATGCAACAATCGACAGGATGGCAAAGGCCTTTGCAAATGTACGTTGTTTCATAAGGAAAAAATTGGGTTATGAAGTAATGAAATACCTTACGGATATTTTGGGTAAAGTTAAAAAATAAAACCGGCGCTAATAACTAACTGATCATTTTGATGTCCACTTAAGTCGGTGTAATAACTGCTTAGCCCGAGGTCATAGCGCACATCCAGGGTGATAATAGTAAAATCAAAGCCCAATCCGGCACAGGCGGACAGTTGAAAATCGTTGATTTGCTCCTTGCCGAACCCAATGCTGTCAGGCTCCTTAACACTTAGCACTACTTCAGGCACCAGACCCGCCTTGACATGCACCCGGATCAAACTGGCCAAACTGGTTAAATAATAGCCGGCCTGTAAAGGGAATTTGAGTGACTTAACCCTTGCTTCTTCTTCCAGAAGTACGGGGCTATCCAGCATAGAAATTGCTACTGTGGAGGTGTGGTAGTGGATACCCGGATGCCAGAAAAATGCAGAAAAATTTTCAAAACGAACATCTATTCCGGCGTTAAACCCGCCTTTGCTCTCCAGTTCCTGGTCCGGGCTCATGGAATCGACCTCTAGGAAAGATTGATTGCCTCCCACCTTAAGACTAAGGCGTGCCTGGCCTGTTGCAGGAGTGGTTCCTGCGATAAACAATAGAGCGGATAGCAGCACCCAATGAATTGGTAAGCATTTCATATATCAATTATTTTCGATCTGATTAATCTTTTGCTGTATCCTTGTTGGTAGCAGCTCTCCAAAATAATCCCGCAACTCCTCCAAAGAATACCAAACCCGAAGGTCACGGATTTGGGCCTCTTGTCTTTCCCCCTGTAACTGGAAGGTGCGGGTCTCTCTGGGAAAGGACCATTCCTGGTATTCGGGTACATGACCGTGCGGACCTAATTGCTTGGCCCGTTTCCCTCCCAGCAGGAAGAAGTCTGTCCCGTTGAAATCAAGAATGGCGTCAAAGAGTTCGAATTCCGGTTCACAAAATTGGACGATATCTCCCTTCGGAGGCTTCCCGGCCTGAATGGCTTCTATAGTTTCCCTTAAATATATGACCGTAAGATAGGGAAGGGTAATAAAGCGTTGCTGTTCTTCACTAAAACCATAGCCTCCCGCTAGATAAAGCTTGTTGCTATCCTGAAAATAGGCCATACCACTACTGGACATTTGCTCGCTGATGGGCCCACCCAGGTTGCCGTCGGCATAGGCTTCTGCTCTTCTTCGCCGGGTGTCGATCAGGATAATATCCGTATTGGGGTAAGCCGAAGGGTATTCTTTTACCTGATCCATTTCGATAAGGCCACCGAAAATGAGCCAGTACTCGTCCAGTTGAGCTACGGCATAAGCGTGCATTTGATCGAGGCCGGGATAAAGGTCGATCACATTCGATGGTAAGGGAGCTTTTTGTCCGGAGGTCATAGGAGGAAATCCGACGGTTAAGAGAAGCAGGAAGAAAAAGTTTCTAACTACGAAGTTGATTGGGTATTGCTTTCTACAGTACACGAATCGAAATTTTAAGTTTTACCGGTGATCCTGATCTCTTCCCACTCCCAGGCAGACAAGGGGAGGGTAACTCCATTTTCTCCAGGCCTTTCGAATCAGTACCTGCAGCCTTGCTTGATAGGAAAGGTAAGTCTTTTTAGCCTACAAATACAAGGCAGAGGAAAGCGAAAAGTCATGGAAAGCTATGACCCTGGTCATTTGAATCCGCGAGATAAACAACTACTTTGAATTCGAGTACTTCCACTCTCCAACTAAAACGCGTTTATGAACTTCAACGGTATTTCTTTTCAAGATGATTTCCGGCGTATCAAGATCCTGGGGGTCGGAGCCGCAGTGGATAAGGCGCTCTTGCTTTCCGTAGAGTCTGCCATAAGGGAGACCAATATTCCGGTCGAAATTGAGATGGTCACCGACCTGGAGCGTTTGCTAAAATCTGGAGTGGAAGCTATACCCGCCCTGATCGTAGACGGTACGGTCGTCAGTACCGGAAAGCTCTTATCCATGCAAGATATCATTGGCTTTTTGACAAAGTCAAGCTTGGCATTACCATAGAATTCCTTTAATTTAAGAGAGAATCGATTGAAATGAAGATAAGGGGCCCCGGCAGGAAGGAATTGGTTACTTCTTTCCCTTCCGGCCCGCCAGAGAACTATTCCAATTGGCACAATCGAACTGGCATTTTCACAGTGATACCGGACAAACCTATCTGGTGGGCATGTATCATGGCTCAGACAGTGGCCATGTCATGGTACATTGCAACAACAAGGTGATCCTGATCGATTTTAATGTACTTAGGCCCAAAACTTATCATTTTTTCATTGAGGACGAATTATGTGAACTCGCTATCGAACAAGAGGGTAGCGGGTATTCTTATGATCTTTCCATCAATAAAAAGGCTGATACGCATAAAAACCGTCACCGGCAGGTAGTGGACCGGTGGGAAAAGCGAAGGATGCTGATCGGTGGAGGCATTGTATTCTTTCTTTTGCTTTTCTGGGCCTTGCTTTTTATGAGAGGGCTCTTAAATTAGCAGTACTTTCAGTTATACCAAATTATTCGATGCTCACCAGCTAGAAATGGCTGCCATATGTAGGTTTAATATAAAGAGAAGGTTTTTTGATGAGGGCTTAACTGCAGTGGAATGGCTACGATTATTATCTTGAGTAATTTATTCCTAAAATAATTTATTACCTACTTGGAACGACTTACCCAACATATCGAAAGCCTGGTTTTTACGGCCGACGCCCCCATCACCCGCAAGGAGATCAAAGACTGCCTGGAGGAAAGTCTCGGTCTGAAATTTCCCAATGAAGAACTGGAAGAACAACTGGACCTTATCCGGGAACGCTACCAAAGTGATCATTTTGCCTTCGAACTGGTGGAGATAGCAGAAGGCTTCCAGTTTCTTACCAAAGGGGCCTATCATGGCACTGTGGAAACTTATCTTCGCCAAAAAACGAAAAAACGACTTTCTAGGGCTGCATTGGAAACCCTTTCGATTATTGCCTACAAGCAACCGGTTTCCAAATCCGAACTGGAGAAGATCAGAGGGGTTAGTTGTGATTATTCCGTGCAAAAACTCCTGGAAAAAGAACTGGTCTCCATTACAGGTCGAAGTGAAGGACCGGGAAGGCCATTGCTTTACGGGACCAGCGACAAATTCATGGATTATTTTGGATTGAAAAGTTTACGGGACCTCCCTCAACCCAAGGATTTCAAGCAACCGGATCAAACCATAGGGGAGCAGGCTCCCATTGAAGAGTTGATGGATCGTTCAACGGAGGAAGAATAAATAGTGTTAGTAAAGAAAAAAGTATGTCTAAAGAAGCTCCCCTGGTAAATCGTGTAGTGCAAAGCGGTCTGATCACACTGAATATGGAAAATTGGTTTCCGGAGGCTGTTCCAGTCCATTTTGACCTTAAGAACTACCTCTTCAAGGAGTTGATTCTGAAGGAAAAGGAGTTTAGGGCAGCCCTTAAGGCGCACGACTGGTCTTCATACGAAGGACAAGCCCTGCTTGTTTATTGCTCTACGGATGCCATTATTCCGGTTTGGGCATATATGCTGGTGGCTACCTATGCCGAACCGCACGCCAGTGTAATTTTTCAGGGTGACGAACAAGCCTATTATGCCTGGTTTTTGGATCAAAAGATCCAGAGCCTGGATGTAGAACCTTATCGCGATCAGCGGGTGGTGATCAAGGGGTGTAGCGATCGACCCGTTCCCCCTGCGGCCTATTTGAAGCTTACGGCAAAGTTGAGGCCTGTAAGCCGTAGCATAATGTACGGAGAACCCTGTTCTACTGTACCCATTTATAAACGACCGAAAGTGGAATAAAACATGAAAAGTGGATTTAAGTGGTTTATTGGGGTCAGTTCATTTTTTGGCTTACTCTTTTTCATTTCTTCCTTCGGAAACCCGAAGTCTACAAAGGAAGGGACGGTTGCCCCTGAGGTGGAGGATGAACGCAGCCTTCCGCAGATCGTCCGTTCGGTAACCCTGGAAAAGGATTTTATCTTCGCCGGGGAAAAAGCGCCCCTGCAAAATTTTGATGCACAGGAGCGCCTGGAAAGGGAGTTATTGGTCAACTCTTACTGGCACTCCAGTACCATACTCAACCTGAAGGCCTCCGGTCGTTATTTTCCGGTAATGAAACCCATACTTGCCAGGCATGGTGTCCCCGAGGATTTTGTCTACCTGGCGGTGGCGGAGAGCAATCTAAGAAATGCCGTATCTCCCGCCGGAGCTAAAGGGCTTTGGCAATTTATGAAGTCTGCCGGTGAGCATTTCGACCTGGAGATCAACTCAGAGGTGGACGAACGCTACCACCTCGAAAAATCTACCGAAGCGGCCGCACGATACTTGCGTCAGTTGCACGAACGGTTTGGGAGCTGGACATTGGCTGCCGCCGCTTACAATGCCGGGCCAACCAAGATAAGCAGCCTGTTAAAAGAGCAGCGGGCAGTGACTTATTACGACCTCAACCTGAATGAGGAAACCTCCCGTTATGTTTTTCGGCTTTTTGCAATTAAGGAAATATTCGAAAACTCCCGTCAGTATGGCTTCTACCTGACCGAAGAAGATTATTATCAACCACTGGAAGATTACACGGTGGTCAAAGTGAATAGTTCGGTGGAGAACCTGGGAGATTTTGCCAATAAATACGGCACTTCCTATCGCTTACTAAAGGTCTATAACCCCTGGTTGATCGATGCTACCCTTTCCAACCGATCCCGTAAGACCTATGAGATAAAGGTACCAAAACAGTAGGAGGATGGCCTTTCCCGATTCTATCGCTTCCCGCAGATGGTTTGTCGCGGATGTTTCTTGTACTGTACCGTTCACCCTTCTGCCTTTCGAGCTGCTAAAGAACCCGGGCACCCATGCGCTAGATGCTGTTATCTGCCCGAATAGGTAGAGCGGAACCACTCCTTGTAGCCTGCCATGGTCTTGGAACGTAATAATTCCCGGTAATTGTCGGTGTTTACCGCAAAGAGGTCGTAGTCTACGCTTTTGGGGACAAAGTCCGATTGATTCTGTTCGGCGCTTTGGTAGTAGTTCATGGCGTCATCCCGATTCCGGAAGCGACGTACGATCAGCAGTGGTTGCCGGTTGTTAGGATCTGCGCCCAAAAAAATATTGGAAATGCGCAACCTGGCCAGTTGGTGATAATCCTGATTGAAATCGGATAATTTGGCCTTCATGGCGTTCAGGTCCACTTCCTGATTAAAGGCCAGTATGATGTAGTGGGTTTGGTTGTCGGCAAGGTTGAAGCGGTCTTGATTATTGAGGGCACCATTTTCCGTAATGGTTGGGCCTGTTGCCCCCCCACCGAGCAAGCGTAAGATCTCCCGTGCCTGGCGCGCCTCATCTGAGTTGGGGTAGCGTCCGATGACGTCATTCAGGGTGCGCTTATAGGCATCTTCTCCTTCGAGTTTTCCCACACACAGGGCGGTCAGTAGAGCAAAGCGCGGTTGCAGGGCATTCTGCCCCCCAAATTTGGACTGGGACTGTTCAGCCATTTGCAAAGCCCTTTGAGCATCCCCATCCTGCAGGGCCTGATAGGCTTCCTGATAGTAGCTGTTCATGGCCCGCTCCATGTCCATTAGTTTATCCGCATAGGAGGGGTCCTGAATGATCTTGGCAAAGTCGGAGCCAGCGTAGCGCCGCTGGATCTTTTCGGCATAGGCCTGCGCCTGGGCCCGGTTTCCGACCTCATTATGCGCCAGGTAGAGGTAATACCAGGAGTCCAGTTCAAAATTATTTCGGGGGAAGTTGGTATCCAGTGTTTCCAGGGCTTCTATGGCCTTGAGGTTGTTTTCGAGGCGATCGCGATACAAGCTGCCCAATTTGAAATACAATTCCGCCAGTTGAATTTCCAACACCCGGCTTTCTGCTTCGGATCGGGGTACGCCCTCCAGTATCTTTTTGACATCTTCCTCTGTCAGGGCGTCTGCGGCTGTAGTAACGGATTCCGAGCTGAGGCTTCCATTGCTGACATCTGCTGTAAAGTCCCCGATCTGGTTGGCAGCAGACCGTCGCCAATTGTCGGTAAGCTCCCGTGTTCCCCATTTCGAAAGGAACTCTCGTTTACCCCGGCGAACCCCCCGGTCATCATAGGCAAAGAAATCCGAGGGGGCCTGGAGGGCCGGGCCACTGTTATTGACGGGCCGCACCGTACTAGCTGCTCTTGTGGATTGACTGGCGGTAATTGCTGCCAATTCCTGTTCCTGTTCCTTTTTGCGAATCTCATAGGCCAGTTGCCGCAATTCGGCTTCGCTTTTAGCGCCAAGGGTCAAAAGGCTATCCTTTAATTCGATCTGAGCGATCGTTTCTGCGATATCCTTTAAGCTATTGCGCATACGTTCGGCCGTTTCATACCGGGGATCCTGTGATTGCATAAATTGGAGGGAACTGTCGGCATAAGCATGGGCGGCGACATAATTCTCATCCTTCATATAAAGCTGTGCCAGGGTGAAATGGCTCTCGGCCTGCTGAAAAGCATTGCCGATATTGTTGGCCAGGGAGAGCTTTAAGTTGGTAATAGCGGCAAATCGGTCTCCTGCCTTCAGGTCAATTTGTGCCAGGGCGTAGTAGATCTTATCTTTAAACTCCTCATTCTTATCGTCGTTGAGTAGTTTGTTGAGTTTAGCCCGCGCAGCGTCGGCAGTAGCTCTGCCGCTTAGCCATTCATTCTGCGCCATATTCATTTTTGCGCTGAATTCCATTTCATAATCATTCGAGAACCGGAGCACATTTTCATAGGCAGCCAGGGCTTCGGCCTCCCGGCCAAGCTCCTGGTTCAGTTGGGCGGCCAGGAAGGAAAAGCGGGCCTTGTTCTTTCGGTCGTTACCAAGTTCGACAGCCCGGTTTAGGGATTCTACCGCCAGGGCATTTTCTTCCCGGATGAGGTAGTAATAAGCCCAGGCTGGCCAAAGGCCCCGTTGTACATCAGGGAAGGTGTGCTCGCTTTCGGTCAGTTCTTGCAGCAAGCGGGCCGCCTGGTCAAATTTATCGCGTTCGATCAGGGTACGGGCAAGCCAGAGTTGGGCCATCTGGTGGGCGGGCTTGTGTTTCATGAAATAGCTTGGATAGTCTTCTTCCTGGTCTTTCACTTCTGGGGCTGCTTCCAATACCTTTTCCTCATCCGGCGCTTCCGCTTCTGCTGTAGGGTTGATCTTATTGGATTTACTTTTCTCGGGAGCATCCTCGGTATCGTCCTTTTTGAAAAAGTCGGGGGGAGGGGTTTTCCCCTTCTTGATCATTCGGTTATACTTTTTTCGGAGTTTATCCGCTTCTTTTGCTTCCTTTTTCTTTTCCTTTTTTCGCTCTTTGGCCAGCTTTTCTTTTTCCTTTCGGGTCAGTTCCTGGCTGTCCAATTCTTCGAGATTTTCGCTGCGGTCTTTTTTCTTTTTCTTCTTCGCTTCTTCTTCCTTGGGGTCGAATTCGTTGAGCATATAGCGAAAGGTCGCCTCAGCAGATTCGAAATCTTTTTTCAGGTATTGGGCTTTTCCCAAAAGGAGGTAGCAATCATCATCCCAGTTGCTGCCGGGATACAAGGCTACTACCCGGGCTACCTTTTCGATGGCTTTGTCCAGGTCGCCGGCTACGGCAGAGGGGTTGCCGGCAGCCGCGTAGGCATAGATCGGTAATTGCAAGCTGTAATTGTCGACCTGTTGCTGCTCCAAAGATTCAATGCTGGTGGTTAGCAATTCTTCCGCATTGAAATATCCATTGAAATGGCTGTTGATATTTCGATACCCTTTGCTCAACCAGGAAAGGTCGTCTTTTTTCTTGGTGTTAACGCAACCGCTAACCAAAAGGACCACGATCAGGGGTAGTGTATATTTTGAATAAACCGACATGGTATATTTTTTCGAAAATATCAGTTGTTTGCTCATAGTTTGGATCGCAAATGGGGTACTCTGTGCCAACAATAATACTGTTGCTGAAACCAATCCCTGAATTAGTGTGGCAAAGGTACAAAGAATGTAATGGACCTGCTGATATCCCCTCCCCGGCAGTCTGCACCTAATGTAGAAAACTCTTTAGCGAGGTTTTTATTTTGGTGAGGGCTCATCTTTAATTCAGAACAAGTGGTGTCAAAAAGTATTTTTGGTTTTGCATACAACAAAAACCTGCTTATCCTAAGGAATTAATACACCAACGGTCCTTTGGGAGTTGAGCAGGTATTATTTTTTGGATGTTTTATGCGGCGGCGGCAGTTCGTAATTGAGCACTTGCTTTCCCGCTTTTTACTTGTCGAAATAATACCTAATTTTGCCCTTTCTAAATCGGTAGAGGTTCAAAAGTGATCGTATGGCAACCTTTAGAGAGCGAATGAGGAATTGGGTAGAGCGCATGCAGTATACCTATCGTTTGGTCATCATGAATAATGAGACTTTCGAAGAGATGGGGTCCTATCGCCTGAGTCTAATGAACGTTTATATCGTTGCAAGTACGCTGGTGGTGGTGATCGCCAGCATAGTGATAGTACTGGTTGCCTTTACTCCCTTAAAGCGATACCTGCCGGGCTACGGAGATGGGAACGATCAGCAAATGGTAATGGCCCTATCCAAAGAGGTCGCCCAGATGGAAAAAGTGATGGGTGTCCAGGAAAAATACATTGAGAGCATGCGGCGGATGTTAACCGGGGAGGTTCGAACCGAAGAAGACCTTCCTCCGCTGGAGGAAACCACTTTGGACTCCGTGGATGGGGTGGAAGTTTCAGAAGCCGAAAAACAACTTCGAAACGAGGTCGAACTGGAAGCCGTAGGCCTTCTTGCCCAAAGAGGAGGGGCGAAAAGTGCAGATATAAACCGCAGGGATACTCCTCTGGAGCAATTGTATTTCGTCGCGCCTTTAACCGGTGAGATCAGCAGCCCGTTCATGTCTGAAAAGGGCCATTACGGAGTGGATGTCCTGGCCCCAAAAAATACCCCCGTTAAAGCAGCTATGGACGGCTACGTCTTTTTGTCAGACTGGACACTAGAGACCGGGAACACCATAGGGATACAACATGCCAATAGTGTGGTGACCATCTACAAACATAATTCTGCTCTTCTAAAAAAAGTGGGTTCAAGGGTTCGGGCAGGAGAGGCGATAGCTATTATCGGGAACACGGGAACCCTCACCGACGGCCCTCATTTGCATTTTGAACTTTGGTATCGCGGGATTCCCGTTGATCCTCATGAATATATTGCCTTTTAATCTCCTGCAGGCTGGAAACTCTCAAGATATTTTTAGACTTTTGCAGTGCATAAAAGCCCTTAGTGCATCTGGCTAGCCACCACCACAGGACTCTTTGGGCAAAAAACCCTTTTTCCCTAGCCAGCATAGTTCTAATTTTTTTTCATCCAACGAAATATTTCCATGAGCGACCAAGAGAACAAGCTGAAACTAGCCTTTAATGAAAAAGGAGAAACCATCAGCCCCGTATTACCCGAGCGCGTAAAAAACTTCCTGATTGATATCGATGGTACCATCTGTGACGATATCCCCAACGAGGAACCCGAGCGTATGGCCACCACTCTCCCTTACGCGGATGCCTTGAAGATCATTAACAAATGGTATGAGGAAGGGCATATCATAACCTTTTTCACTTCAAGAACCGAAGAGCACCGCGAGGTGACCGAAAACTGGCTGAACAAACACGAATTTAAGTACCACGGCATCCTTTTCGGGAAACCCCGAGGCGGTAATTATCACTGGATCGATAACCACATCGTAAAAGCTACCCGATTCAAAGGGAAGTTTACGGACCTGGTGGTTGAAAAGCGGGAAATCGAGGTATTTAAAGACTAAATACCTGCCTTACTTCTACATCAGATCGCTCAAAGCTGCCGTCAACTCTGGGTATTTAAAGTTAAATCGGGTCTGTTGAATTTTTTCGGAGGAGACGCGGGTGCTGTCCAAAATCGTGTCGGCCATTTCTCCGAGTGCTATTCTCAGTGCAAAAGCAGGGGCAGGAAGAAGTATACCCTTCCCTTTTACCGAAATGACCTTTTGCATGAGTTCTTTATTTCGAACGGGTTCCGGAGCTACGGCGTTGAAGGTCCCCCGGAATTCCGGGTTTTGCAGGGCCAGTAGAAACAAGCGGCATATATCTTCGAAATGTATCCAGGAAACCCACTGATTACCGTCTCCGAAATAGGTGGCGATGCCTGCTTTCAAGGGGGAGGTCATCTTTGGAAGAGCTCCTCCCTTGTTGGAAAGAACAATCCCCAACCTAAAGATAGTCGTCAGAATACCTGCATCTGCTACCCTGGCCACAGCATTTTCCCAGGCTATACAACTGTTGGGCATGAAGCCTTTCTGACCGGGCGGGGAGGTTTCCGTCAGCCATTCTTCTCCACGATCCCCGTAAAAACCAATGCCGGTACTGGTGAGGTAAGCCTTGGGCGGAGTATCGAGGTAGGAAAAAAGCTCCGCAAATAGCTCGTTGCCCTCTACCCGGCTTTGAGTGATGACCCGTTTGCGCTCCTTGGTCCAGGGGCGATCTGCAATACCCGCTCCGGCCAGGTTGATGACATAGTCGCATTTTTCCAATACTCCTTTTCGAATGCGGCCTCTGGAGGGATCCCAATCGTAGGCTGGAAAAGCTGCATCCGGATCATAGGTTCTGCTCAGGTGCCAGACCCGGTACCCCGCATCCCGAAGCATAGGGCTGAGATGGGTGCCGATTAAGCCGGTACCTCCTGCAATTAGTACTGTTTCCATAGCTTTAGAATATTAAAATCCTTATTTTATCTTAACTTACGCTGTCTGAACTTTATCCCCTGTTTTCCCGGGCTGCCAATGCAAGGCCAATTGCAGATGGAGCCTTCTTAATGGTTAAGCATTTTTACCAAAACCGTATTCAAAATTTAATCCATGTTTAATCCACTGAACACAAGGATTTCGATTTTATTGCTATTAATGGCAGCACTTCTTGCCTGCAAGCAGGATGCTTCGAATTCGGAATCTACCCAGGCTGCTGTAACCTTTAAAAGAACTAAAAACGAGGTCCTGGTTCGACAAGAAGCAGAACCAGACCGCATGAACCCCATATTAACAAAATCGAATTACTCCAGGGTTGTTCTCGAACAATTGTTTCAATATCTCATGGCTTATGATCCCTACACGCTGAAACTCACCCCCGTTTTGGTGGAAAAAGCACCCGATATTGAGGATATAAGCGAGGGGAAGTACGCCGGGGGAGCAACCTATACCTTTGTTATAAAAGAGGAAGCCAGTTGGGATAATGGGGACCCCATAACCGGTCATGATTACGCTTTTACGCTGAAAGCAGCACTGAACCCTTTGGTTAATGCTCCGCATTTTAGAGCTTATTTGAGTCAGATAAAAGACGTACAGGTTAACCCGGATAGGCCTAAAGAGTTCAGTGTTGTGGTCAGTCAGAAGGATATTCTTGGTGTGGAGGCCATAACCAACGCCCTTTCTGTCATGCCGGAGCATGTGTACGATAAGGAGGACCTCCTTCGGGAGATCCCGGTAACTACATTTACCGACCCCTCCGCTATCGAGGCCCTTGCTGATTCGGATGATCGTCTGGCTGATTTTGCAGAACAATTCAGTGACCCGGCCTTCGACCGCGATCCGGAAGCTATTTCGGGTTCAGGCCCCTACAAACTGGCCGAATGGCGGACCGGAGAGCAGATCATCCTGGAGAAGAAAGTAGATTGGTGGGGGTCTTCGGCTTCCATGGAAGACCCCTTACTTGCCGCAGGTCCGGATAAAATTACCTTTACCTTTATTTCGAACCCCACCACTGCCGTCGCTGCACTAAAGTCTGAGGACCTGGACGTGATGGACAATATTCCTGCTATCCAGTATACCGATATTAAGGACCAAACCCTGGTCACCGACTATTATAATCTACACCAGCCTCCGCCAAGCTTTGCCTATTATTACCTGGCCGTAAACACCCGCATTCCCAAACTCTCGGAAACGAAGGTGCGCCAGGCCCTGGCCCACGCTATAAACGTAGATGAGATTCTGGAGTCGGTCTACAAAGGGCTGGGAGAACGGCTGGCAAACCCGATCGCTCCCTCGGCTCCCTATTATAATGATGAGCTGAAGCCCATTCCCTATGATATTGAAAAGGCAAAGGCCCTGCTCTGGGAAGCTGGATGGGAAGACACCAACGACAATGGGATCGTCGATAAGGAAATCAACGGAAAACGGACGGAGCTTACGATCAACCTGATCGTCAACAACAGCAGCGAAAGTTCCCGCAATAATGCTCAACTGATCAAAAACTATGCTGAACCAGCAGGGATCAATATCGAACTGGAAGGGGTGGAAGCCGGAAAGTCGATCGAAAGACTTCGAAACCGGGACTTTGAAATGGTCTCTGCAGGAAGTACCATTACGCCAACCTGGAACCCCAAACAATCCTGGCATACCCAAGGGGACAACCGCACCGGTTTTGGCAATGCAGCAACCGATTCCCTCATCGATGAGATCCTGGTCACCCTGGATGAACAGCCACGAAACGAGTTGTATCGACAATTGCAGGAGATCATTTACGAGGAACAACATCAGATCCTGTTGTTCGCACCTGTGCGCCCCCTTGCTATTCATCGTCGGTTTCTGGCGGCTCCAACGGCTGTTTTACCCAACTACCAGGTGAATCATTTTGATCTGGAAATGTAAGTGCGACATTCGATAAAGGCGGTATGCTTCGATATCTACTCATTCGGGCACTTTGGTACCTGCCCACCTTGATGTTTGTAGTTTTGATCGCTTACGGGCTGGGCAAGCTGGCCCCCAGCGATCCGGTTTTGCGGATCATGGGAGATGATAGCCAGACCCTGGATAGCAGGGATCGCTTCGACCGGGTATACAGGGCTACGGCCAGGCAGCTAGGGCTTGAAAAGCCCGCCTTTTATTGTGCCTTAAGCGTAGCGGCCTTTCCCGATACGCTTTACCGCCTGCAACCTCAGCAACAGCGGGCATTTGTGAGGGCATTGATCGGCCAGTCAGGAAATGCTGAAGCGAGCCTTGGGTTTTATCGGTCTATTCGAAATCTGGAGGAACAGATCCGGGAAGTTCCGGGGCGCAGGCGAAGTGATGCACTGATCGCCCTGGATCGGGCGGTACAGGAATTGTATGGCTTGCGGGATACTTCGGCTATTTCCCGGAGCCTGGCTTTTTTCCCAGAGCTGGAAAGTCCCTCTGCAGGGGAAGTTGAGGCCGCCCGGGAGGCTGTACTGGCTACCTTCTCGGATTACAGGGAGCGGCCACAGCCAGGCCGGTTATACCTTCCCCGCTTTTATTGGCATGGCCTGGATAACCAGTTCCACGCCTGGTTCAGTGGCCTGCTCCAAGGGGATTGGGGGCGTTCACTTCAAGATAACCGACCGGTTTTTGACAAGATCCGAGATGCTTTGAGGTGGACGCTTCTGATCAACAGTATTGCCCTGCTCCTGGCCTTTGGAATTGCGATTCCCCTGGGTGTTGCCGCCGCTAGAAGACAAGGGCAATGGTTTGACCGCCTCAGCAGTATCCTGTTGTTTGGCTTGTTCTCTTTACCTGCTTTTTGGGTAGGAGCCCTGCTCCTGATCTTTTTTACTACTCCGGAGTATGGAATGCAATGGTTTTCCATTCCGAATGTACGGGTTGCGGATACAGAAGCTTCTTTCTGGATGCAGGTGGGGCAAATGACTAATGCACTGATCCTGCCGGTTTTTTGTTTGACTTACGGAGTCCTTGCTTTGATCGCCCGAATGATGCGGGGAGGGATGATCCAGGCTTTTAGGCAGGACTATATTCGAACAGCTATTGCCAAGGGCTTACCAAAGCGGAAGGTTGTCTGGGGGCATGCTTTCCCCAATGGATTATTCCCGGTTATCACCTTGCTGGCCTCAGTTTTCCCCGCCCTGATCGCCGGGTCGGTGGTGATTGAAACCATTTTTAATATTCCCGGGATGGGTCGCCTGCTGGTACAGTCTATTCGACAGGAGGATTGGCCGGTGGTATATGCCGTTATAATCCTTTCCAGCCTGCTGACTATGGTAGGTATTTTGGTTGCAGATCTTTTGTATGCCTGGTTAGACCCCCGGGTACGGTATAAAAGCGGGCGCGGATGATCCAGAGAATGAAGGCGTCTATAAGTTTCAAATGGGCAGTACGAATACTTTATGTGCTGGTCTTCATTAGTCTCACCGCTGATTTTTGGGCCAATGACCGCCCATTATTTGCTCGCCTGGATGGAGAAACCCGCTTCCCTGTCCTGGAGCAATATGCCTACCAGGTAGGGAGAGGTAGAAACCCCAGGATCGATTGGTATAGCCAGGATTACCAGTGGGTGTTGTGGCCACCGGTTCCCTACGCAGCCGGAACCATCGACAGAAAAAACCTGGGTGCTCACAGCCCGCTTGAAGTCCAAAACCTTTCAACACCTCGTTTTCGACATTGGTTGGGGACAGATACCCTGGGGAGAGATGTGCTGGCGGGTTTATTGCTTGGCCTGCGAAAAGCTCTTTTGATCGGCCTGGTGGCGATGGGCCTGGCTGCCCTGATCGGTATTAGCCTGGGAAGTTTGGCAGGGTTCTTTGGCGACGATCGCCTCAAGACCAGCAGGCTTCGGATTTGGATCAATTTATTCGCCTTACTACCTGCATATTACCTGGCCTTTGTATACCGATCCTATGCTCTCCAATTCGGCGCCTTTGGGGTCGAATTTCTCAAAAGTGTAGGCATCTTCATTGGTTTTTTTCTTTTGTTAAACTTCCTGTTGAGCAAACTGGAGCGAAGGTTCAGACTGGCTCGAAAGGTAATTATCCCTATAGATCTTTTAGTGATGCGGTTAATTGAGGTCGTGAATTCCATTCCTGCTTTATTACTGATCCTGGCTATGCTGGCCCTCATTCGAAGACCGGGTATTATTCACATCATGCTGGTCATCGGGTTCATACAATGGACGGGTATTGCCCGTTTTGTTCGGGCCGAACTTTTAAAGGTTCGGACGATGGAGTATATCGAAGCGGCCCGTGCGCTTGGTCTGAAAGAGTGTCGAATTTTATGGAGGCATGCCTTGCCCAATAGCCTGAGGCCGGTATATATTCAACTGGCTTTTGGGATGGCTGGGGCAATTTTGCTGGAAGCCAACCTATCCTTTCTGGGCTTGGGGGCGATTGGGGAAGTAACATGGGGCAGCCTGTTGTACCAGGTGATTTCTATGCCTAAGGCCTGGTGGTTAGCTCTTTTCCCGGGCCTGGCTATTTTCCTTACGGTGCTTATTTTTAACCTGATCGGCGATGGTTTGTCAGGGGAAAATTAAACCTGCCGGAAAAAGACCTGCTCCTATTGTTTCGGGCTGACCCTTCAATTCTTTTTGCCTTTTTTTCTGGCTTTGTCCATATTTTTTGGGAAAAGAGAAGAAGAGCCTCTTTTGGTGGAGAGGTTCCCCTTTTTATCGACGGCCGTACCCAGGTCCTGATTGGCCGGGCAGCCTGTTTTTTTTGAGCAGGCAGAAAAAAAAGGGAAGGAAAGCAGAAAAAGAAACAGTACAAGCCTGGTGATTATCCGGGAGTTCGAAATGTTGATTTTTTGCATATAAATCTGCTTTTAAAGGATGCTAAAAGCTAAAGTCTTTCTTTTTTTTATTAATAACGAATGAAAACCCGCGCAGGATGGGCATTTTGGGGATTTTTTTGAATGGAAAAATTGGTAATGATAAAGTTTGCCTATAAATTTGGGCATTGTCATTCTTAATTAAAAAATGCAAAAATGAATAAAGGAGATCTGATCAACAAGATTGCCGAAGGTGCTGATATCAGTAAAGCACAGGCAACTAGTGCTTTAAATGCAGTGCTGGAAAGCATCACAGGAGAGTTGAAAGGCGGTGGTAAAGTGACCCTGATCGGTTTCGGGACTTTTTCTGTTTCCCATCGTGAAGCGCGTACCGGTCGTAACCCTCAAACCGGTGCATCTATTGAGATTCCAGCTAAGAACATCGTAAAGTTCAAGCCGGGTAAAGAATTAGCTGATACTGTTAACTAATCGAAAAGCCAGGAAGGGCTTAGCGGTGAAGGAATAGGTAACCACATCCCCGGCCCTATTAAATCGCCACTTCTAAACCCTCAAAGGAAAGTCGATATCCCGTAGGCTTTCAGAACTTTCAAATAAAGAGGAAAGGGCGGCGCAGATAAATTTCGCGTCGCCCTTTTTCGTGTAATCTCACCTGCGTCCCAGACAGCGGTGTGCCAAAGGCAAACGGGATCTTAGACCGAATGAATAACTTTTAATGAAACTGAATAAGTAACCTAAAAAACCAATTTTGATATGGCTGATATTCAAGAATTAAAGCGGATCGCCAGCCAGGTGCGCCGGGATATTATCCGGCAAACCCATGCTGCAGCGAGCGGGCACCCTGGTGGTTCTCTGGGCTGTGCTGATTTTTTTACGGCGCTCTACTTTTCGATCATGGAGCACGATCCTTCCTTCAATATGGAAGGTAGGGGAGAGGACCTGTTCTTCCTTTCGAATGGGCATATTTCCCCAGTTTGGTATAGTATTCTGGCACGTTCGGGCTATTTCCCGATCGAGGAGTTGTCCACTTTTAGACAATTAGATTCCCGCCTCCAGGGGCACCCTACCACCCACGAGGGCCTGCCCGGGGTACGCATAGCATCCGGTTCTCTGGGACAAGGACTTTCCGTTGCCATTGGTGCAGCTTTGGCCAAGAAAATGAACGGTGACGACAAATGCGTCTTTGTGCTGACTGGGGATGGAGAGTTGCAGGAAGGCCAAAACTGGGAAGCAGCCCTGTTTGCCCCCCATCATAAGGTGGATAACCTGATCGCGACGGTAGACTGGAACGGGCAGCAAATCGACGGTCCTAACAATGAAGTCATCTCTTTGGGGGATCTTCCCGCAAAATGGGAGGCCTTTGGTTGGGACGTACTGCAAATGAATGGAAATGATATGGAAGATGTAGTAAGTACCCTCCAGGAAGCCCGGGCACGCACCGGAAAAGGAAAGCCCATTATCATCCTGATGAAAACGGAAATGGGATACGGCGTGGACTTCATGGCCGGGACCCACAAATGGCACGGAAAAGCGCCTAATGATGAACAAACAGAGCAGGCGCTTGCTCAACTCGAAGAAACCCTGGGAGATTATTAGCAGATGGGCATTTTGGCGCATCAGCTCTGGGGAGAAATACTTAATATGCAGTATAAGGTACCCCAGCCCATTACACACCAACACACTAAAACGCAAAAAAATGTTAAGCCAAATAGAAAATATTCGTAAAGATTCCACCCGTAATGGCTTCGGTGCGGGAATGGTTGAATTAGGCCAGCAAAACGATCAGGTGGTTGCACTTTGTGCTGATCTGACGGGCTCCTTGAGCCTGAATAAATTTGTGGAGGAATACCCGGATCGTTTCATCCAATGTGGGATTTCTGAGGCGAATATGATGGGAATATCTGCCGGTTTGGCCACGGGAGGAAAGATTCCCTATGCCACGACCTTTGCCAATTTTGCTACCGGCCGGGTCTATGACCAGGTGCGGCAATCCATCGCCTACTCCCATAAAAATGTCAAAATCTGTGCCTCCCATGCTGGTTTGACCCTTGGAGAGGATGGTGCTACGCATCAGATTCTGGAAGATTTGGGCATGATGAAAATGCTACCCGGGTTCACGGTTATCAACCCTTGTGATTACAATCAGACCAAGGCAGCCACTTTGGCTATTGCTGAACATTACGGTCCTGTTTATATGCGATTCGGTCGCCCAGGCTGGCCCGTTTTTATCCCAGAGGACCAAAAGTTCGAAATTGGAAAGGCTTTACCCTTAAGTGAAGGATCCGATGTGAGCTTATTCGCAACCGGGCATATGGTCTGGCGGGCAGTGGAAGCCGCCAAACAACTGGAGAAGGAGGGAATCAGTGTAGACCTGATCAATATCCACACCATTAAACCCTTGGATGAAGAGGCCGTTTTAGATTCCATCAGCAAGACCGGGGCCGTCGTTAGTGCCGAAGAGCATCAGCGCAATGGCGGGTTTGGAGAAAGTATCGCCGGCTTACTTGCCCGAAAACTGCCTACCCCTATGGAGTTCGTAGCGGTTAATGATAGCTTTGGAGAAAGTGGTAAGGCAACGGAATTACTCGATAAATACGGGCTGGGTGTTTCGGATATTGTCCATGCGGTAAAGGCAGTTATTGAACGTAAATAGTACCATAGTCTGATCTTTTTTAATTACGAAGGAACCTGGCGGGGGCGGCATTTAGCTGTACTCGCCAGGTACGTTTAAAACCGTTTGTCTATGAAATTTGGAACGAAGTGCATCCACGCGGGCGTATCACCCGACCCTTCTACCGGAGCTGTAATGACGCCCATCTACCAAACGTCTACCTATGCCCAGGAAGCTCCCGGTAAGCATAAGGGGTATGAATACGCCAGAACGCAGAACCCCACGCGCTCTGCCCTGGAAGCCAACCTGGCGGCTCTGGAAAACGGGGAACAAGCCGTTTCTTTTGCAAGCGGACTATCCGCCATGGATTCCGTCGTTCGGTTGTTCGATCCCGGAGACGAGATTATTGCTTCTAATGATCTGTACGGAGGTTCTTACCGGCAGCTAACAAAAATTCATGCCCGTTACGGCTTGAAAAGCCGCTTCATAGGTATGGAGGATCTGGGGGCCCTGGAGGCCGCCATTAGCCCAAATACGAAATTACTCTGGGTAGAAACACCCACCAACCCAATGCTCAAATTGGTAGATCTCAGTGCTATTTGCCAATTGGCCCGCAACAAGGGGATCCTTACCTGTGTAGATAACACCTTCGCTTCTCCCTATTTACAGAACCCACTCGACCTGGGGGCGGATATGGTAATGCACTCTGCTACCAAATACCTGGGGGGACACTCGGATGTGGTGCATGGCGCGGTCATTGTGAAGGATCCCGCTATCGCAGAACGGCTTAGGTTTACGCAAAATGCCATCGGTGCCGTTCCAGGGCCACAGGACTGCTTTTTGCTTTTGCGCGGTATAAAAACGCTGCACCTTCGCGTACAACGCTCTTGTGAAAATGCAAGGGCCATTGCTGAAATGCTCCACCAGCACCCCAAGGTGAAAACTACCTATTATCCAGGACTCAAACATCATCCGCAGCATGAATTGGCCAGCCGGCAAATGCGGGATTTTGGTGCTATGGTCTCTTTCGATCTGCATGAAAACACCCTTGAAGAAGCTACCAAGGTACTGGCGAATACCAGTCTGTTTACCCTGGCTGAATCGCTCGGAGGGGTAGAATCCCTTATCGGTCATCCCGCCAGCATGACCCATGCTTCTATCCCCAGGGAAGAACGCATAAAGGTAGGCTTGACCGATTCCTTAATTCGGCTTAGCGTCGGTGTAGAGGAAGTTGATGACCTGATCCGGGATCTCGAGCAGGCTCTGGCCAATTTATAAGGTGTTGCCAATTAACCCATTGCTGTTCTGGCATTTGCTCTGGGCAAACGGAGTACCGGCTGCCTCTAAAGGTAAGTGGAGAAAAAGAAATAATGCATTTTTTAAACAAAAAGTTTTATATTTGAAGTGATCGAAAAAAACGTGTATTATGCGTTCGGGAATTGCTTTATTTATCAAACGAAACTGGTGGAGATTACTCATCGGTGTAGGACTGGCTTACGTTTGCCTGGATCCCAGAGTAAGCTTTCAGGTACAATTTAACGGTTCGAATGCGCCTTTGGAACAGGAGATCGCGCCGCCTCTGCCTGTTCGAAAGAAAAAGCGCATCTACTTCACGGATGAACCCAGGCGTGTGCAGGCACGGGCCGAGGATCCGGTGATCGAGCGTTTCGACCTCGGACCGGCTTACCCAAAGATCACGTCCTCTCGCCTCCAGCCTTCCTGTAAAGATCAGGACCCGGTCCAGGTGCAACATTTTATTGATCGGTTTGCGGATGTCGTTAGGAATGAACAGGAAAAATTTGGCATTCCTCCCTCCATCATCCTTGCCAATGGTATTCTGCAAAGCCAGGCGGGCAGAGCCTCATTTGTGCGGGAAAGTAACAACTATTTTGCCCTACCCTGTACGGGAGACTGGACCGGTGATCAGACAAATTCCCAAGAGGGTTATTGTATTCGGGTATACGAAACGGCATGGCGAAGTTTTAGGGATCATAGCCTGTATCTGACAAGCGGCAGTTATGCCGATGTAGTGAGCCAACTGCCTGCTGATGACTTCCGGCTTTGGGCTAAGGCTTTGGAAACCGTAGGTTTTTCGGCTCAAGCCAATTATGATAAGGTGCTGATCGAGTTGATCGAAGAGCTTGAACTCTGGGCTCTGGATTAAGCGCTGCTGAAATGGTTAAAGAGCCCCCGGGTGTTTGTAGCGGTAATAACTTACACCGGCTCCGTACACCCAGCCTACCCTGCCTTTCCGGGTTTTGATCTTTACCCAGGGTTCTTCCACTTCCATGCTGCCCAGGTTCACCTTTTCGGTAAAATCCGTACGCTCGTTAAGGAATAAGACTCGGTCATACAGTGCCAGCTTGTCGATCACATCCGAGGTAAGGCTGGGGTCCTTGCGAACATTGACCCCTTCGATGGAGACATACAACCAGGTGGGATGGGGGTCTTTTTCAGCAGAAGGAGGGGTTGGTGGCGGCTCAAGGGGTTTATCCTCTACTGGTTTTTCAGCGGTTTTCAACTGGCTGCTGTCGATCAGGGTTTCGGCCGGTGAAACGACTTCTTCCTGCGGAGCATACCGGTTCCGTGTGCGATTGCATTTGTTTCCCGCCCAGATGAGAAAGCTTATTAAAAAAACAGCAATGACAAGCATTTCAATTCGAGGCAAAACGGAATTGCTGTTTTCACTCATAATTCGTAAGTTTATTGTTTTGTCGCGGCACCTCTTTGATATTCCAGGCACATTTCTTTTAAAGAGCCTGGTCGAAGGGGCAGCCTTTGGTAGTCAACTCGATAAAATCAGAACGCTTAAGTGTAGAATAAAGTTAACAATTAATGAACAAACCGATAGCTCAATTGGCGCTTTACCTGACACCGGGCATTGGTGCAGTTACGGCCAGGAACTTAATTGCTTACTGCGGAGGGGCAGAGTTCGTTTTTTCTGCCAGCCGGGGGGAATTATTGTCCGTTCCGGGAGTGGGCGAGGCCATTGTTCATCAACTTCATACGGGGGATGCTTTACACCGGGCGGAACAAGAGTATCGGAAATTGAGCGAACAGGGAGTTCGAATGATATCCTATCTGGACCCCGGTTACCCTGAACGTCTGAGACATTATCCGGATAGTCCTGTGCTGTTATTCGAAAGGGGAAAGGCTATTCTAAATGCTCCCCGAACACTGGCCATTGTGGGGACCCGCAAGCCGAGCCCAAGGGGGTTGATATTGGTGGAAAAGCTGGTCCGTGATCTAAGCCCTTATCAACCAATAATCATCAGCGGCTTGGCATATGGCATTGACGCAGCTGCGCATCGGGCCGCGATCGAAAATAATCTTCCTACCCTGGCCGTGCTTGCACACGGCTTCGATTATCTGTATCCGGCAGCTCATAAAGAACTGGCCAGCCGTATCCAGACCAGTGGAGGTGCATTACTTACAGAATACCCCGGGCCGGTCAAGCCTGACCGGGAACGGTTTCCCATGCGCAACCGGATCGTAGCAGGCCTCTGTGATGCACTGATCGTTGTAGAAACGGGGCGGAGAGGAGGCTCAATGATCACGGCCAATATCGCCAACGACTACAGCAAGCACGTTTTTGCTATTCCCGGCAGAGTAGGGGACTTGACCTCAGCCGGTTGCAATCACCTGATAAAAGCGCATCGGGCAGATCTGCTGGAAAGTGCAGAAGACCTTTTATATCACCTTCAATGGGACCTTCCCGACTCCACCCAAAACCAACAGGTGGAATTATTCGACCAAACAAGCCCTGAAGAACAGCAGGTATTGGCTATCTTGCATCAATTTGAAAAAGCCGATGCGGATACCCTTTGCCGAAGGAGCGGAAAGCCTCCTGGCGATCTCGCTGGTATTTTACTTGAGCTGGAATGCAAAGGGTTAATCCGTTCTGCCCCGGGGCAGCGCTATGTCCTGGTTAAATAATGTATTGGGTATGAATTTTTGGGTTTTAATTTTCGGATTGTTTGCCATTGCTTCCTTAGCGGGCTGTAGTCCCCGGGCGGGGAATGAAATGGCGGAACTTCCCGGGCCAGGGAAGAATGCCAAAAATATCATTCTAATGATTGGAAGTGGTATGGGAGCCACCCAGGTCACAGCGGGCATATATGCAAATGAGGAAGGCCAGTTAAATTTGGAACGCTTTCCCATCACCGGTTTGCAAAAATGCCATTCGACGGAAGGTTTGATCACAGATTCAGCCGCCGGAGCAACAGCCATTGCCTGTGGGGTGAAAACCTACAATGGCGCGATCGGAGTGGATGAAGACACCGTCCTGGTTCATTCCATTTTAAAGGAACTGAAAACAGCCAGTTATGCAACAGGATTGGTGGTAACCTCAAAAATTCAGGATGCTATCCCTGCTGCCTTCTTCGCTCACGTTCAGCAAAGGCAGTTATATGAAGCGATTTCCCTTGATCTTTTAAACACAAAGGTGGACCTTATCATAGGAGGTGGAGAAAAATATTTTGATCAGCGAAGATTGGATGATCGAAATTTATTAGCAGAACTGGAAAACCAATCCTATTACGTTTCCAATACGACCAAAGAAGGGTTCAATGACCTGCCCCTCACTGGTTACCGGGGCCTGGCCTATTTTACTGCAAAGGAGGAACCAGCTACGGTCCTTCAGGGAAGAGACTACCTGGTTTCTGCCAGTGAATTTGGAGTAAAGTTCTTAAAAGCACGCAATGCCCCGGGCTTTTTTATGCTTATTGAAAATGCGCAGATTGATTGGGGGGGGCATGCCAACAGCAGTGCATACATTACCTCAGAAGTACTGGATTTTGATAAGGCCATCGGGGCCATGCTGGATTTTGCAATAGAGGATGGAGAAACCCTGGTCATTGTCACCGCCGATCACGAAACCGGTGGTTTTGCCATAAACCCGGGATCCTCCGGAGAGGATATACTATCGGGGTTTACCACCGATGGTGTTACCGGGGCTATGGTCCCTGTTTTTGCTTATGGCCCCGGTGCAGAATTATTCTCCGGGGTTTATGAAAACACCGGGATTTATTTTCGAATGCGAAAGGCCCTTGGCCTGGATACAGCACGGTGATTTTACCTTTACCAGTAGTTGCTTTCAGCTGGGCGTCATTTATTATAAGCCCTAAGGACTTGCCTAAAACTTTTTTCAGGGCCTCCGCATTATATATTCAACTTAAAGGAAAACCTTATGATTGAATTACCCGTAGTTGAAGGAAAAGAAGAGCGTAAACGAAAACCCGACTGGTTGCGGGTTAAGCTTCCTATCGGGCCGAATTATAAAAAAGTCCGCTCCCTGGTAGATGAATACAACCTGCACACGATTTGTCAGAGCGGTAGTTGTCCTAATATGGGCGAATGCTGGGGAGCTGGCACGGCAACTTTTATGATCCTGGGAAATACCTGCACCCGTTCTTGTTCCTTTTGTGCTGTCAAAACCGGTCGCCCTCCTGAATACGATGAGGATGAACCCCGAAGGGTAGCAGAAGCCATTGACCTTATGGGAGTAAAACACGCGGTTATTACCTCGGTGAACCGCGATGAACGGAAAGATCGGGGAGCAGAGATCTGGTACCAAACGGTCAGGGCGGTAAAGGAAAGAACTCCGGTGGTAACCATAGAAACGCTTATTCCGGATGTTAAGGCGACCTGGGATGCCCTGGAGCGCATGATCAGTGCTGGTCAAGAGGTGGTTTCTCATAATATGGAAACCATAGAATCGCTTTACCGGAAGGTTCGCCCACAGGCAAAGTACCACCGAAGCCTGGAACAGATAAAACGCACCAAAGAGTACGGCAAACGCACTAAATCAGGGATCATGGTAGGGCTTGGTGAAACAAAAGAAGAAGTCCTTAAAACCATGGATGACCTACGAGAGCACGGCTGTGATGTAATGACCATTGGGCAATACCTCCAACCTACCAAAATGCATTTGGATGTGGCAGCATTCATTCACCCGGATGTTTTTGCCTTTTATAAAGAGGAGGGCATGAAACGTGGTTTCGATTTTGTGGAAAGCGGGCCACTGGTGCGGTCTTCCTATCACGCAGAACGACATTTGTAGGGAAAAAATGAACTGGACTCGGCCTAAAAATTTAAGGGCTGCTCAAAACGAAGCAAGTGTTTTGAGCAGCCCTTTTGAATTTTTTTGTGTTGAAGGCCTTTGGTAGTTGAAGAAATTCAGTCGAATTACCGGGGCGACCAACTGGATTCCTGAATTAATTGCGTTTACCTAATTGCAGGGTAAGGAACAGGTTGATAAACACATTAGTGTTTCCGGGATCATCGATTAAGTCGGATTCGACCATGATCGGAACATTTTGAAAGTAGAAATCTACCATGATGCCTGCCTCCAATGCCTTAATAAACTGATCGAAAGTACCCCAATCGAAATGCAGGGCAGCTTTCCCATGCAGCCCGGGGAGAAAGGATATTTCGTTTAATCCTTTGGTGAAGCTTGCAGCCCCGAAAATATAATCTACCTGACTATTAGGATTGAAGTTTAGGAAGCGTTCTTCATTTTCGGATGAAAATTTTTCCGTTCTAAAGATCGGCCCCCCATCCACCTGGTCATATCGCAAGACGAGGTAGTAGGGCTTCAAAATACCAAGTGATGGCCCACCCTCATAAGTGAACCCAAAGGCAACCCCCCGCCGTCTCGCCTTTTCAGAGAGGTACCATTTTTGCCCGTATCCGGCTCTAAGGGCGAAAAAGTTATTTTGCTTTCCGTAAATGAATGACCGGAAATTAGTCCCAATAGCAGAGGCTGGAAAGTTCCGGCTTTGTTTGGTTTCCCGGGCATTCTTTATCTCTCCAAAATCGAAATGCCAGTAAGAGGTCTTGTAAAAGGTTTCTATATTCCCAATATCCATACCGAAAGCAAAGCCATTGGTGTGCAGGGTAAAATTAGCGGCAACTTCCTGGCTGTAGATAAAGCCTTTTTGGTCTTCATAGTTGTTTTCACCCAGGTTGAGCACTTCCTGCCCGGATAGAAGAGCAGGTATGATTAGGGTAATACCTAAGTGGATTACTGATCGAAAGGACATGTATTTGAGGTTGATAATTTCTTGATTAATTTAACACTTTATAAGGAGAAAAGATAATTTGCTCCCCCACTGAATTTTAAAATTTACCGTGTTTGTCCGGAACCAAGCCAAATTCGGGCTTTATCTTTAATAGATGGCGGAAACTCAGATACTGGTATTTTGCCCACCCGGTCAAACGCGGGTGGAATATGTATGTAGCGTATTAATAGAATGCATTTTAGGATGGAAGGTTCGTTTCACGCAAGAGCAGGAAGCTTATTTGTCTGCGCAGCAACCGAAAATGGCGTATGGACTAACAAGCAGAGGAGCGGGGCTGGAGTGGCCAGGGCAAGCCCTTCTTTTTCAGGATGGTATTGATGCCGGCCTCTGCCCCAGTGTTCGTTGGGAAAAAAACTTGCCGGTATTATTTGATGAACAGCAGGGGGACTGGGACCTGCTGGCAAGCGCTTTTTACTTTCTGAGCAGATACGAAGAGTATCAAGAATTTAAGGCGGATCATCTCGGGCGGTTTCCAGCAAAGGAGGCCCTGGCTTTTAAAAATGGATTTCTTGACCTTCCCGTAGTGCATCACTGGGCGCTTGCCCTGGCTGATCGTCTGCGAAAGGTAAACCCCGCTTTAAAGCCGGACCTGCCGGCATTTACTTTCCTCCCTACCTATGATGTGGACCTGGCATGGGCCTTTCTTGGGCGTCCGTTTTGGCGGCAGGCCGGGAGTACCCTTCGAGACCTTGTTAAATGGCGACTCCCCCGATTGGAAGCGCGGACTAAAACCCTGTTAGGCCTGCAGTTGGATCCCTATTTCACCTTCCCTGATCTGTTCGAACTGCACGATCGATCCAATACTCCCGGGCATTTCTTTTTTTTGCTCGCCGATCGGGGGGCCCTGGACCGAAATGTTCCTCATGCCTATGCTCCGCTTACCGCTTTGGTCCACCAGATCCAAAGCCAGTTTGAAGTGGGAATACACCCCTCAACTGCATCTGCCAAAGATCCGGCCCGAATTTGGGTGGAAAAGGAACGACTGGAGGGGATTATTCAAGAACCGGTGATCAGCAGTCGACAACACTACCTTTTATTGCGGTTTCCCCAAACTTACCGTAACCTTCTGGAGGTGGGTATCCAATCGGATTACAGCATGGGGTTTGCGGATGCCCCCGGTTTTCGTGCGGGTATGGCTGTTCCATTCCCCTGGTTTGATCTGCAAGCCAATAAGGCCACCGAATTAATGATCCATCCATTCCAGGTCATGGATGTAAGCCTTCGGCAATACCAGGGCTTGCCACCAGAACAAGCCCTGGATACTTGTCGTAAAATAGCCGCTTCTTGCAGGCAGGTGGGAGGGACATTCACCACTCTTTGGCACAATAGTTCTTTTGCCGCAATGGATGGGTGGCAAGATTGGATGGGGATGTATCGTGAATTGTTTTATCTAAACTAGTATATTCGCTAATTCCACGGCAACCCCTTCAACTTAATTACCGGATGAGGGATTGCTATGTAGATACTCTTTCAGGGGTTCCCGGTTTAATGAAATTGTACTTAAAGCACCTTATGGTAACCATTCTCAATGAAACGCCTTCTATCGCCGGCCGGTATCTGACCGAATTGCGATCTACTGTTATTCAACAAGACAGCCTTAGATTCCGAACTAATCTGAATCGCCTGGGTACTATTATGGCCTATGAGGTCAGTAAAGCACTTACCTATCAGCATGCCGAGGTAGAAACGCCCTTAGGGATAGCCAAAGAGTACCTGAGCGGAGAAAACCTGGTGCTGGGAACAATTCTTCGGGCCGGCCTGCCCATGCACCAGGGGATGCTTGCTGTTTTCGATCGCGCAGAAAATGCCTTTGTTTCCGCTTACCGAAAACATCACAAGGATGGCAGTTTTGACATTAGCCTGGAATATGTTTCCTGCCCAAACCTGGAAGATAAGGTTTTGATTGTTTGTGACGCCATGATCGCGACCGGAGCCTCTATGAAGCTGGTTTTGAATGAACTAAGCCGCAACGGGCAACCCTCTAAAATACATATTGTAGGGGCCATCGCCAGTTCACAGGGGCTGGAGTTATTAAAACGGCGGTTCCCCCAGGCTGATATTTGGTTGGGGGCTGTTGATGAAGAATTAACTGCGAAGGCTTATATCGTTCCCGGGTTGGGGGATGCAGGTGATCTGGCATTTGGGTCGAAGATGCAGGAATAGGTGCACAGAGTTTTTTAATTTTGCGAACGAAGGGGCATTCGTGTTGTTCTTCACTTAGAAGCTTTTTTGCTGCCAAATAAAACCACCACCTATGTCGAAAACCCACCACTACCTCCAGGGGCAATGGACGCCCCACGACGGGGCGGGATTGCCACAATACAACGCCATAACCGGCGAAGTGATCGCCACCTGTAGCAGTACCGATCTTGACTTTGATTCCATTTTGGAATACGGTCGAAAAGTAGGAGGGCCAGCCCTGCGAAAAATGACCTTCCAGGAGCGGGGTCGCATGCTTAAAGCGCTTGCTTTGCACCTACACGGTATTCGAAAAAAATACTATCCTTTAAGCTTTCAGACTGGCGCTACGAAAGCCGACAGTTGGGTGGATATTGACGGAGGAATCGGAACTTTGTTCGCCTATGCCAGCCTGCGTAAAAAATTTCCTGACCAACGCTTTTATGTAGATGGGGAGGCCGTGAATCTTTCGAAAGAAGGATCTTTTATCGGCCAGCATATCATGACTCCCCGGCATGGGGTGGCCATTCACATTAATGCCTTCAATTTCCCGATCTGGGGTATGCTGGAAAAGGTTTCTGTGAACCTTCTGGCAGGGATGCCCGCTGTGGTCAAACCTTCGGAAATGACGGCTTTCCTGACAGAGGCAATGGTCCGGGACATCATTGCCTCCGGTATACTTCCGGAGGGTGCCCTTCAGTTGGTGTGCGGAAAAGGAGTGGGCATCCTGGACCCCGTGATGGAGCAGGACGTCGTGACTTTCACTGGTTCGGCCAGCACAGGGCGTAAACTGAAGGCCCACCCCCCTATCCTTGAGCATGCCGTCACCTTCAATATGGAGGCAGATAGTCTGAATGCTGCAGTCCTGGCCCCTGATGCGGAACCCGGTACACCTACCTTCGATCTCTTTATAAAAGAATTACGTAGGGAGATGACCGTGAAAGCGGGGCAGAAGTGTACGGCCATACGAAGGGCAATCGTTCCGGAGCATTTAGTGGAGGCCGTTCAGCTAGGTCTTTCCGCACAGCTTGAAAAAACCACTATTGGAGATCCCGCTCAGGAGGGTGTTCGAATGGGCGCACTGGTCAACCGGAAGCAAATGGAAGTTGTTCAGGAGCGGATCGAAACCCTGAAAAACAGTTCACAGGTCGTCTACGGGCATCCCGAAAAACTGGACCTTATCGGCGCCGACCCTCAAAAGGGGGCCTTCCTTCCCCCTGTATTGCTGTTGAACGACGACCCCTTCAACCGAAAGGATAGCCACCAGGTCGAAGCCTTCGGACCGGTAGCCACCCTTATGCCTTACAAGAATTTGGGAGAGGCTATTGAGCTTGCGAATATGGGTAAAGGCTCCCTGGTTAGTACCATTGCAACAGCGAATCCCGCTTTCGCCCAGCAGTATGTGATCGAATCGGGGCCCTACCACGGCCGTATCCTGATCCTCAATGAAGAAAGTGCGCCGGAAAGCACCGGTCATGGCTCGCCTATGCCTATGCTCGTACATGGTGGCCCGGGAAGAGCGGGAGGAGGAGAGGAAATGGGGGGAATGCGAGGGGTGAAACACTATCTGCAGCGAACAGCTGTGCAGGGGCATCCAAGTATGCTGACTGAAGTGTCTCAGCTGTATCAATATGGAGCTCACTATAAGCCTACAGACGAGCATCCCTTTCGAAAGCATTTTGAAGAACTGGAGGTAGGACAAACCCTTATTACCCATAAGCATACCGTCACCGAAGCAGATATTGTGAATTTTGCGAATGTCAGTGGGGACAACTTCTACGCTCATATGGACGTGACGGCCCTGGAGGATACCATTTTTGAAGGTCGTGTGGCGCACGGGTATTTCATATTGTCAAAAGCTGCGGGCCTGTTCGTTCACCCTGGCAAGGGCCCGGTTCTGTTAAATTATGGTCTGGAGGAATGCCGGTTCACTAAGCCGGTCTACCCGGGCATGACGATCGGGGTGCGTTTTTCCGTTAAGGAAAAGGTCGCCCAGGAAAAACGCGAAGGAGAGCCTCGTAAGGGGATCGTTAAATGGCTAGTGGACGTATGTGATGAAACCGGTGAAACGGTAGCCATTGCCACCATTCTGACTATGGTTAAAATGCTGGATCAAAGCGAAGACGCATAATTGACCAAAAAGAAAACTTTCGGCGAAACAACTTGCCGCTCCTCAGGTTGTGAGACTGAAAGTAAATTATATCTACTATGCGCATCCTGCTTACCGGAGGAACCGGATATATTGGAAAACGTCTATTACCCGTTCTGCTATCAGAAGGACATACTGTAATTTGCATTGCCCGCAATGCCGAGCGACTGGAATTGGAACCGGATTGGAAGGTAGAAGTATACGAGCATGATTTCCTGGAGCCGGTTGATATTAAGGAGGCTCCTCTTGATTTTGACGTAGCTTTTTATCTCATGCACTCCATGTCTTCTTCCATTTCGGATTTTGGACCTTTGGAAGAACGGGTGGCTGTACATTTTAAGGAATATGTCGAACGGTCGACTTGCAAGCATATCATTTACCTGACGGGCATGGTGAATGTATCCAATTTATCGAGGCACCTTCGTTCGCGATTTAAAGTGGAAACCATTCTCTCCGGGAGTTCTGTCCCGCTGACCTCCCTGCGTGCCGGTATCATCGTAGGCTCCGGCAGTGCTTCCTTTGAGATCATTCGCGACCTGGTGGAGAAGCTGCCTGTCATGGTAGCACCGCGCTGGTTGAATACCCGCTGTGAGCCTATTGCCATTCGGGATGTGATCCAGTTTCTTACCGGGGTGATGCTGCACCCCCAGTGCATGGATAAAAATTTCGATATCGGTAACGGAGAGGTGCTGACCTATAAAGATATGTTATTGGGTTATGCCAGGGTCCGAAAACTGGGGCGCTGGATACTGACCGTGCCCGTTATGACTCCTCGCTTATCTTCTTATTGGTTGTATTTCGTTACCTCCACCACCTACGAGTTGGCGGTTAATCTGGTCAACTCTATGAAGGTGGATGTGGTGGCAAGAGATCATAAGTTGGCCAGGCTCCTTAACATTCAACCTATTTCCTACGAAACGGCAGTGGAGTTGGCTTTCGATAAGATCGAACAGAATATGGTCATTTCCAGTTGGAAAGACTCCCTCATTCACTCTTCCAACCTGGGCTCCCTTAGTCAATTTGCGACTGTCCCCAGTTATGGTTGTTTTGAAGACCGAAAGGAAATTGCAATAAAGAACAATACAGTCGAACAGGTATGGGCAAATATCTGTGCGATCGGTGGAGACCGAGGTTGGTATTATGGTAACTTCCTGTGGAAGGTCCGCGGGGTTTTGGATAAAATGGTTGGAGGAGTAGGGCTTCGAAGAGGTCGCACCAATCCAGATATTATTTACCCCGGGGATTCCCTTGATTTCTGGAGGGTGCTGGCAGTAGATAGTTCGAAAAAACGCTTATTGCTATATGCGGAAATGAAATTACCGGGAGAAGCCTGGTTAGAATTTCGGATCAAGAATTCCGAAGAAGGGCCACATTTATTTCAAACCGCAACTTTTCGACCCTATGGTATCATGGGAAGGATGTATTGGTATTCTGTTTTGTCGTTCCATTATTTTATTTTCAATGGAATGATCCGGAATATAGAGCGCTTCAAGGTAAAGCCCAATAAATTCTTGAAGGAAAAGAATAAAGCCCCTACTGATATCATGTCTTAACCCAAATTCGCCTGAGGAGGAAACCCGTCGAGTGTATTAAAGTCAAATTATGGATAGCACACAATTGGGATCAGTTGAATTGACGATAGAGAACGGCATTGGTACCATCGAATTCGAACATCCAAGCCATAATGCTTTGCCGGGCCGCTTGCTGGCACAATTGGCTGAGACCATCACAGCTGCCGGTAAGCGGGAAGACATTCGGGTAATCCTGTTGAAAAGTGGAGGAGTACGCACCTTCTGTGCAGGGGCCAGTTTTGACGAATTGATCCGGATAGAAGATGAAGCAGGAGGGCTTCGGTTTTTTATGGGCTTTGCCGATGTGATCAATGCCTTGCGCAAGTGTCCGAAACTGGTGATCGGTAGGGTGCAGGGTAAAGCGGTTGGAGGTGGTGTGGGCCTGGCTTCTGCAGTAGATTACTGCTTGGCGACCCAATACGCCGCTATCAAGTTAAGTGAGTTGGCCATAGGGATTGGCCCTTTTGTAGTAGGGCCGGCCGTAGCCCGGAAACTTGGAGATTCGGCTATGCAACAATTGGCTGTGGATGCCACCGAGTGGCGCAGCGCAGCATGGGCAAGGGAAAGAGGCCTGTATGCCGGAGTTTTTGAATCGGTCGAAGCTTTGGATGATGCAGTGCAAAAACTGGCACAGCAACTGTCTGCTTCCAGTCTGGAAGCTATGCGGGAATTGAAAAAAACCTTTTGGCAGGGCACTGAAGATTGGGACAAATTGCTGGCCCAACGCGCTGCCATTAGCGGAAAATTGGTGCTATCGGATTTTACCAAGGCAGCGATTGAACAATTTAAAAACAAAGCGAAATGATCAAGACCTCAGCCCGGATAGCCAAAAAAACCTTGCTCGAAGCATTTCAGCTAATGGCTACCGCCAAATCGATGGCGGAGTTATATGAACAGCATTTCAAACTGGTTTCGAAATATGTTCACGCAACGGCCAGGGGGCATGAAGCTATACAACTGGCTGTTGGAATGCAATTATTACCGCAGGATTTTGTCGCCCCCTATTACCGGGATGATGCGCTTTTGCTGGGTATCGGAATGGAACCCTACGATTTAATGTTGCAACTGATGGCAAAGCGGGAAGACCCTTTTTCAGGAGGGCGGACTTACTACTCGCATCCCAGTCTGCGGGATGAGGACAAGCCCAAAATCCCCCATCAGTCCTCGGCAACCGGTATGCAGGCCATTCCAACAACGGGGGTTGCCCTGGGACTACAATACCGGGAGCTGTTAAAGCTGGAGGCGTCCAAAAAAGACCTACCCGTAGCCGTTTGTTCACTGGGGGATGCTTCTGTCACGGAAGGGGAAGTGGCTGAAGCTTTCCAAATGGCCGCCCTTCGGCAGTTACCGATTTTGTATCTGGTGCAGGATAATGACTGGGATATCTCCGCAAACGCCGAGGAAACACGGGCACAGAATGCCGCAGAATACATTAAAGGGTTTCACGGGATCGAAGCCTATTCGATCAATGGCAGCGACTTTCTGGCCTGTTACGATACGGTTCGAAAGGTGCTGAAGATCATTCGAAAGGAACGCAGACCAGTCTTGCTGCACGCCCGTGTCCCCCTTTTAAATCATCATACTTCCGGTGTTCGGAAGGAATGGTATAGGGATGACCTGGAGGAGCATCAAAAGCGAGATCCTTATCCGCACCTTAGGCAATACCTGATTGATATGGAAATTGCCGGGGAACAAAAGGTCAGCAAGATCGAAAAAGAAGCCCTGGAAAAGGTGGAAGCAGACTTTGAGCGGGCCCGGATAGCAGAGGACCCACGGCCGGAAGACTTGCTTACTCACGATTTTGCACCCACCCCCGTATCGGATGAGACAGGGGTGCGCAAACCTGAAAATGGGGAGAAGGTGGTGATGGTAGATTGTGCCTTGCATACATTGGAAGAGCTTATGCGGGAGCATCCCGAGTGCCTGCTTTATGGACAGGATGTAGGTGGGCGTCTTGGAGGTGTTTTTCGCGAGGCAGCGACACTGGCTAAAAAATTTGGAGATGAACGCGTTTTTAATACCCCCATTCAGGAGGCCTTCATTATCGGTAGTACCGTGGGCATGTCAGCGGTAGGGCTCAAACCGATTGTAGAGGTGCAGTTTGCGGATTATATCTGGCCGGGCTTGAATCAACTATTTACGGAGGTCAGTCGTTCCTGCTACCTTTCGAATGGCAAGTGGCCAGTGAGTACCATTATCCGGGTACCCATAGGCGCTTATGGCAGTGGAGGGCCCTATCATTCATCCAGCGTAGAATCCGTTTTGACTAATATCCGAGGAATCAAGATCGCCTACCCCAGCAATGGAGCTGACCTAAAGGGCTTAATGAAAGCTGCTTTCTACGATCCGAACCCGGTGGTTATTCTGGAGCACAAAGGGCTGTATTGGTCGAAAGTCCCCGGTACAGAGTCGGCCAGGGTCATTGAACCTGCCTCGGATTACGTTCTTCCCTTTGGCAAGGCCAACACCGTCCTCAAGGCAGAGCCCGAACCCACCAAAAACACCCTTGCAGTGATCACTTACGGCATGGGCGTCCATTGGGCCCTTAACGCAGCCAGGGAATTTCCTGCTCAAATAGAAATACTGGACCTTCGGACGCTTTATCCACTGGATGAGGAGGCTATTTTTGAAACTGCTAAAAAACATAACAGGACCCTGGTAGTAACGGAGGAACCCGTTAACAATACTTTTGCCCAGTCCATAGCTGCCCGCATACAGGAAAATTGCTTCGAATACCTGGATGCCCCCGTTCGAACGGTCGGCTCGGTCAATATGCCTGCCATTCCCCTTAATGAAGTACTGGAAAAAACTATGATCCCATCAAGCGAAAAAGTAGCCGATGCGATCCGGAACCTTTTGAAATATTAGCCAGTAGCCCTCATGGCGCCTACTTTAGCCGGCCTGGATGCTTTAGGTCAGGAGTGGATTTCCAAAGGCTAAAGTACCAATGTATTAAATGTGCAGCTCAAACGACTTACCGATAGGCAATGATCTCCGTTATATAACAGCCAGGATAACCCAGGGTCGTCAATTCATTTCGAAGGGCTTCGGCATCAGTGCGGGAGGGGAAACTATCCCGAGACTCTACCACCCAAACCTGTTCACAGGGGCGGAAGCGGGCGATAAGCTTCGAATGAAAGGGGAAATCGCGGGGATCAGAATTCCGGAGCAGGGCCACCTGGACCTTGTACTCTTTGATCGACCGGGTTGCGAAACGTGGAAGAGGTACTGTCTTTTGGCTGACTGCAAGGGCATAAGTTCCTGATTCCACTGGAAATTCATCACAATAGGCAGGGCGCATACTGTCTTGAGCAGGTAGTAAACCCCAGCTGCATAATACAATCAAAATTGCAAGGAAAGTTTTCATTACTGCTAATTTTGGGGTAAAAAGAAGCATTTCCTTTAAAACACGAATTTCGATTGAGTTTGTTTCGGTTTTGAGGTTAAATGATAGGGAATTTTTTTATTTCTTCCAAATGGTAAATGGACCTTTAACCCTTTCAGTGGGCCGACTTTATTAGGCCAGGCTTTCTTAAGCCTTTAGGCTTATGCCAGGGACCATGACCCAAGGTTTGAAACAGCCGGCTACCGGCTTAATCTTTCCAATATCAAACCGCATCACTCCTGGTTTGGCTCAAGACCGCTTCCCTCAAAACGGTTAAGGTGGTATTAATGTGCTCGCGGTGCGTTCGGAAGCTGAGGACAGCCAGCCGGATCCAGAAAACACCCTTTATTGTGGTAGAAGTCAGAAAAACCCGGCCGTCATCCTGTATAAATTGAATGATGGCCTTGTTAAAGGCGTTGGGGTTTTCAGTATCAGTATAGCGAAAGATCATTACAGAAAGCTCAGGTTCAGGACCAAGCTCGAAACCGGGCATATTACTCAGTTGATCATAAAAGTAGTGGGTCAGTAGGGCTTTTTCTTCCAGGGCTGCCCGGAAGGGTGCTACTCCGTAAAGTTGAAGGGGCAGCCACATTCGCAAAGCCCGGAAGTGCTTGGTCAGCTCAGGCGAAAGGTCTGAAGGGGAAAGCTCGTCCATAGCATCCAGGGCATCCTGCAGGTAGCTGGCCGTATAGTGATTCGCGTTGAAGAGGGGGGCGACCTCCCGTACCAGCACTGCCCCAAGACCGTAAGACAGGAAAAAGCCTTTGTGCGGATCGATCGTTACGGAGTGGGATCGCTCAATGCCCCTGAATTTTTGTCGAAGGCTTTCCACCAGTAGAAAAAAACCACCATATGCAGCATCTACATGGAACCATAATTGTTCCTTTTCAGCAATATCTGCCAGTTCCTCCAGGGGATCTATCGCTCCTGTATCTGTAGTGCCTGCGGAGGCTACCAAAAGGAAGGGAACAAGCCCTGCTGCCTGGTCTTTTTTAAGTTGTTGTTGTAAGTTATCCGCTTTCATTCGAAACCGTTCGTCCATTTCGATATATCGAATGATGGTCTTTCCTAATCCGGCGATCCGCAGGGCCTTTTGTACGCAGTGATGTACCTGGGGGGTAAGGTATACCACTGCACGTTCCGTTTTTTCCCCTTCCAGTTGAAAGTGCTCTCTTGCAGCAATGATAGCAGAAAGGTTCGCAATGGAACCGCCGGAAGTGAGGTTACCCATTGCTCCTTCGGGGTATTCAACCATTTTGCACATCCAACGGAGTAGTTGGTTTTCCATGCGTACTCCGCCGGGGCTGGCGAACCACATCCCAACGTATTTATTCGTGACGGCCGCAAGGTAATCCCCCAGGGCAGTGGGGTAGAGTCCTCCACCAGGGATATAACCTAGGTGGCCGCCCGAGGCGGCATTGATCCCGCCCTTTTCCACACCTTCTTCAAAAAGATCCAAAAGGGTTTCCAGGCTCCGGCCTTCCTCCTGAATTTCAGCCTTAAGAACGACCTTACTTTGGCCTTTCTCAGGCGTGAATACCCTCTCGGTTGGTAAGCCGGAATAAAACCGTTCGGTATATCGGTGCATCTGCCCGTTCCAATCCATTCGTTGCTCAGGGGTCGATTCCAGTTGGCGGGCTTTTTCTTCCAATTGTTGAAGGTGGTCGGTTGGGATGAGGCTATTCATTTTGTTTTTTTTATTTTGGTTGTTAGCCTTTAATTAAAAGGAGGATGGTGTTTTGAAATAAACAACACAAATAATATGAAAAAAGTATTGCTAACCATTATTTCACTGCAAATCACTTTTGGTGCTGCCTTAAGCCAGGCTTATCAGGACTATATTGAAGCGGCTGAAAAATTGGCTCAAAAATATATTATTACTGATGGCCACGTTGATTTACCCTACCGGTTAAAGGTCAGGAATTTTCGATTGACGCGCGAATTTATTGGAATTCCCGTGGAAACAAAAAAAGGAGACTTTGATTATGTGCGGGCTAAAAAAGGTGGATTGGATGCACCTTTCATGTCTATTTACATTCCTTCCGATCGGGGAACGGGGCAGGAAGCCTATAATCTGGCGGACACCTTGATCACCATGGTAGAAGGTATCGCCAAAGCCCACCCGGATAAGTTTGCCGTGGTCCTAAGCCCGGACCAGGTAGAGGCCAATTTCGAAAAGGGCATTATTTCCCTGCCTCTGGGCATGGAGAACGGCTCTCCAGTTATGGAAGACATCAAAAATGTCGAATATTGGCACCAACGTGGTATTCGATACATTACACTAACTCATTCAAAAGACAACCAGATCTGCGACTCTTCCTATGATGACACCCGCACCTGGAACGGCCTCAGTCCTTTCGGCAGGGAAGTTGTTAAGGAAATGAACCGGGTAGGGATAATGGTCGATATTTCCCACGTTTCCGATTCGACCTTCTACCAGGTGATCGAGATGACGGATGTGCCAGTGATCGCCTCTCACTCCTCCTGCCGGAAATTCACCCCTGGTTTCGAACGCAACATGAATGATGACATGCTGAAAAAACTGGCGGAGAACGGTGGCGTTATCCAGATCAACTTTGGCTCCTCTTTTCTGGATGGCTCCATTCAGGGTTACCGGGATAAAAAACGGACGGAATTGCGTAATTTGCTCGAAGAAAAGGGGCTTTCATATGGTGATGAGGGTGCGGATGCCGTGATCGAACAATTTCAAAAGGATAATCCCACCCTCTATTCTGATGTGGAAATGGTGGCCAACCATATTGAACACGTGGTCGAAATCGCCGGAATCGATCACGTCGGCCTGGGTTCTGACTTTGATGGGGTAGGGGATTCGCTGCCTACCGGCCTCAAAGACGTTTCCATGTATCCCAACCTGATCGTAGAACTGCTGCGGCGGGGTTACTCTGAAGAGGATATCGCGAAGGTCTGCTATAAAAATGTATTCCGCGTATGGCGGGCAGTGGAAGCAGCTGCAGAATGAATTTAATTTTCCACCTTACCGGTTGAATTATCCTAATCCAACCGGTAAGGTGGAAAAAAACCTTTGGTCAAAAGTCCCCAATTCTTGTGCCGCTGGGAATGACCGCATTTTTCTTCAGCACAACGATCCCATCCCGGATCATATAAGTGTCGGCTTCTTGATCTTCAAGCGTAGCGCTGCCTTTGATGACCACATTGTGCCCGATCCGGACGTTCTTGTCGACGATGGCATTTTCGATATGACATTCATTCCCGATACCCATGGTAATTTCGTGCGCTCCGGACTCCATTTCTTCCAGCGTTTCATAGTAATCAGATCCCATGATAATGGCATTGGATATCTCCGTCCCATTTCCGATACGGGATCGAATGCCGATCACAGCGCGTTCTACTTTACGGGCATTGATGATGCAACCATCCGCGATCAGGGTTCGGTTGAGGAAGGTGCCATAAACTTTTGAGGGGGCCAGCATACGCGGCCGGGTATAGATCGGGTTGGTATCGTCGAACAAATTAAAGTCAGGAACGGGGTCAGTCAATGCAATATTGGCTTCGAAAAAGGAACGGATAGTTCCAATATCCGTCCAGTACCCATCGTAGGCGTAGCTGGCTACCTTATAATTAGAATTGATGGCTTCTGGGATGATCTCCTTACCAAAGTCGATGGCGTCTTCATTGTCGGCAAAAAGCTTATTGAGTGCTTCCTTATTGAATATATAGATACCCATAGAGGCCAGGTAGAATTTATCTTCCTTTGCATACTTTTCTTCTACGGGTGATTGCCAGCGTTTCAGCACTTCAGGATCTTTGGGCTTTTCGATAAAACTTCCGATATAGCCTACCTCATCTACTTTCATAATGCCGAAGCCGGGGGCGTCGCGATCATTCACCGGAATAGTGGCAATAGTGAGGTCTGCATCCTTAGAGATGTGGTATTCGGCATATGCCTGCAGATCCATTTGGTATAACTGATCACCCGAAAGAATAAGTACATAATCGAAATCATAGTTCACCAGGTGGTGCATAGATTGCCGCACAGCATCTGCTGTTCCCTGAAACCACTTGTCACTGTTGGGGGTTTGTTCGGCAGCCAGGATATCTACAAAACCGTGGCTAAAGCTATCGAAATTATAGGTATTCTTAATGTGCCGATTCAGAGAGGCGGAATTGTACTGGGTCAGAACGAACATACGCCGCAGGCCAGAATTCAGGCAGTTCGAAATAGGGATATCGATCAGGCGATATTTTCCGGAAATAGGAACGGCAGGTTTGGAACGATGGCTGGTAAGCGGGTACAGGCGGGTTCCGACGCCTCCTCCCAGGATCAAGCTGATTATTTTCATGATTTGGTGGTTATTTAAGCGACTTCTAATGCTTCTTTTTCTATCAACAATTTTTCATACAGGTCTATGTAGGTTTGTGCGGAGCGTTCCCAGCTAAAATCAACTTCCATAATACGATTACGGACTGCTCGGAAGACTTCTGGCTGATGATACAGACTAAAGGCCCGCCAGATGGCATGGTGGGCTTCATCCAGGTTAAATTGATCAAAGCGGATGCCCCTTCCTTCTTCTGCGGATTCATCCAGGTCAATGACCGTATCCTTCAGTCCGCCTACCATTCGAACGACCGGTATGGTCCCGTAGCGCATGGCATACATTTGATTCAAACCGCAGGGTTCCACCCGGGAAGGCATAAGCAGAAAATCAGATCCGGCATAAAGGGTATGGGCCAGCCCCTCGTTGTATTCCAGCACCAGGCTCACCCGGTCGGGAAATTGATACTGAACCGACTTAAGGGCCTCCTGTATACCGGGATCCCCAGTACCCAGGATCAGGAAGGTGATTTGAAGGTCTTGTCCCAGTACCTGTCGCATCAGATCAGGTAGCAGGTCGGCACCTTTTTCTCTTACCAACCGACCGATAAAAGTAACGATAGGAAATTCATCCCGGAAGTGGTAGCGTTGGTGCAAAGCATTTTTATTGGCCCGTTTAAAGACTTCAAGCTCATCCTTCAGAAGGTAGGGCAGATACTTATCTTTTGCCGGGTCCCAGACCTGTACATCTATTCCATTGAGAATGCCGGTAGATTTTTCCTGCTCATTTTGAAAAAGCCATTCGAGTCCGTTCGAATAGGTGGCTAATTCGTTCAGGTAATTAGGGGAAACGGTCGTTACGTGCCAGGCATTTTTGACCCCTGCAGCCAGGGGGTTGATCTTTCCACCCCATTCGATCAGGCCGCGTTTGGCCACGTCGAAGGGAGGCAACATTCGAAAGTCTTCCCAACCGAAGTCGCCATGGTATTCCCCATTATGGATGGTAAATACCGTTGGGGTCTTTCTAAGGTTATGGTAGAGTAGGCTATGCTGAATGAGGAAGGGAATTAAGCCGGAATGGTAATCGTGACAGTGCAGGATATTCGGTTGTTCCTCCTGGTGCATGATCCAGTTGAGCACAGCCTGTTGAAAGGTAGTGAATCGCCAGGCATTATCGGTATACCAACCGCGCTCATCATCCCGGTAAATGCCCGGGCGGTCGAAGGCTCCCGGAATGTGTACCAGGTACAAGGGAAACCCCAGAGGGTTATTGGGGTCCCGCTCGATGGTATAAGGAACAAACTGGTTGCCAAGTGGAAATGCCCCGGCAAACTCCAGGTTGAAGGTCCGTTGCTGCATCCACGGCAAGTGGTATTTTGGAATGATAGCCGCGACTTCGTGGCCAAGTTGTTGTTGGTATTTCGGCAAGGCGCCAGCTACGTCGCCAAGGCCACCGGCTTTGGCGGCGGGATAGCATTCCGCACTGATGTGCAACAGATTCATAGGTGTTCAGGATTGGTCTTGAGGCGTATATGTGGAAGGTACAAATTTTTTGTTACGCCTGCTTCATTAGGCGAAAAAAAAAGGGTTGCCCGTGAGGGCAACCCTGTATAATTTACATTAATGCTAATCTTCGATTAATAGCCTGGGTTTTGGACCAGGTTGCTATTCGCATCCAGATCCCGTTGAGGGATTGGAAAGCGTAAACGTTGATCATCGAAAGGCAAGCCATCGACATCCATCTGCAAACGCATCATATCATGGAAGCGCTGCCCTTCGAAAGCAAATTCCACGCGGCGTTCCAGTACAATGGCATCTGTCAATTCCTCTCCACTGGCAAAATCACCTGTAGAGAAAGAGATCAGGTCGCTACTAGCATTATTGCCCTCTGCATCAATTACCCGCAGGGCACGTGCGCGAACGCCATTCAGTAGATCTACAGCCTCTTGTGTTACCCCTTCTGTACGAGCAATGGCTTCCGCACGCATTAACATGAACTCAGCCCTGCGCAGGATCAATGCATCGTCGCTGTTATTAGCAAAGTCTTCATACTTCTCAATGTTAAAGGTATCATTGGAGGTAAGTGTAGTAACACGTAAATCGATTACGGTGTTACCAGCCTGATCTATCGCTGCCTGTTGATCAGGAGTAACGATCTTGTTGTAACCATTTTCGATCAGGTCAGGATCTACAATAACATCTCCACCCCGACCATTCACATGATGAAAGGTAGGCAATGATCCGTTTACACCCGGATTATCCTGAGCGGTATGAATAACTGCCCAGATCTCCTCACTAGACCCCTCGCTAACAAAGGGATCCACCGGAGCAGCGGTTAAGGAGGATGGGCCCGCTAATACCTGTTCTGCGAAGTTGGCTGCAGCAGGATAATCCCTTTTTTGAAAGCTTATACGCGCCAGATAAGCCAGGGCGGCAAAACGGTTCGCTCGGCCCCGTTCGATGGCATCGGGTAACAAGCTAGCAGCTTCTGTCAAATCGGCTTCTGCTTGATCATATGCAGTCTGAACAGGATCTCGTTGCGGGAAGGTCAGGTCATTGGTAGTCTCAACAGGTACGGTCAACACCGGGACACCCAGGTCATTTGCAGCATTTGGGCCAAAAGGTAAGCCGAAGTACCGAACGATCTCAAAATAGGTGGCTCCTCTAAGGAATAATGTTTCCCCTTTTACCTGATCTCGAAAGGCCGGGTCAAGGTCAGCCAATTCATCAGCAGATTTCAAGACAATATTTGCCGTATTGATAACCCGGTAAGCATTGGTCCACATATCAAGGACTTCACCATTATTGGCATCCATCTGGTGCTCCCACATTTGCTGGTAAGTGGCGAAGGATCCTCGCCATTCTCCATTATCAGCCATGATTTCAGGAACCATGGGGAAATTGGTGCCGAAAACACCATCATCCTGAGCAGCATCGTAGGCACCGATTAAAGCGGTTTCCAATGTAGCAGCATCGCTGATAGCTCCATCAGAAGGAAGGGATTGAAAGGGGTCTGGATCTTCCAGGAAATCATCGCAGGAAGCAAAGGTCAGGGCACCCAAAACCCCAACTACTATATATTTTAATAATTTCATCTTATTCATTTTTATGTTTTAAAGAGGGTAAACGCTTAGAAATCCAGGTTTACACCAAAAGTAATGGTACGTGATTGCGGACGACTAAAAAAGAGATCTCCGGAATAAACGCTATCCTGATTGTCACCATTGGCTTCGGGATCCAAACCGGCGAAGTCAGTCCAGGTCAGGAGGTTCTGCCCCGCTGCAAACACGCGTACAGAGGTGTTATTTTTCCCAAAGGCCGGGAAGGTATACCCCAATTGTACGTTTTTCAGACGGATGAAGTCAGCATCATCCAGGTAACGAGTAGAGTGCTGACTACCATTTGTGGTAAGTAGGCGCGCCTCAGGAATATCGGTATCTGTATTCTCTGGTGTCCAGGCGTTCAACTGGTCCACACTTTGGTTCCAGACACTACCCATATTGATGCCATAGAAACGGCCTTCACTGAGGTATAATTGATGACCGGTGGCAAAGTTGAAAAAGGCATTTAGGTCAAAGCCTGCAAAGGTAAAGGTCGTAGTAATCCCCCCGCTGAAATCCGGTAATGGGTTGCCAAAAATTTGCCGTTCGGTACCAGCAGGATAGGCATTACTAACATTTCCTTCACTGTCACGGAATAGCGCATCACCGTTAGCTGGGTCTACTCCGGCATACTCCATCGTGTACCAAGACCCCACTGTTTCACCAGTTCGGATCAGGTTGCGACCATTGACAATGTCGTCGTCCTCACCATCTCCATCATTGTCCACCAGCCGTAAGACTTCGTTATTCAAAGTAGCACCATTGAAACCAAGGGTGAAATTGAAGCCCTTTGGTGCAGAACTGCGAACAATATCTAGATCGACATTGAATTCGAAACCTTGGTTACGCATCTCCCCAATGTTTTGTTGGAGACCTGCATTATCGATACCGATTGTTGCAGGTAGAGGAGCGTTCAGTATAAGGTCACGGGTATCTTTAATGTAATATACCACAGAACCTCTTACGCGGTTATCAAGAAATCCAAAATCTACACCAAAATCGACTGTCTCTGCTTTCTCCCACTCCAGGTCGCTGTTTTGCAATTGATTATTCCGGAAGCCAGGAATAAAATTGTAATCACGACCAAAACCAACAAGACCTCTGGCTGCAAAATTACCGATCTCTGCGTTTCCACTTAAGCCCCAGCTACCGCGTACTTTCAGGAAGTCAAAGAAACTGCTATTTTGCATGAAGGGTTCTTCACTGATTACCCAACCTGCGGAAACCCCTGGAAAGAAACCATAGCGGTTGTTTTCTCCGAAACGGGAAGACCCATCGTAGCGTCCGGATAAGGTCAGCAGGTATTTATTGTCAAAGTTATAATTGATTCGACCCAAATAACCTACAAAGTTCGCTTCTGTTCGGTTACCACCGCCACCGGTAATTTCAGCAGCGTTATCAAGAGTGATCAAACGATCATCGGCAAAGTTGTTACCGAAAACGGAAAAGCTACTTTGCTCTTCTCTTTGTAAACTGAAACCCAAAGTAGCATCGAAGTTGTGCCGACCGATCGCATCGGTATAGGTGGCAAAGCTATTCCAGTTCCAGGCCAGCGCATTACTGTTGGCTGCGTCACCAGTACCACCGGCTCCAAAACCATCCGTGGTTTGACTGGATTGTTTTACATTATCAACCACCTCCTGTAATTGACCCGAAAATTCTGTACGTAGTTTTAGTTTATTCATCGGGCGGAACTCCGTATACAGGCGACCCAGGATCTGGTTGGTGGTCAGGTTGATATCCTGGCCGACAATGTTGCCAAGCGGTGTACCAGCAAATTGGGTTAGCCCGATGCTGGTTGGTTGAATACCTCCCAATACATTACCATCTTCATCTCTTGCAGCTACGTTCGGGAAGAACAAGGCGGCATAGGTTTGTGGAGAAGCAACGTTGTTGTCCTCGTTTTGACGCAGGTTAACCGTACGAGATGGGTTCAGGTTGATCCCTGCCAACCATTTGTCGGACAGTTGTTGTTCAATATTAGCCCGGAAGCTATACCGCTTCAAGTTGGTGGATTCAATCCAACCGTTCTCATCCCGGAAAGTACCTCCAAAAAAGTATTTTGCAGTTTGTGTACCTCCACTAACACCGGCAGTTACATTATTTACCGTTCCGGTACGGCTTACTTCCTCCAACCAATCGGTACTGGGTTCGGAAGCAGGGTCAGGGTATTTCAGATCGGAACCCACTGCATCCGCTGCCCGGTTCCATAATTCAGCATATTGCTGGCCATTCAACAGATCATACTGGTTGGTTGGATCAGAAAAACCAGTATAGTAACCCAGGTTTACCTGAGGTTTTTGGTTGTAACTACCGGCCTTAGTAGTAATTACGATTACTCCATTAGCTCCGCGTGCACCGTAGATAGAAGTTGCTGCAGCATCTTTCAAAACGTCAATGGAGGCAATGTCATCCGGGTTAATGTTAATCAGTGGGTTGGTACCAGGGCCACCTAGGTTAAATCCATCAACGTTATCATTTATGATCAGACCATCAACTACAAATATGGGCTGGTTACTGGCACCGATGGACCCCACTCCCCGTACCCGAATTTGGGATTGTGAACCTAGGGTACCAGAGTTGGATTGGACAGATACACCCGGTAAGCGACCAGCCAGAGCGTTGTCGAAGGACTGGACAGATACGTTCTCGAATGCTTTGTTATCTACCGAAGCTACCGAAGACGTACTTAGTCGACGGGATTGTGTACCGAAACCGGTCACGATTACCTCGTCGAGTTGAGCTACATCCGGTTCCATGGTGACGTCCATTACATTGGAAGCACCGATGGCGACCTCTTGGGTGACGTAACCTGTGTAGGAATACACCAGGCTGTTCGCCCCAACCGGTACATTCAGGCTGTATTGGCCATCAATGTCCGTTACAGTTCCGGAGGAAGTTCCTTTTACGAGGACAGTGGCGCCAATCAGCGGCTCGCCAGCGTCGTCAGTTATTGTACCTTGAATAGTACGCTGAGCAACTAGCGAAACTGCGCTGCCAAGCACCAGTAATAAAACTAGTGAGAGCTGTTTCATTGGAAAAAATTTAGTAAATGAATGTATGGTTCTTTTATTCAGAATGGTATTTTTTGATTCAACTTATAGATCGTCTGAGAATCCTATTCCGCTGCTAAAATTACTTCCACAATAGAACAAAAACAGGCTTATATCGAAAAGGTTAAGCGGTTTTGTCGGCTGGAATACGAATAGGCAAGTATTATTTTGACTAAGGGAACAAATTTGAAATGGACTGTTAAATGGAAATCGCTGATCCTCAGCAGTATATTATCTCGAGTCAACAGAAAGATTAGGAGTATTCAAATGGAAGAAAAGAAGTTTTAACATAAATTAGGATCGTTTTGAAACCGTATATCTTTTGGGAAATTGATTTATTTTTTCGCTCAAAAGGTAAAACACTTTTAATTCGGCCTGCAAATAAAGGCAAAATTTTCGAACTTTTATGGACTTTTACCCCTTTGAAAACTCTTTACCTAATCCTGCTGTTTTTTGTGCATGAAATCAGGCAATTCCAATCCACATTTAATCCGTCAGGCAGAAGCAATTATCCCTACCCCTTGGGGTAATTTCAATATGATCGCCTATGCGGCAGAGGCTGGCGATTGGATGCCTCACCTGGCCTTGGTGCATGAAAAAGCGCAAGTGGATAAGCCGGTTCTCGTCCGGCTACATTCGGAATGTATTACCGGTGATTTGTTTGGGTCAAAGCGCTGCGACTGCGGTGATCAGTTGGTTCGGGCACTGGAAATGGCGGCTGAGGAAGGTGGGATGGTGATTTACCTGAGGCAAGAGGGCCGGGGTATTGGTATCATCAATAAACTAAAGGCTTATCAACTACAGGATAAAGGGTTGAACACCATCGATGCCAACGTCCACCTGGGTCTGGAGATCGATGCCCGCCATTACGAAGATGCCATTTGTATTTTACACGATCTCAATATCCGGACAATCCGCCTGCTGACCAATAATCCTGAAAAGGTTGAAGCTTTTGAGCAATCGGCTATTAAGGTGGTGGAGCGGGTTCCCATTATTATCCACCCCAACAAGGATAATGAGGCTTATCTGAGGGTCAAGAAGGAGCAAATGGGACATTGGTTTTGAGGGTATGGATATAGGGATTGGCTTTCAACTCTCCCCACACCAATAAGCAACTTATCGCTAATCGCCCTCGGCTAACCACCCTTCTTTCCCTGCTACTTCCAGCAATTCTTCGTAGGATCTGAACAAGTATATATTACTTTCGGGTAGATCAGCCATATAGCGTTGGATGCGGGCACGGCGTCGGCGGCTATTGACGTCTCGAATGTATATAGCCTTGATGCGCCCAGGAAAGGCCAGGGCAGTCTCGTGGTAGATATAGGTATCTTTTTCGCCGCTGTCTCCGACCAGAATGAAAGATAGCTTGGGGTAAGTTTGTAGGATGCGAACAATACTATTGGCTTTATGGCCTTTATATCCAAGTGGATGGAGTTTATAGGGGATGCCGAGATCCCGTAACAGCACTGGCCCTTTGGGTAGTCCATTGTGCTTGAGGATGCTTTTGATCAGATCATAAATATTGCGGGGACTGTTGGATACATAGAATATGGGATTAAACCGGTTGCCTTCAGCGCCTTTTTGTAGAGCCTGGAAAAAGCGACCGGCATCAGGGAAGGCGATTCGTCTTTGAGCACTTTTAAAAAAAGTATTATAAAAAACACGCCACTTCAGAATGGAGGTTACTCCGGTAAGCAGGATCGTATCGTCAATATCGGAGATGATTCCAAAATCGGCATTGTCCGGAGGGATCAGTACAGAAGTGGTGGTTTCTACCTCTACCTTTCTCCAGGGCGTTTCCAGCAACTTAATGGTGACTTTAGCCCAGGGTTTGGGTTTGTGCTTGAGGGGAACATCCAGTTTTCGATCCAGGGTGAAGTACCCTTCTTCATCGGTCAGCAGTTCGTAGGCATTTTCTCCCAGTTTGACCATTAGTCGGGCATTGGGTACCTCATCACTTTCAAAGCGGTTGTAGGAGTCGATCAGATTGCGCAGAGGGGAGTTTTCGGGCAGGTTTCGAATGGACTTTCGAACCAGCACCCGCCCTTGGAGGAAGATCCGGTCTCGCCGGCCGAAACCCCGATAGGTGGCGATCTTGATGGGCAGGCGCTTTCCTGTCCCGCTTACTTTTACCATCCGAAACTTTAGGGCATCCACCGCATTTTCGATCCTGCGAAGGATATCCGTGAAGAAACGCTTCCACCAGGCCATTGGTTGTTTTTGCCGTCAAACTAGGGAAAAGGCGGGAAACGGCCAAGAACCTTGCCCTCGGGTAGGGCCGCCGGAGTTGGATCGGCACTTTAATTAAATTGGCAGTAAATGCCAAAAACAAAAAATAGCTCAAAGCTCAACCAACTGCTCCATGGCCATACCCCTGGAACCCTTCAGGAGAATGACCTTGTCTTGGAAGTCCAGTTGTTCGATGAAGGGCCGGGCGGCTCCGAGGGTTGGAAAAACCCAAGTTTTTGAGTCAGCTTGGACCGCTTCGGAAAAATGGGTGCCCACCAAAATAAGCTGATCAATGGGAAGCTCAAGGGCCAGTTGATGGATGGCCCGGTGCTCTACAAGAGCATCCTTACCCAATTCGAACATATCTCCCAGAATGGCTATACGTGCTGTGGCAGGCTGAATAGCAAGGTGCTTAAGGGCGTGCCCCATGCTGGTTGGGTTGGCATTGTAGGCATCAAGAATTAACCGGCCGCCGCGCCAGTCCTGAAGTTGAGAGCGGTTGTCAGAAGGGATAAAGTGTTCAATAGCAGACCGGATCCGGTCATCGGGGACTTTGAAATACCGGCCCAGTGCAATGGCTGTACTAAGGTTGCCCAGGTTATACCGGCCGCTTAGTTGGGTTTGTATTTCCACTCTTGCGCGGTCCCTTCCTAAAAAACGGACCTTCAAAAAAGGTTGTTCTTCTTCCAGGACCAACTCATAAGGGTTTCGCCAGGGGTCCGGCTGATCACTTAGCAAATAGAAAACCCGCTTTTGAACGGGCAGGGAAAGCTCCTCCAAAAACGGCTCATCTTTATTTACGAAGGCAGTTCCGTCGGTCTGTGCTAGAAAGCGATATAATTCGGATTTACCTTTTTTTATCCCTTCCACTCCTCCAAAGCCTTCGAGATGGGCTTTCCCAATATTGGTGATCAAACCATGGGTAGGCTTTGCAATACGGGATAAACAATCAATTTCTCCCTGGGCATTGGCGCCCATTTCTATGATGGCGACCTCCGTTGCCCTTGGCATGGATAACAAGGTAAGCGGCACACCAATGTGGTTGTTGTAGTTTCCGGGAGTGAACCAGGTCCGATAATGGGCACCCATTACCGCGGCAGTCAATTCCTTAGTGGTCGTTTTACCATTGCTCCCCGTAATGGCGATGACGGGAATGTGAAACTGACGCCGGTGATGGCGAGCAAGTTCCTGGAGAGTTTTTAGACTATCCTCCACCAGGATAAACCGTTCATTGGTCGCGTATTCAGGCCGATCCACTATGGCCAGTGCAGCTCCTTTTTCCAAGGCTTCTGCTGCAAAGGCATTCCCATCGAATCGCTCCCCTCTCAATGCCCAGAAAATACAATTGGAGCTGATCTTCCTGGAATCGGTTGCGATCTTTGGATGCTTGAGGTAAAGGTCGTAAATGAGGGCAAGGTGTTCCATAGGCCGGGATATTTTCAACTCCTAAATGTATAAAAATCGAACTTGTTAACAATGAAAATGCTTTCTTCCACCTAAATTCGAATATTGCCAGGAAAGGATGAAACAAGATGGTATTCAGCCAGAAATAAAAAATGAGTTGTGCTTCCGGCGCAACTCATTTTTTTAAATAGTCGATTTCTTTCCAAAGGGGGCTAGATCAATAGCGTCGCTTTTTCTTGTTCTTGACGTTGAAATCGTTTCCACCGGGGGCATCATTCCCTCCTGGAGGCCCTACCCGGATCATGGCACAACGAAAACCAAGGGTGCGATCGGACTCGTCCTGTTCTTTAAAGCGGCGGGCACCAGGAGACAGCCAGAAAGCGCGATCGGCCCAGGAGCCTCCTTTATAGACCCGTGATTCATTACTGATTAAGCTGTGCTTACCGTATTCATATACGACTCCGGATTCGGCATCGCCGTCCAGGTAATCAACTGCATTCCCACGGCGGATATTTTCCCGTTTTGCCAGTTCGGCTTCGGAGAAATACTCGTAGCGGAGGCGGCCAAGGCTGTCGGGTTCCACCGGATTGCCATCCTCATCTACTTTTACCTGAGTGAATTCATTACCCCGGAACGGGTTAATATCCTGGTTCTCCACATCGCGAAGGGTAAGGCTGGTCATAGGGCGATAAACATCCAGGCACCACTCGTTGACGTTACCGGCCATATTATATAATCCAAAATCATTTGGAATGAAGGAGCGAACAGGTGCGGGGAAGGGAGCGTTGTCATTTAGCTTCCCTGCGATACCCATATAGTCACCACGACCCCGCTTAAAGTTAGCCAGGATCATACCCTGGTATTTGTCGCGACGCTGATACCGAACGCTGGTTCCATCCCAGGGGTAGACCCGACGATCGGTGATCAACTCATCTTTTTCAGAAGCCTGATTACCAATCAAGGCTAAGGCCGCATATTCCCATTCTGCTTCTGTAGGCAGGCGATAGCTCGGCTGCATGATGCCGTCCTCAAAGCGAACGCGGCGCTCTTCACCAGTGCGATAATCCTTTAGGCCCCTGCGCACATTCCCTTCGTAATATTCAGCACCGGCCAGATAAGTTTCTGTGGTAAAGAAATCTTCGTTCTCCTGCTCGGGATTGGGATTCAAAATACCTTTTTCAATAAGGAGCATTTCGTTTACGCGGTCAGTCCTCCATTGAGAATAAGCTGAAGCCTGTTCCCAGCTTACTCCCACCACGGGGTAATCGTCGAAGGAAGGGTGGCGGAAATAGGTATGCACCATAGGTTCGTTATAGGATAATTCTTCCAGCCAAACCAGGGTGTCGGGTAAGGCATCCCGAACGATCTCCGGGTAGCTTTCACTGAACACGCGGCTAAGCCAGTAGACGTATTCCCGGTAATCAATATTCGCTACCTCTGTTTCGTCCATGTAGAAAGAGGAAACGGTTACCCGCCGGGGTACATTATTCCATTCGTAGGTAACATCTTCTTGTGTGGCACCCATGGTGAAGGTACCTCCCTCGATAAGTACCAGGTTAGGTCCTGGTTCCTGACCCTTGTAATCTAATTTTTCAAACCCGCCCCATTTCTGGTCGTTGTATTTCCAACCTGTGGTGGCAGATCGTTCCTTGCTTTTACAAGAGGAAACCATCGCCGCAACCAAAAGGGAGAGGGCAGCGTACGTTAAAAGCTTTTTCATTTCCTTCAATGAGTTTTATTCTATGACCAACGATTTGACTTCGGCAAAACCGGTTGTCCCGGCTAATTTCCCTAGTCTGATACGGCAAACGGCCGTATTGTCCTTTCAAATTCTTTTACACTAACGCAAGCCTCGGAGGGATATTTTTCCAAAAGGCTATTCTGTACGTTAAAAAAAGTATTCCCATTTAGATTAATATCCATTTTATCGAAATCGGCCGTTCGGGGGGGGAACTATCTTTCGAAAGCAGCCTTCCGGGAAGGGCAAAATTAAAATAGTTTTAATAGTTCCGGGGAAGGTACTGCCTGCAATTATGTTAAGGTTTTCGAATTCTGTGAAAGAGTGCATCCATGGTGCCGCTTTCCCCGGGTCCACCCGGTAGCATAAATGATCAAAACCTAGCTAGCAAATGAATCAATTGAAGATCAGGAAACAATCGTTCAACTGAGCGCGTTTCCGACTTCTTTTAGAGCGACTGGTCTCCCCAAAATTGATCGAAACGGAGACCTCATGTGCACCGCCCGTTCCAAAACCACTAAGCGGCCCCATGGTCGTGTCATAACTATAACCAATGCGGAGTAATTCATAACGAAAGCCCAACAGACCGACCAGAGCGTCTGCATTGTTCCCACTCCATCGGAACCAGGCTCCCGTAAAAACCGCGCCGATACTGATGTAGGAGCCGACGTTGAGTTGGCTAAAGCCTGCCTGACGATTGTAAAGCAGGTTCGGAACAATAACCGGCGGGCTGTCACCCAATTGATCAAAGGGTAAGGGAAACTGGGCACCAGCATGGACCGAAATATGCAAGGGACGACCAATGGATAGGTTCTCATTAAACTCCAGCAGGCTTTCATTGGGGCGGTTCAGGTGTTTGAGCGACAACCCCAGATAATACTTCGGGCTGTAGACCAGTAGGCCTGCTCCCATGTCGATAGTACTATTGGAAAGCCGTTCAGGCCTTTGTTCCTGTGTCAGGATGTTATCTCCTCCTGCTCCGTCAATAGGGTCTAGTTGATCGCCAAAAAGGAGTTGTTCCCAATCCAGGCGATATTGATATAAGCCTCCTTCCAGACCTAGTTTTATTCGAAAATCCTTATTTATTTTGATCTGATAACTGTATACCGCGTTAATGTTTAAGGTCCGGTAAATGCCATTGCCTGCATTGTCTGCCAGTAATAAAACCCCCAGGCCACTGTTGTACTCTTCCAGCGGTTGCTCGTAGGACAGGGCATAGGTGTTGTAGGCACTGGGCCAGTTGGGCCATTGATTTCGATAATTGGCGGTCAGGCGCGGTGCGTAGGTCACCCCGGCAAAAGCAGGGTTCAGCCATAGGGGAGCCGCATAGAATTGACTGAAGGCAGGGTCCTGACCGTAGGCCGGGCTTGCCAGGCAAGCGAAAATTATTAAACAAAAAAATATGGCCTTGCGCATGCAATTTGTAGTTTCTCGACAGCAGGGTTGGTTGTCGCCAAATGACCAAACGGCAAACAATACCCTATAAACGAAATCGTTTTCCTTACAATTGTGGTCTCCACTTCTATGTGCTAATACTAGCTTTGTAAAATATGAAAAATTTTACCTTCCTGTTTTGGGCTTTTTTAGTCATCAGTCCGCTAAACGGCAAATTTTCTATTCTTGCTCAGGGAATGTTTGATTCGCCGGCTTCTGACCCCAGGGTGATCCGCCTTGAATGGAAGCCTTCCTATAAACTGCTCAGGCTCGGCGACCAAACCTGGGAATATCCAGCTTTTCTCGGGGCCGTAGAAGGAGAATTAAAACCGGGTTTGCCGGTTTTGGTTCGAAGAATTCCGGTAGAAGGGCCGGTTCGGGCTACTATTCGAATAGTAAACGCCAGTTTCGAAGCTTTTGACTGGCAGGGGCATGAAGGTGCGGAAACGCATTTACAGGAAGATTTAATAGTGGAGACCCAACTGGACCAAAGCCGCGATCAATACTACCTGACCATTAGCTTTGTTCCCATTATTCGAAACGGTTCGAATTACCGACGCCTGACCAGCGGGCAAATCCAGGTGGATACCCGGCCATTGCCCCGGCAGACTGCGCTACGCGGCCCCGAGGATGTACTTGTTTCCGCCCTGGCAGACGGGCAGCTATTCCAGATGGCGGTTTCCGAGCCGGGTATGTATAAACTGACCTTTAATTTCCTCCAAGATGAACTAGGACTGCCCGTAGATGATATTGACCCCCGGCGCCTACATCTACTTGGGGACGCAGGTGGGATGCTGCCCACATTTACCGGAGCTACTATCCCGGATGATATCCCTCAGCATGCCATTAAGGTCATCGGGGAGGAGGACGGTAGTTTCGACTCCGGTGATTATCTCTTATTCTACGCCTACGGACCGGATGCCTGGACATTTAGCGAAGAAGCAGCGGCCTTTCGAAAGGAGCAGAACCACTACGGTCGGAAACAATATTACTTTTTAAAGGTAGGGAATGAAAATGGAAAACGGGTAGGTACCTCGGCTGCTGCTTCCAACACGGAGTTTATTACTAATAGCTTTGATGATTATGCCCATTTCGAGGAAGATGAACGCAACCTGCTACATGAATGGGAGCGGGAGCAGCTTGGTTCGGGGCGGGAGTGGTATGGTGATTTTTTTGATAATGCCAGAGAATATACTTACCCGGCTTTATTTGAATTTCCCAACCGGATCGAAGAGGAGCCACTCTACTTTGAAGCCCGTATGGCCTTGCGGTTTGACCGCTTTTCTCGATTTAATCTTCAACTTAACAGTTATACTGCCCAAAGCGGGCCGGCCAGCGCAGTGGATATTGATGCCGCCGAAACGGAAACCAGGCCCTATGCCAGCTTTGCCAGACTGGAAGACCGTCGCCCCATCGCCGGAGGGGATCAGATTGATGTGCAGGTCCTCTATTCCTATCCAAGTGGCGGGCCGGACGAAAGCCAGGCCTGGCTGGATTATATCACTATTAATGCCCGTCGGGAACTACTTTTTACTGGCGGTCAGCTGGTCTTCAGGGATGCTGCCAGCCAGAATTACAACAGCTTTGGGTTTGAACTTCGGGCGAGCAATCCCGATCTGGAGATCTGGAATATTTCGGAACCCTATGAGGCCAAAGTTCAGCAAAGTGATGTTGCCGATGGTCGGTATACCATTCGAATACAGAACGATCGAACTATTCCGGAATTGGTCGCCTTTGACCCGGCCGCCAGTTTAAAACGGCCGGAAGCCATTGGGCGCATCCCCAACCAGAACCTGCATGGTATAGAGGATGTCGACATGGTGATCATTTATCATCCTGAGTTTCAGGTTTCGGCCCAGCGTCTTGCCGACCACCGGACCTCCTATAGTGGCTTGCGGGTACGCCTAGTCAATGTACTGGATATTTACCGGGAATTCTCTTCCGGTCGGGTGGACCCCTCTGCTATTCGAAATTTCAACCGGATGTTGTTTCAAAGGGAGCCGGATTTTCGATATGTTTTATTATTCGGAGATGGCTCCTTCGATAATGGTGATTATTATAGTCTTGGGCAAACCTTCATTCCCACTTACCAAAATGAATCCCTAACCCCCATTTTTGCTTTCCCGGCAGACGATTATTTTGCCATTATGAACAACCAGGAGGGTAATGGCACCTTGCAAGGTATGGTGGATCTGGCCATCGGCCGCTTTACGGTTCGTACTCCGGAAGAAGCTGCTGCTATGGTGGAAAAGGTCATTCATTATGATATCAACCCCAATAGTTTTACCGATTGGCGCAACCGCCTGGTATTTGTCGGAGATGACGAAGACAATATGACCCATACCGATGATGCCGACGATATTGCCGAGATCGTTAAAGACCGTTTTCCCAATTTTAATATTGATAAATTATACCTGGATGCCTTTCCTCAGCAGTCGGGTTCGGCAGAGAATCGAATCCCCCAGGTAAATGAGCGCATCAATCAAAATATCTTTAAAGGTACGGTAGCAGTCACTTACCTTGGGCATGGTGGGATTAACGGCTGGGCGCAGGAACGGGTGTTAACGAGAACGGACATCAACAGCTGGCGCAACTATGACCTGGGAACCATTCTGATCACAGCTACCTGTTCTTTTACAGCCTATGATGAATCCAGTATCACCTCTGCGGGAGAGGAAGCATTTCTGAATGAACGCGGTGGTGCTACTGCATTGATGACCACTACCCGGGCGGTTTTTGCTGCACAGAATGCCCGACTGACGGAGGAGACCATGAAGGCTTTGTTTGAACTGGATGACAGGGGACAGGCTCCGACACTGGGCGAGGTCATTGCAACCGCTAAAAATCGTCTGACCGGCAGTTCGACTACCACCAACTCCCGAAAATTCTGCCTTATCGGTGACCCCGCCATGCGACCTAATATTGCCCGGCTGGGAGTGCGCACTACCAAGGTCGATAGCCTTGAAGCTGGGGCAGCCCTGGATACGCTTAGGGCCTTACAAAAGGTGACCGTGGAAGGGGAAGTGGTAGATCTGGACGGCAATCGCCTGGAAAACTTTAACGGCGAAGTTTTTCCAACTGTTTACGATAAAGCTATCAGGACCACCACTCTTGGGCAGGACCCCCCCAGTTACCCGTATTCCTTTACCATCCAAAATAGCATCCTCTTTAAAGGTCGTGCAACAGTATCCCAGGGGCGATTCCAGTTTTCCTTTGTAGTACCGAAAGACATTAACTTCGAATTTGGTAATGGAAGGATCAGCTATTACGCTGCGGATCCTGTGCAGGAGCTGGATGCAGCGGGGTCTTTTGAAGAATTTATCATCGGCGGTTTTAGTGATACCGGCCTGGATGACCAGCAGGGGCCTCTTGTACAGGTGTTTATGAATTCGACCGACTTTGTTTTTGGGGGCATCACAGACAATAACCCCACCTTGGTAGTTCAACTGGAAGATGAGAACGGGATCAATGTAGTGGGCAATAGCATAGGGCACGACCTGGAGGCCGTTTTGGATGGAAATACTCAAAACACCTTTCGGTTAAATGATTTTTTCGAAGCGGAAAAAGATAATTTTCAAAAAGGAGAAGTGCGTTTTCCGCTGAGTGATATAGAGGATGGCCGACACGACCTTCGGGTGAAAGCCTGGGATGTGGCGAATAATTCGGCAGAGGGATATACGGAATTTGTAGTGGCGAGCGATGGGAAAATTGCTCTGGAGCGGGTGTTAAACTACCCGAACCCATTCACGGATCGAACCTGTTTCCAATTCGATCACAATATGGCCAATCAGGAGCTGGATGTCATGGTACAGATCTTTACCATATCCGGGCGCCTGGTCAAAACGCTGGAGGGACGCATCTTTTCCGATGGGGCTATTCGGCAGGACGACTGTTTGGAATGGGACGGAAGGGATGAATTCGGAGATCAATTGGCAAGGGGGGTGTATCTTTATCGGGTAAGGGTGCGTACTGCTGCAGTAGGTGGCAATGATATCCAGGGGGAAAGTGCATTCGAAAAACTGGTCATTCTGAAATAAGCGGCCCCCGGGGATGGCGAGCAGGTGGATCAAAATGATTACCCTCCAAAGCCGGAAAATGAATTAAATCACAATTTCCGGAAAATAAGGAACTCCCTTTTTTCGTAAAGGTTATGTAATTCCAGTAAGCGGTCACGGGCGCCTATTGTTTCTTTTTTTATCGCCCTCTTTACGCAAGGGAGTTTTGAGACTTCCTTCTATATTTGCGCAAAATTTTTTCAAACTATAGTTCTCATGAAGCAAACATTACTCCAATTAGCTGCAACACTGCTGGTTGTTCTTTTCGCCCTGACCACGGTCAGCGCACAATGCACGGAAAACGACAATGGAGAGCTGGTCAACCTGGACGGTACGCCCTGCATTAATACCGTAGTGACGGCAGTTCCCTTTCTGCGCATCACTCCGGATGCCCGCGGAGGCGCAATGGGAGATGCCGGAGTTGCTACCTCTGCTGATGCCAATAAAATGCACTACAATGCTTCGGCTTTGGTGTATGCTGACGAGCAATTCGGGGTTTCAGCCACTTACACCCCCTGGTTGCGGGCCCTGGGGTTGAACGATGTATATCTGGCTTACCTGAGTGGTTTTTATAAAATCGACGATTTGCAGACGGTTGGGCTGGCCATTCGGTACTTTTCCCTGGGGAGCATTGAATTTACCGACAATAACGGTCAACCCTTGAGTACGGGCCGCCCAAATGAATTTGAGATCAACGCCGCCTACTCCAGGAAACTTTCGGATAACTTCTCTGCCGCCCTCAGTGCGAAATTTATCTTTTCCAACCTGGCGGCCGGGCAGATCGTTCAGGGAGAGACTATTGAGCCCGGTACTGCCGGTGCGGCTGACCTGTCCATCACCTACAAAACACCTATCGAACTAAAGAATGCAGAATCGGAATTGACCCTCGGGCTTGCCCTTACCAATATTGGTTCGAAAATTACCTATACCAACTCCCTTAACCAGGACTTCCTGCCGCAAAACTTCGGCCTTGGTGCTGCCTGGACAATCGACTTCGACGAATATAATCAGTTTACCTTCACCACCGATGTGAATAAGTTGCTGGTACCCACTCCTTGTCAGGGAACAGAGGAAGAGTGTGACCAAAACGGGGACGGTATTCCGGATTGGAAGGATGAATCACCCATTGGGGCCATTTTCTCTTCCTGGACGGATGCTCCTGAGGGCTTTTCGGAGGAGTTAAAGGAACTGGCATTCAGCTTTGGTGCGGAGTACTGGTATGATCAGCAGTTTGCTGTTAGGGCCGGATACTTTAGCGAACACTCTCAAAAAGGCGGGCGCAAATACCTGACCGTAGGCCTGGGGTTGAAGTACAACATCTTCGGATTGAATTTCTCCTACCTGGTCCCGACAACCAACCAACGTAACCCACTGGATAATACCTTGCGTTTCTCTCTATTATTCGATTTCGCTCAGCTGGATAAATAAAGGAGAGTACTTAGATAAAGGTACTTAGTAGTTGGTGCATCTGCACTGATTACTAAGTACTTCACTAAGTACTCTAAAGAAGACTGCAAACCTGTAATCCGGATTCTGTCCTCCCCATAGGGATGCTCTATCATTTATCTAGTTCCGGCGTCACCACCGGAATCTATCTGCCTACCCTTCCCGACTTCCGTAGAAACAGGCCGAGCTAGCCTGAGCTTTTCAGCATCGGGATATATGTGGCATTTCAACCCGCAAGGTTTATCCAAGCGACCCGTTGCCGGGCCGGCGCGTGCGCTCTTACCACACGTTTTCACCCTTACCCCTTTCGGGGCGGTTTGTTTTCTGTGATACTTTCTGTATCTCGTCTTTAAAGACGAAACCCCATCCGTTAGATGGTACGGCGCTCTACGTTGTCCGGACTTTCCTCATGCCGCCCGGAGGCGGCCCGCGATAGAGCGGTTTACAGTATTCTTGTAAAAATACGGAAAACCCTTGTGATTTAAAAGGCCTCTGCCTTGATACAGTTTCTTCAGGTGAGCTATATTTCTTTTTTATTTAATTTTCCGGTCATGGAAAAAAGGAAGATCGGCTGGGTGTTATACTGTGCACTGGTTTTTTTGAACGCTTGCCAGGGGTTTCCTGAAAACCCACCTGATCGTTTGCGTACCATGCAGGCCGAATCGGAGAAGCTGGAACGGCAGGTGGGAGAGGGCGTTTTTTTTACTTTATCCCCTAAAGACCAGCTTTCTTTGCTTCAGGCTTTGCCCTTTGGGTGTTTTGTGTTCCAAAATGATTCACTCCTGTTGTGGAACCGGGAAGAGGTTGCTCAACCGAGGCTTTTATCCGAGGGGATGCAATACCTGCCTGATCAGGATTCGACTGCCTTGTATGAATTACGTACCATCAGGGAATATCAGCTCATTGCTCAATATCCATTGGCGGAGATTCTGGGAGAAGCCCATTTCCTATGTCAGAAGGGTAAACCGATCTATGGGTCAACTGCTTTGGGCTTAGCCTATTGTCCTTTGGAAGCATCTAATGCCAGGAACAAAAATGCGGTCCTTCTGGTCACTAGTTTGCTGGTACTTATCCTATTCTGGTGGCTGAGCTTTAGATGGGCATTCACTCGTCCACGGGGGGGGATATTGACAATTATTGGCGGACTATTCCTCATATACCTGATCGAATGGCAGGGCTGGGGGGCTACTTTTCAGTGGTTTCAGCCAAGCTTCGGGCCTGGAGCACCGGCCCGTTCCCATGGGGGGCTGGTCTTGATGAGTTTGCAATTGGTTATTGGTATGCTTTTTTTTAACCAAGCTTTCCAAGCCAAAGACTACAGGGGAAGTACCCGTTCCCTGAAAGTTCGGACGATTTCGGCCTATTGGGCAGCAGCTATGGGCTTGTTGGTGATCACTTATACGATCCGTTCCCTGGTAGATCATACCGACCGCGCTTTGAATTACGGTAATTTCTTTCGAATGCAATGGGAGGATGGATTGACCTTGTGGAGTGGGATGCTTTTGTTTTTTGCACTTTATTTGTTTACGCACCGCCTATTGGTAACCGTTAGGGACTTTCCTCTTTCCAACCGCTTTCAATTAACGGCCTTATTGATTGGTGCCGCCTTATCGCTACCATTCACTCTAGTGATGCCCCTGGGCTTTCACCCCCTGGTGCTCTTCTTGATTATCCTCAGTTTCCTACTACTTTTCGATCTTTTTACCGATATCCGCCTGGAAAGTCTTACCTGGCCCCTTACCTGGATCTTCATTTTCTCCGTTTTTGGAGCCGTTTTATTCTACAAATATTCCATTCAAAAAGATTTTGAGCGGATGGAATCGCTTGCCCGGCTATTGGAAAGGCAGGACCTAGAGGGCTTGAAAGCAGTGGATTCCAGCCTTTCCGTTGCTTGCTATGACGGATCCGGCCAACTTATCGCATACAATAATTTCCCTCCTCCTTCTACAATGGAAACGCAGGTAAAAGCGGGTAGGGTTTCGAAAGACCTGAACAGCCGCAGAGCCCGCCTGGATTTCGGGCTGGCTGAAGGGGGCTATTTAAGTTTGATCAGGCCACTGGACGGTTACTTACGCCCGATCTTGTTGTTTTCCTACCTGTTTTGGCTACTCTTGTTGAGCCTTGGCCTTTTTCTGCTCTTTTCCCGCTGGTCCGGGCGAAGGTTACAGGCTATTGATCTACCCCTGCCGGGCAGGACCTCTCTGCGAAGGAGAGTGCAATGGTCTACGGTTATTATCGTAGCCGCTTCTTTTTTGGTGATCGGCCTGGTTACGGTGTCCAATTACCGGCAAACGCGCCTCCTTCGGGTGGAACGGGAACAACTAGACGGGTTCCTGGAAGTTCGGGATGCGCTTGAACAGGCATTATCTTCGGGAGAAACAATGGACAGCCTGACCGGGCAGCAAATACTGATGGAGGCTAAAGGGCAGCTTTTTGCTTCGGACGGGAAAGCTATTGCCGAAAAGTCTACTTTTTTACACACCTATTTACCTGTACGGGTACTAGAAGAATTCAGGGCTGGCACGCTGCTGTTCACCTTTCGAAACCAATTGTATCTGCCTCTGGAGTTAAACAATGCGGAACCTGCTGTATTGGGGTTCCCCTTTCAGCCTAACACTCCGGATCTTCAGGCTGAGGTATTCGATTTTATGGGCACCCTACTGAGCATTTATGCTTTCCTGCTTTTGGCTGCAGCCAGTGTGGCCTTCCTGGCAGCTAATTCCATCGCTCAGCCCATCCAACAGATTGGAGAACGCCTGGGTAGTTTACAGTTGGCTGCCAACCAGCCCCTGATCTGGGAGAGTGACGATGAGATCGGGGATTTGGTCCGGGCCTATAACAGCGCCTTGAAAAAACTGGAGGAAAGTACCGAGCAATTAAAACAGAAGGAGCGGGAAGGTGCCTGGAGGGAAATGGCCCGGCAAGTCGCTCACGAGATCAAAAATCCCCTTACCCCAATGAAATTGAAGCTCCAACATTTGGAGTACATCCAACAGGTCCAGCCGGAGCGGGCGCGAGCACTGCTGCCGGATGTTTCCCGGACGCTCATCGAACAGATCAATGGCCTGGACCGGATCGCCGGAGCCTTTTCCAGTTATGCCCGCCTTCCCGAGGCAAGGCCAGAGCGGTTGGACTGGTCCAGGCAGGTGCGGGACGCAGCCAGCCTGTTTGAAGGACAGAGGGCTGAATCCTATAAAATACAGGTGGAATTGCCCTCAGAGCCGGTTTGGGTAAAGGCAGACCGCAATCATCTGGTCAGGATTTTGAACAATTTACTGTCTAATGCTATTCAAGCTTTACTCGAAGAACAAGCAGGGAAGGTAATTGTGCGGCTAAACAAGGGAACTGAAACGGCCCGACTTTCTATAACGGATAACGGGACGGGCATTCCCGAAGATAAACAGTCCCGATTATTTCAGCCCTACTTTACGACCAAATCCTCTGGTACGGGTCTCGGGTTGGCTATGACAAAAAACATGGTCGAAACTGCTGACGGAAAAATCGATTTTGAAACCGAAGCGGGTGTTGGTACGACCTTCTGGGTAGAACTCCCTTTAAACGAATAGCAGGTTAACAAATTAGTTCATCATCAAAAAACATAACCCATAACACAGAAGTCAAAAGCGATCATTATCGGTTCAGGTATCGGTGGTCTGGCCACTGCTGTTCGCCTGGCTGCAGGGGGAAAGGAAGTAGTAGTGTACGAAGCCAATGCCTATCCCGGGGGAAAATTATCCCAATTTACAGAAAGTGGGTATCGCTTCGATGCAGGCCCCTCTTTGTTCACCATGCCGCATTATGTAGACGAGCTGTTTGAAGTGGCAGGGGAAAATCCCCGGGAGCATTTCCAATACCGGCGTTTGGAGGTGGTCTGTAATTACTTCTGGGAGGATGGGACGCGTTTAAAAGCCTATGCGGATCCCAGTGCTTTTTCGCAGGAGGTAGAAGCAGTATTGGGCGTGCCGGCAGAAAGGCTATTGCATATCCTCCAAAGGAGCACCGAAAAATACGAGTTGACCGGTCGGATTTTTCTGGAAAAATCACTTCACAGAGCTAAGACCTGGTTTTCTCCTGCAGTGGTAAGAGCCTTGCTGCATTTACCCCGCTATGACCTTTTTTCAAGTATGCATACCGTCAATGAACGCCTGGCCGGGCACCCTAAACTCGTGCAACTGTTCAACCGCTTTGCTACCTACAACGGGTCAAACCCCTACCGCGCTCCGGGCTTGTTAACGGTAATTCCGCATTTTGAACATGGGATTGGCGCTTTCTTTCCCGAGGGTGGGATGCACAGTATTACCCAGGCTGTGTACCAGTTAGCCGAACGGCTGGGAGTGCGTTTTCATTTTGAAAGCCCGGTAGATCGAATTCTGGTAGAAAAAAAACAGGCCATTGGTGTCCAAGCCGATGGAAAAAAGGAAATAGCTGATCTGGTAGTTTCGAATATGGATGTCTTCTTTGCTTACCAAAAGCTACTTGCAGACCAACCGCGGCCCAAACGTATTTTGGAACAGGAGAAATCCACTTCGGCCATTATTTTCTATTGGGGCATTAAAAAGGAATTTCCCGAGCTGGATCTACACAATATTTTCTTTAGCGAGGATTACCGGGAGGAATTTGAGTGCTTAAGCGAAGGAAGGATCACCGATGACCCTACCGTTTATATCAATATTAGTTCGAAATTAAGTCCTGGAGATGCTCCTGAAGGGGCGGAAGCATGGTTTGTAATGGTCAATGCGCCTTTTCAAGACGGACAGGATTGGGAGGGTCTTGTTGATCGTACCCGAATGAATGTGCTACAGAAATTAAGCCGGATACTTGGCAGGGATATTGTGCCACTGATCGAACAGGAAGGCCTGCTCGATCCGAGAAGTATAGAATCCAGAACCCGCTCTCACCTGGGGGCCTTGTATGGAACCAGTTCCAACAATCGAATGGCCGCCTTCCTGCGGCACCCTAATTTTAGCAGGAAGATCAGGAATTTATATTTTTGTGGAGGAAGTGTTCATCCGGGTGGAGGCATCCCCTTAGCTTTGTTGTCGGCGAAAATAGTCGCCGGGGAAGTCGTTAACTAAAATGTAGAATTCTGAAAACCCAACTTGCCATTGTCCTGCTTTCGATCTTTTATTTAATAGGGTTGGCGGGTATCCTGCTGCCCCTACATGAAGACTTTATTTTATTAACGCCTTTTAACCTGTTGGTTTCTTTGGTCCTGATCCTTTGGGTACACGGGGAGTGGAAGCCAATTTTTTCACTTTTTTTACTCGGGACATTTGTATGGGGTTATGGGGCAGAGGTGATGGGGGTAAATATCGGGTTTCCCTTTGGGAATTATTCCTACGGCCCGGTATTGGGTCCCAAGCTTTGGAATACCCCCCTGATGATTGGAGTTAACTGGATCTTGGTTACTTATGCCTGCGGAACTACTACCAATAACCTGATCCCTGCCTTGCACTGGGCCTTTAAAGGTTTTCTTACGAGCCTTCTGATGGTTGGACTTGATGCATTGATCGAACCCGTTGCCATTTCTTTTAATTTTTGGAGCTGGGAGGGGGGTAGTCCCCCGCTTAGCAACTACCTGGGGTGGTTAGGGGTAGCTCTTCCTCCTGCTATGTTCTTTCATTATCACTTTCCAAAGGTTCGAAACAAAGCGGGGGTAGCACTGTTTATTTGGCAACTCCTGTTTTTTGCACTATTGAATATGTTCAGTTAAACTATGCAAGTACTTATCAATACTCTAATCGTTCTGGCAACTGTGCTTGGTATGGAGTTTATTGCCTGGGCAGCCCATAAATACCTGATGCACGGTTGGTTGTGGGTTTGGCACGAAGACCATCATAAACCGCATCACGAAGAAGGACAGTTTTTCGAAAAGAATGACCTGTTCTTCCTGGTATTTGCTATTCCTTCTGCCTTATCCTATATCATCGGTTTAAGCACGGTGCACCGTTGGCTGCTTTTCGTAGGTATTGGCATTTCCATTTATGGGTTGATCTACTTTTTAATCCACGATGTGTACATCCACCGGCGCTTCAAATGGTTTGGGCAGTTAGACAGTCGCTATTCCAGAGCCATCCTGAGAGCGCATGGTGCTCATCACGCCAAAACGACCAAACACGGATGCGAATCTTTTGGTCTTTTGATCGTCGATCCCATCTTTTTTAAATCGAATAAGGAGAGGAGAAAGGGAAAAATCTGAGGATTTTTATATAAACAGCAAGGGGCAAATTTTTGATAATCCTCTCCTGTAAAATGGACCTGCAAGGCTTCCGGGTAACCATCTAAAAGGGCTGCTCACTTGCTCTTCCTCCTTTTAAGAATTCCACCTGACCATCCCGATAGATGTTACCCAGCACAGATGAATATTAGGATCCGGAATGAAAGAGGGATTGACGCCATTTCGTACTATTCCGATCAAGGTGGTAGTGGTTAGAGCAGTTAAATTATCGAAACTGCAAGAGATTACTTCATGGGATAAAAAGTGGACCAACCATAAATCGTAAAATTGGGATGCCGAATGGTAATATCAAAAAGATTCACTTTGGCTGCGGCTTAATCAAAGATTTAGTAAAAAGCATAGTGATCTGAAATCAAATGGTTGCTACCAGGCTCCCGTCTCATAGGGGTCATCGGGACGGTGAAGGCCATTTTGAGGAATATAATGATTTCGAATAAGCTCGTCGACCGTAGCCTTTCTCACCTGTAAAACTGAACCGGTAAAATGTAGTTGGCGGCCTGCCATACTGTGATTGAAATCAATTTTAACAGTTTGGTCTGTCCAGGAAAGTATCTTACCATTATGGGTTTGCCCTTCATCATCGGTTAGTGCAATGGGGTTACCTTGCACCAAAAGGTTCTCCAGGGGAGTTTCGACCTGCTGGAAGATGCTTAAAGGAAGGTCGATAATATTCCCTTTTTCTATGTAACCATAGGCTTCTTCCGGGCTTAAGCTGAATTGAAAAGCTTCCCCCTCTTCTAGTCCCCGGAGTCGGTCTTCAAAAGCCGGGAGCATTTTCCCACTCCCAAAAAGAAAGACAAGGGGATAATTGGAATTCATTATTTCAAGTAATTGGCCTTTTGTTTCCCTATCTCGTAGTTTATAAGTGAGTGTAACGACATGATGATCATTGATTTGCATATAAACAACTTTTCCTGCTTAAACCCCAACAGCCCTTAAAGGTTTATTGATAGGGAATTAGTTTTACTTTAACAATCCTGTGAAATAAAATCAGCTTGCTTAAGCGTTGAAAGAGGAGAGCTACCCGCCCAGAGAGTAGCTTTTGGGATGGGTCTTTAAAAAAAGCGTTCGTTAATTTGGATTTTTGAAAAATTTTTACAATAAGTGCCTTGCATCTATAGGTGCCTGGCACCTATAGATGCAAGGCACTTAAAAAGCAAAAAAATGATCTTCTTACGCCTTCTTTATGCTGTTTTTTTTATTTCCTCCTTGGGTTTAACAGTGAATGCTCAACCCGGGACATTAACTTCTTCAGATGAATCTGACCCAAAGGCCCGGGCAGTCTTGGATAAACTACGAAAGAAGTATGAGGGCTATAAAAGTATTAAAGCCGATTTCAAATTGGGAATTGAAATCCCTGAACAATCCAAAGAAGAGCAAAGCGGTTCGTTACAGAAAGCGGGTGATAAATACCGCATGGATATGGAAATGCAATCTGTGATCTCCGATGGAACTTCTCTTTGGTTGATCATGCATCCAAATAAAGAAGTACAGATCAATAATGCCCCCGACCCCGAAGAGACCGAAGGAGAAATCCTTTCTCCGGAGTCACTTTTCACCATTTACGAGCGCGATAACTTTGTGTTTATGCTGACCAACGAATATGCAGACCAGGGGACCATTGTGCAGCGAATTGACTTCAAGCCATTGGATAATTTTTCCGACTATACCAAGTTGGTCTTGCTGGTGGATAAACAAAAAAATGAACTTTTGGAAATGCGGGCAGTGGCCCGCGATGGCTCCCGCTATTCTTTTTCCATTGAAAACTTTCAGGCTAATCCAAAATTACCAGATTCTACCTTTTCCTTCGATAAAAGTAAATACCCGAATTATTACGTGGAGGACTTAAGGTACTGATCCATTTAGCAGAAGGTAAAATATTAGACGGCTCCAGGTGACACCCTCGCTTTGGGCCGTCTTGTTTTTATATTCCCGGTAATCTTGTTTTCTTTGTTAAAAAGCCAAATCTATGGGATTTCGTGCAACGGTGATAAAGCCCTTTGCCAACATCATTGCCAGGCGGATTGAGCAATGGAGTACTAAGGGAGTAGAGGCCCAGAAAACCGTTTTCGAACACCTGTTGAAAAAGGGCGCTCAAACCGCCATTGGCAAGGAGTATGAGTTTGGAAAAATTCGAACCTACGAGGAGTTTACCCGCAGGGTACCCGTAGGAGATTACGAACAAATGCGGCCTTATATCGAACGAATAAAGGCCGGGGAAAAGGATGTCCTTTGGCCTGGTCGGCCGCGCTATTTAGCAAAAACTTCCGGCACTACCTCAGGAGTGAAATACATACCCCTCACCAAAGACAGCATTCCCAATCACTTCGGTACTGCCCGTAATGCTTTATTCAATTATTTCGCCCAAACCGGCACCGGCCAATGGCTGGACGGGAAGATGATCTTTCTTTCGGGTAGTCCCGAACTTACCGAAACAGCAGGTATCCCCACCGGCCGCCTTTCGGGTATTTCGAACCATATGGTACCCGCCTGGTTGAAAACCAATCAACTACCGACCTACAAAACCAATTGCATAGAGGAGTGGGAGGAAAAACTCGAACGGATAATCGATGAAACCCTCCATGCTGATATGCGGCTCATCAGCGGTATCCCACCCTGGGTGCAAATGTATTATGAACGACTCCTGGAGCGAACGGGCAAGAATACCATCAAAGAGATATTCCCGAACTATTCCGTTTTTGTCTACGGGGGGGTCAATTATGAACCTTACCGGGCAAAGCTGGAGGAGTTGGTTGGGGAACGGATCGATAGTGTAGAAACCTATCCTGCCAGTGAGGGCTTTATTGCTTTCCAGGATCACCAGCATGAAAAAGGACTACTGCTGAATGTCGATTCGGGAATCTTTTTCGAATTTATTCCCGCTGAGGAAGTATTCAATGAACAACCAAGCCGCCTTGCCCTCTGGCAGGTAGAGACAGGGGTGAATTACGCACTCGTCATCAATAGTAATGCAGGACTTTGGGGATATAATATTGGTGATACAGTTCGGTTTGTATCCCTCGACCCTTACCGGATTATTGTAACTGGCCGTATTAAGCACTTCATTTCCGCTTTCGGGGAGCATGTGATCGGGAAAGAGGTGGAAGCAGCCCTATTAAGTGTCGCTGGAGCGGAAGGGGTAAAGATCGTGGAGTTTACTGTCGCGCCTCAGGTTAACCCACCTGAAGGGGGAACTCCTTACCACGAATGGTTTATCGAGTTTGATGAGCCTCCAGCCGACCTGGACGAATTTGCCAAAAAAGTAGACAAAGCCATGGTGGGGCAAAACATTTATTACGAAGATTTGATCAAGGGAGCTATCCTTCGCCCTTTGAAGATCAGGAGCCTGAAACGGAATACCTTCCGGAATTATATGAAAACACAAGGCAAACTGGGAGGTCAAAATAAGGTGCCCCGGCTTTCGAATGACAGAATTATCGCGGATCAACTCGAAGCCTGGAAAGTAAACTGATTTACAGGAATTTGATAAAAAAGTTGGTGAGGTCCAGGGAATGCAATAATTTTGAGCCTTAACGAATCATTTCCCTTTTTCGAAAATTAGACGGCGCATTCCCTAGCTGCTGGATAGGTGAGTCCTTCCTTGCCGCAGGTTTACCAGAAACACTATTTTTGCCGGAGCTTATGTTAAAGAAAACGTTGTACGTTTATTTTCCGGATAGGTATAATCTTTATAGGGCTAAGCACGTATCTGTAGGGGAAAACAAACACAGGTCTATATTTTTCTTTTTACAACTTAAAGGATTTGCCAATTAATAATCCCTTGTTCATTTAATCTGCAGTAATATGAAACAAATAACTACTCTTTTGGCTGTCTTATTTTTGACCTGCGGGCAACTTGCAGCTCAAAATACAGCCACTCCAAAAAACATGTGGGAAGTGGGCGCCAGCGGTGGAGCCCTCATGCTCTTCGGGGAAACCAACCCGGAGTTCAGTATTGGTTATGGCTTACACGTGCGAAAATCGCTGGATTATGTTTTCTCCCTAGGTGTTGATGTTATGATGGGAACAGCAAAAGGAGACCGGATGAACGCCGCAGTTGACCAATCCTCTGAAACGGATTGGACCTCTGGGACTTTCTACGGCCTGATGACTCTAAATGCATTGCGTTTTGATAAACCCGTGCGGTCTACTAATATCTATGTGAAGGCCGGTGGAGGACTTAATAAGTTTGAGACCGAGTTTATGGAATTGGGAGATAGAAATCCCAAAACTCTGGAAGGAGACTGGGCCCCGCATATTTCTATTGGAGGTGGTATTGGATTTCGACTGGGTAAACGAGTGAATATTGCTATTGATCAAAGCCTATTTTGGCGGCTTGGGTTCCAGGCAGATGCCATTGATGGCATTAAGACCAATGATGACGGTACTCAATCTACTAATACGGACATGATGTCCTACTCCGCCCTCAAGTTGAATTTCAATATTGGCGATAAGTCTAAAAACTCAGAACCTCTATATTGGGTGAATCCGCTGGATAACGTCATGAAGGAACTTGATGAAGTGAAGAATCGCCCCGAAGTATCCCTGGAGGATGCGGATAACGATGGGGTTATCGATGCTATTGACCAGGAGCAAAACACCCCTGCTGGGGCAATTGTCGATACCAAAGGCCGGACCCTGGATAGTGACCGGGACGGAGTGCCCGATCATGTTGATTCCGAACCCTATTATACGCCTCGCGAAGGAGAGATCGTCGACGATCAGGGGCGGGTGGTTAACCCAACCCGCAGTGGTGTCTCTGAGGAGCGGGTAAAGGAGCTGATCGATGAAGCACTGCAGAACCTGAACGTTCAGGGAGGGGCGACCCCCGCCGAATTCTTCCTACCAATGATCCACTTTGCTACTGACAGCTACACGGTCAAATATTCTGATTACGGAAACCTGGCCGGGGTTGCGCGGGTAATGAAATCCAATCCCAACCTGCGCCTGGTTGTTACCGGCTTTACCGATTCTACAGGACCGGAAAGCTACAATAAGCAGCTTTCTTATTTGCGTGCTCAAGCAGTGATCGAACATCTGGTCGCTAACCATGGCGTTGGCCGTGGCCGTTTTGTCTTACAATACCGGGGACAGGAAGATAGCCTGGTTCCCTCTGTAGCCAGTATGATGAACCGCCGGGTGGAGTTCCGTGCTGCAGGGCCTGGTGATTATGAAATGGACCCTCCGAGCAGTAGTGGGGGTGGATACTAGCAGTATACTGGGTTTTATGTAAAAATAAGAGAAGAGTTCGTTTGGCCAGGGGCGAAACGAACTCTTCTGGTTTAATAATAGCTCCAAATGTTACAAAATTGGCTGGCACCCCTTCCGGTACTCGAAAAGGAGTTTGAAGACTGGCAATTTGCCGCATCGGTTAAACGGTATGATTCTCAAAATGGGTTGCCGGACCTCAAGCAGGTACAGGTAGGCCTTATCGGCCTTGGCCAAGAGAATAGCCAGGCCTGCCGGGATGCTCTTTATCCATTGAGTTTCCCCTTTTCCTTAAAGGTAGCGGATCTGGGTAACGTCCGTTCAGGAAATGTTGCCTTCCTGGTACCTCTTTTCCGGGAATTGCTGGCCAGCGGGATCATCCCTGTCCTTTTAGCTCCTGACCCAAGTTATCTTTTGGTACAATACAAGGCTTGTTTGCACGAATTACCCAATATCAGCCTCGGGGTGCTAGATGAACGAATTGATTATCGTCCAATGGTCGCATCCAATACGCTAAATCAAATTATTGAACACCCGGATGGCCGCCTTTTTCAATTGCACCATATTGGTGCACAGGCCCATTTTACCTCACCCTCTGTCTTTAAGGCCTTGGAGGAGCGGTATTTTGATTATTATCGGCTTGGTCGGGCCCGTGCTAATCTACAGGACCTCGAGCCGGCCCTTCGGGATGTGGACGTCCTGGGGATTGACCTGCGGGTTTTCCAGGCTGGTGAGGTAGCTGGCCTGGAGGAGCCCAGTCCAAGTGGTTTTTTGCTGGAAGAAGGGTGTCGAATTTGTCGTTACACAGGTATGAGTGACAAAATAAAAAGCATTGGATTTTTTGGTTTTCGAACAGAACTTGACGACCGCGATCTTGGGGCCCAAGCCATAGCACAACTTATCTGGTACTTTCTGGATGGCTTAAATCACCGAAAGGGCGATTTCCCACTATCCTTTGACGGCTTGCTAGAATACATCGTACAAAATAAGGATCTTGGTTTTGAGCTGACCTTTTGGAAAAGTTCGAAAAGCGGGCGTTGGTGGATGCAAATCCCGGTCGGTAAGCTTGCAGGGGGACAACAAAGACACCGCCTGGCGCCCTGTTCCTATAACGATTACCTAAAGGCTTCCCAGGGAGAACTGCCAGAAAGATTATTGCGGGCAATAAGCCGTTTTAAGTAAGGGCTATTGATCGAAAAGGGTGTCGACAAAACGCCGCTTATTGAAAACCTGAAAGTGGTCAATTCCTTCTCCCACGCCAATGTATTTGATAGGGATCTTAAATTGATCGGAGATCCCCAGGGCAACTCCTCCTTTGGCAGTGCCGTCCAGTTTGGTTAGGGCAAGGGCCGTGACTTCCGTAGCTTCGGTGAAATGCCGAGCCTGTTCAATGGCATTCTGACCCGTAGTGGCATCCAGAACCAACAATACCTCATGAGGGGCATCTTCAATTTTTTTCGAAATAGAACGCTTGATCTTGGTGAGTTCCTTCATGAGATTGATCTTGGTGTGCAACCGGCCTGCCGTATCTATAATAGCCACATCACAGTCATTGTTGATGGCGTATTGAGCGGTTTCGTAAGCAACCGCTGCAGGGTCCGTTTGCATTCCTTTGCTGTAAAAATCACAACCCACCCGTTCCGACCAGATCTTTAACTGGTCGACGGCGGCAGCACGGAAGGTGTCCCCGGCACCCAGGACCACCTTTTTACCCATTTGTTTGAACTGATAAGCCAGTTTGCCGATTGTTGTGGTTTTTCCCACTCCATTTACTCCTACTACCATAATGATGTAGGGCCTTTTGCCAGCCGGAATTTCCAGGCTATCCAGGTCTTCGGTCTTATTGTCGGCCAGCAACTGAACGATCTCATCCCTTAGGATCTCATTTAATTCACCCGTTCCTACATATTTATCGCGAGCTACCCGGGCTTCGATCCGATCAATGATCTTTACAGTGGTCTCCAAGCCTACATCTGAAGAGATCAGTAACTCCTCCAGTTCATCCAATACTTCTACATCGACCGTACTCTTACCTGCAACGACCTTGGCCAGTTTGCCAAGAAATGAATTTTTGGTTTTCTCCAGACCCTGGTCCAGGTCCTCCTGCTGTTTCTTATTGCCAAATAGATTTCCAAATACACTCATACTGCTTTCTAATTGAAATGAACCGGGAAATGAAAGAAAGATTGAAAATTAAACTATTCTGGGGAATTCTTCCTGATAGATTTAGATGCCATAAAAAAACGGAGGTATGCCGCTCTGACATACCTCCGATTCAAGGCAGTAACTTTATCCATTCAAAGAAAGACCTCAAAGGATCTGTTATTTGAATTGAGCAAGAAACTCGTTTTGCTTGTCTTTGTGAATGATTTGCTCTTTGTAGGAGTACTTCCCTGTTTTGGGGTTCTTGACCGGTACTACGATCTTTACATGGTCGCGACCAGAACCTGCATTGGCGGCCCGCTGCGCGACCCTTGCGTTTTTGGATACTTTCTTAGCCATGATAATACTTTTTGAAGCTGGTTTTTTCTGTTAAGAAATCCACCTGCTGATTTTATAAGTTCAATGACACCTAAAATACGAGAATTCGTTCAATACGTCAAGTTTCTACTTGATTTCCCGGTGTAAAGTTACCCGCTTCAGTATGGGGTTGAACTTTTTCAATTCAAGGCGTTCTGGAGTATTTTTGCGGTTCTTTTGGGTCACATAGCGGGAAGAACCCGACATACCGGAGTCTTTATGCTCTGTACATTCCAAAATCACCTGAATTCTATTGCCTTTGCTCTTCTTAGCCATAATGCAGAAATATTAATAGAGTAGTAATTGCTTATCCTTTGGGCTCATTGAGAACCACCCCAGTGTCAAAACCCTTACGCTCCAACTTTTTCAAGTAAGCGTAAATTCCTAGCTTATCGATCGTGCGCAAAGCCTTGGTAGAGACCTTCAAGCTCACCCATTGATCTGTTTCCGGTATATAGAAACGCTTTTTATGCAGGTTAGGCAAAAAACGACGTTTGGTCTTCCGGTTAGAGTGTGATACATGGTTCCCCACGATGGGCCCCTTTCCCGTCAACTGACAAATCTTAGACATAGCTCTTATAAGTTAAGAAAGTTCAAAGTGTCCACTCAGGTAATGATTGGAAACCTTGAACTTTTCCTGGTGAAACCCAAATAGTTAAAGTGTGACTCCGCCAGGGTTCGAACCTGGAACCTCCTGATCCGTAGTCAGGTACTCTATCCAGTTGAGCTACGGAGCCAATCCAAACGGTAATTTTTCCCGTTGCGGATGCAAAGGTACTATTTTTATTTTAAACAGGAAAGTATCTTTTTGAAAAATTAAATAGTAAATGGCAACTAATGAAACAATGGCGTAATACTTCGCAGGGTATATCAACTCTTTTGCCTTCACTCAAGACAGATCTTAAGAAATTGGACATTTGAAGTATTCAGGCCCTTAGTATCTGGAAGCTTTTGACCCCCTAATCCATAATTACAAATTTTGCGGTCATTGTCTTATTATCTTTTTTGACGCTTACGATATAAGCTCCGGATTCCCAATTCTGCACATTAATTTGATGCTGGCCCGATGTCGATTGTGAAAGGTCGATCATTTCCCTATATTGAATTTGCCCGAGCATATTGTAAACGATAACCTCTGCTTTTCGCATTTCCGGAAGCGGAAAATCCAGGTAAAGTTGCTGACGTACGGGGTTGGGGAAAAGGTGAAGTTCCGGTTCGGCTGCCGGTTCGTTACTTGTGGAAGGTGGAGTGGAGCCCGGTAGGCAGCCATCCATCAACCACTCCAGGCTGTTGTACACATTCAGCCGCCCTCCAGTAGTGGTATATCCCATTAAACTTTGTAGTGAATCTACTCCCTTGATCAACGCATTCTTGATTTTCAGGGCGGTCGTTGAAGGCTGTTCAAGGGCTTCTTTGCCAATGTCGGCGCAAGGCGCACTGTACAGCAGGGCAATGGCTCCGGTCAGGTGCGGAGCGGCCGCCGAATTGCCCCCAAAGGAGCCATAGGTATCGAAAGGGTAGGTGGTAAAGGAATTATGACCCGGTGACCCCATATCAATAGATACCGGGCCAAAAGCTGATCCAGGGTATCGGACATCCTCCGCATTGGTGTTGAGCACCGTTAGCAGGTATTCGCTGGGGCAGGTGGTTGGCATATCCCCAACCTCATCTATATTCCAGGCATTATTAGCGGCACCGGCCGCGGTAAGGATACCAACCTCTCCCATTCGATCATACATCTCTCCCCACATCGGTTGGTCATCGCAAAAGATCCGGTTAACCCCGAAGGAGGCGTTTGTAGCTACCACAAAGGCACCCTCTTTTCCGTTGGTCGCATTGTAGCGTTCCCGTTGGTCAATAATGTATTCATAGGCAGAAATGATCTCACTGACGAGCCTGGTTTCGAACAGCATTAGCTTTATATTCCAGTTAATGCCCGAAATACCCCGGTCATTATTTCCCCGGGCACCGATTATACCGGCAACTGAGTGGCCGTGAACATCCGGGTAGTGCTCCGGGCTGTCCTCAATGAAGTTCCAGCCGGTATAATCGTCTACATATCCGTTCTCGTCATTATCCTTGCCGTCCCAGGGGATTTCTGCCCGGTTTACCCAAATATTATCGACCAGGTCTTCATGGTAAATATCAAAGCCGGTATCGAGTACGGCAACCACAATAGTGTCCCCATTTGGACTAAGTCCGCCTGTTGTCATTTCCCATGCCCGGTCAGCCTGGATCATCTGAAGGCCCCATTGTTCAAGAAAACTGGGATCGTTCGGGTCCTGCCTGGGTTGAGTGTAATAGTCAATATTGGCCATAAGTACATTGGGTTGTTCCATGAGTTCATCCAGTACTTCATCCAAAGTTAGGGTAGTCGTGTCAAATTCGAGCAAGTGGACATTATTCCGTTCACTTAAGACTTCCGATAGCCAAACTCCGCCTCCAGCCCGACTATGGGTGGCAAATTCGATCATAAAATGCTGGGGTTCCGCCTGGGGTTTGAGCTTTAGCACCACCCGACCGGGAGCCGCCATTGGAGCTTGCGCAAGCAAGCCACCGGCTGTCCATAACGACAGCAGTACCAGTACAATTCGTTTCATAAGACAGTTTTTCGAGCGTTCAGGGCATAAACATCCACCTTAAAACAGCGTTGTTTTAGCCATTTTAAGCAATGGTATGTCTTTACCCAATTGGTATTCAGTGTTTTAATAGACGTAGCCTTAGTGTTCCGCCAGGGCGCCCTGGTTAAACATTTAATACGCCGGCTCTATGCATTAATTACAGGCTTGCCCAATAGCCAACGCTAAGGAAACAGCCAAAATCATAATTAAACAGGCGTATTAACCCCCTTCAAGAAGTGGTTAGTGCTCCCGCCCGATAACATCTACAGCCCAATCCTGGATCAATACGGATTGAGCCTGAGTTCTATTCTCAGATATAAGGAGCAAATGTCTTGCCAAACTTGGGTTTTGAAGGGACAAAATCCAATCAGCTAAAATCCGGGGGTAGCAAAAAGGGGTGATTAGAGTTGATTATTGAGTATTAAATTGTTGATTTTGATTAAGTTAAAAAGGTTTAGGCTAAAAAACCATTTCTTGGATCAGTTGCTGAAAGTAGACTGGGCTTTTGATAAGGCGACTTCCATACCAGGAGAATAATTCGCCATCTACAATTTTGATTTCCGCATTAGGACAAGCCTTTCGAAAGGGAGCGAAATGCCGTTCCTTAAACGGGAAAGGTTCAGAAGAAAGGAAAATGAAATCCGGTTGTACTTCGATAAGATCCTGCAATTGGATTTCGGGATAGCGCTCGCGGTTCCCGAACACATTCTCAAAGCCGGCCTCCTCCAGCATGGCATGAATGAAGGTGTTGGACGCAGCCACCATATAAGGATTTTGCCAAATAAAATAGGCGACTTGAATAGGGCGGGAAGGGCGTTGGAGAAGGTCGAAGTTCGATTGAATGGTCTGGCAAATACGCTCTGCTTCTTCGGCCTTACTGTTTAACTTTCCAATGGAATGGATCATTTCCAGGGCATCTTTCAAGTCGAAGACATTGCTCAACCAAAGCGGGTAAAGGGTTTGAAGGTGTTCGATGTCTGATTTTTCATTTTCTTCCTTATTGCCGATGATCAGGTCGGGCTGAAGTTTTTCAATGACTTCCATTTTTACTTTTTTTGTTCCTCCCACTCTTGTTTTTTGGCGAAACCACCGCTCCGGGTGAACACAAAATTTGGTGATCCCGGCTACTTCTTCCTCCAGGCCAAGATCTGCAAGCAGCTCTGTTTGGCTGGGAACGAGGGAAATAATCCGGCGAGGTTTATAAGGAAGATCAAAGGTGTAGCTGCACATATCGGTTATCTGCATATCAAAGCTTTTTACAAAAGGTTTTCTAAAACGACATTCGGGGCTTCCAGTTGGGGGTAATGCCCGATCCCGGGCACCTCAACTACAGACTGTTCCGGCAACAATTCTCTATAGCGATTAACCAGGCTGAGACCTGAAACGGGATCTGCCAGGCCATCGATCAGGCAAATGGCCCCCCGGAATTGCTCCAGGGCGCCCACCCAACGACTACGGTTCCTTTTTCGCTCCTGCATGTAGCGCAGTAAAGGCGGTAGACAGCGAACCCCTCTATTGAATTTAATCAATTGCCAAAAGGAATCAAGCTCTTGCGGGCTTGGTGGAGTCTGAGGTCCGAACACCTGGTTTAAGCTACGCCTCAGGTTGCTTTTGCTTAAAAAAGGGGTTAGCATTGATCCAAGGGAACCAGCCAGTAATTTTTGGATCGGCCGTGCCTGGTGGGATTCAGGGAAGAGGCCCCCATTGAGAAAGCTTATTCGGTCAATCCTGTAGGGATGACTTTTTTCAAGAGATCTCGCCAAAAGTTCCTGCCCTACGGTATTACCATAGTCATGACAAAGTAATTGTAAGGAATGAACTTTTAAGTCCTTCAATAAAGCACTGACCAGATCAGCCTGTTCTGCGATTTGGTAAGCATGGGGAAAGGGTTTATCGCTATACCCGAAGCCCAGGAAATCGGGGGCCAGTAAGGTGAATTGCCCGCTGAGTTCCGGCCAAATTTTATGCCAATCCCATGAAGCAGTGGGAAAACCATGTAGTAAAAGCAGAACGGGCCCCTTTCCTTCTTTTCGAAAAAAGAGGTTATGCCCTTTTTTCGGATCTGTAAAATAAGCACCATTCCGGTACCATTCATCAAGGTTCAAAGCATGGGTTTTTAAAAGAAAAGCAATAGACCTATTGGCTGTGGATCAGGTCAATAAGTCTAATTCCAATTCTAAATGAAAATTAGATCCTTAAAATAGTAAAACATATGAAACCCTAACCGGGCAGGCGCATTAACCTGTGTGTAAGTCAGGTTGGGAAAAGCTGCTTATTTTCGTCTATGCGTTTTGATAATTCCCTATGGATACGAAGACTGGCTGGAGCTGGTTTTATTTTTTGTATTACAGGGCTGGCCTTTGGCCCTGAACAGTCGAATTTCATTCAGATCATTGGCTGGTATGTGCCTTTGTTTGTATTATACACATGGATCTTACTTTCAAAAGAAACAGAAAACGCCCTTCCCTTCTGGTTATTGATCGCAGCCCTCGCTCGCATTTCGCTCTTTTTTGCCTTCCCAGGGCTCTCCGATGATGTATATCGATTTTTATGGGATGGTTATTTGTGGAATGCTGGGGAGAACCCCTTTCAAATGACCCCTGCGGCCTGGTTACAAGTGGATAACCGACCTTTAGGGCTGGATCCTGAATTATTTCGTAACTTAAATTCGTCAAACTATTTTACGATTTATCCACCGGTAGCTCAATTTAGTTTCTGGTTAGGGGTGGCATTGTTTCCCGGAAATTGGTATGCTGCCACCCTGGTCATGAAAATACCCCTGATCGCCGCCGAGATGGGTACTATTTGGTTATTACCGGTTTTATTGAAAAGGTTACAGCTACCCGCAGGACGAGCCCTGATCTATGCCCTGAACCCATTGGTCATTCTGGAGGTTTCGGGTAACCTGCACCACGAAGGACTTATGGTCTTTTTTTTATTGCTGACGGTCTGGTTGCTGATTCAAAAGTATTGGGTTTCAGGTGCAGGGAGTCTGGCTTTAGCAGTGGCTTCAAAGTTGCTACCATTAATGCTTTTTCCTTTGTTGGTCCGAAGGTTGGGCTGGAAGAGAAGTGCCTGGTTTTTCCCTTTAGTCGGGTTGTTCTTGTTTTTGTTGTTTGCCCCACTGTATGATCCCACCTTCGTATCGGGCTTTAGCAGTAGTTTGGATCTCTATTTTCGAAAATTCGAATTCAATGCAAATCTTTATTACCTTTTTCGCTGGATAGGGTATCAGCGGGTCGGATACAACCAGATCGCTGAGCTTGGCCCCCGGTTGGCTATGCTCACCGTAATCGGTATTCTAGCCTATGCCGCCCTGGAGCGGCGACCCGATTGGTCGACCCTTTTTTCCGCCTTCCTTTTCGCAATTACGCTTTATCTCTTCAATACTACGACGATCCACCCCTGGTATTTGGCCCTTCCCCTGGCCTTTTGCGGATTCACGCGCTTTCGCTTTCCCGTGGTCTGGTCGGCCTTGGTCGTATTAACCTACATCAATTACAGTTATCCCGACTACCGAGAAAATTTGTGGATGGTGGGATTAGAGTATACTGTAGTTTGGGGATGGTTGATTTGGGAATTAACGGTCGTTAGCTCCGAAAAAACCGTATAAATAGACGAATTGTGCGGCCCGTAGCATATTGGGAATATCTGCCCATTCATCTGCAAAGCCACGCCTTCCGCCTCGTTCTCCTCCCAAACCGATTGCTGGTACACCTTTATGTATGGGAACATTCATATTAGAGGATCCTGCATTGGAAAGCTCCGGTTCATAACCCAGCCGGCGGGAAACGGCAACGGCATGCTGGAAGATTTCGGAGTCGGTAAATCCTTTGATCTGGCCACCGTTTGTAATTTGAAAGGCCTGCATGTCGAACTGTATCCCAGTCTCCTGAGAAACGACCTCCAGAATATTGCGAACGGCAACTTCCATTTCTTCGATAATGGGCGTTTGAAGCGATCGCAGGTCCAGGGTAAAAAAACCTGTATCGGGTTGGTGGTTATAAACACTTCCGCTATGTATCATGCCAATGTTTATTCTGGTCACCTCCTCGGGCTGGTCATTGGGGTGGGGAAGTTGAAGGATCAGGTCCACAGCGCGCCCGATAGCCTGGTTTACCTTTGGTTGATCAGGAAAACCAACGCGTAGCGTATGCCCGGGAGGCCCGGAGGCTACCACTTTCCACCAGTGAATGCTGATGGCTCCATAGGTCAGCCTTTGCCCATCCCCAAGAATATCTATGAAGGCAATGGCCTCCTGTTCGTATTCATCCACCAGGTGTTGCATTCCTTTTAGGCCGGTCTCTTCCTGGGCAACCGCTGCGAAGACCAGGGTGAATTCCGGTTGGATACCCGATCGTATCCAGGCGTCTGCTGCTGCCAGCATGGCAACTGTAATTGAGGAAGTGTTGGTCCCGGGACCAATTAAACGATCTCCCTTGCTTTTTGGGGCCTCCTGGGCAGCCCGTTGGTGTTCAGCTACTCCGGCCAAATCATCCAGGGTGCTGACAAAGACGATCTTTTTTTCGGACTTCCCGGGTAACAGTCCGATGGCGTTGGGTTGGTCATTGACCCGAACTTGTTGTAATCCAATTTCGCGCATAATAGTGGCTACCGCCTCGGCTCGCTCCTGTTCCTTGCCAGAAGGGGAGATAATCCCACCGATATTAGTCAGCCATTCGACGTATTTTTCTTCCTGAGCAACAATGGTTTCCAACCCCGGCTCAGCAGACTCCGGAATTTGAGCAGTAATCGGAAGCGAATAACTAACCAGCATGAATAGCAATAAGCGAAAGGACATACCGTAATTTTTTTTCGAAGGGAAAGCAGTGGATAATGATACCTTCCCCCTCAACCGTATTTTTGTTGTTAAGGTAATGGTTTTAAAAGTGGATCCCTAGTTTTGGGAACTATTTATTCAATGACAGCCTCATCGGTGCTGATGGGCAAAGGCTGGAAGGCACTCACACTAGAGGAAGGGGAAGCACTATTAACTAATACTATTTGAGGTACCGGACTTTTCCGGCTAGGAAAATACAATGCAATGGGGAGCGACACTAAGGAAAATGACAGGATCTCTTTCGAATGTTCTCCTCTGTTGGGGGAGTACAATTTTGGTATATTAAGTCCAAAAGCTGAAAGTACATGCGTATTTATCCTTATATTACTGGAATTCTGTTGATGGCAAGCCTCTTTGCCTGCTCACCTTCCGCGGAAAACAAAACCCAAGGCCCCTCTCAACCCAATATTATCTTCATTATGTCAGATGATCATGCCTATCAGGCCATTAGTGCCTACCAGGATCGGTTATTGGAAACCCCCAATATTGATCGCCTGGCGGCAGAGGGCATGATATTTACCAATGCCAGTGTAACCAATTCCATTTGTGCCCCTTCCCGGGCCACGATCCTGACCGGCAAACACGCCCATCTGCATGGCAAGATCGACAACAGCATGCCATTCGATACCAATAATGTGACCTTCCCCCAGCTTTTTCAACAAGGAGGCTACCAAACGGCTATGTTCGGAAAGTTGCATTTCGGCAATAACCCTAAAGGGATTGACGACTTCGCTATTCTTCCAGGGCAGGGGTGGTACCTTAACCCGGATTTTATCACCCCTCGAGGAGATACGCTGATCGAAGGACATGTCACAGAGATCACTACCGACCTTACATTGGACTGGCTCCAAAACAAACGCCAGAACGATCAGCCGTTCATGTTGATGTACCTTCATAAAGCCCCCCACCGGCCCTGGTGGCCCACCCCTGAAAAGTTTCAGGAGTTTACCAAGAAGCAGTTCCCGGAGCCGGAAACGCTTTTTGATGATTACGCCAATCGGGGCACGGCTGCAAAAACAACAGAAATGAATTTACTCTACCATATGATGTACGAGCATGATTCGAAAATTTACCCCGAGACTATTGCATCAATGGGAGAGAAGGTGCAACCCAAGGTGCTCGAGTATAAAAATGGTTTCTATCGGCCCTACAACCGTCTGAACGAGGAGCAAAAAAAAGCCTACAAGCCTACTCTGGACAGCATCAACACCTGGTTTGTGGAAAACTGGCCCAAATTGAACGACAAGGATAAAATGCGCTGGAAATATCAACGCTACATGCAGGATTACCTTGCCTGCGTGTCAGAGGTGGATGACGAGATCGGTCGTTTATTGGATTATTTGGATGAAAGTGGCCTAGCCGAAACATCCATGGTGGTGTATACCTCTGATCAGGGCTTCTACCTGGGGGAGCATGGCTGGTTCGATAAGCGCTTCATTTATAATGAATCCTTTAAAACGCCTTTACTGGTGCGTTGGCCCGGCATGGTTGAACCTGGTTCCGATATTACGGAAATGATCCAAAACCTGGATTTCGCACCTACTCTGCTCGACGCTGCAGGTTTACCCATACCTGAAGATATGCAGGGATTGAGCTTGTTACCTTTGCTGAAAGGAGAGGAAGAAGACTGGGATCGCGATGGCGTTTATTATCATTACTACGAATATCCATCTGTCCATATGGTCAAACGCCATTACGGGATCGTAACCGAAGACTTTAAACTGGCCCACTTTTACTACGATGTGGATGAATGGGAATTATACGATCGAAAGCAGGACCCGCTCGAACTCAACAACGTTTACAATGACCCGGCCTATGCCGATACTGTTGCGCGATTGCACGAAGAGCTAGCTGCCATGCGCGAGTACTATGGCGATTCAGACTCCCTGGATCAGAGGTATATTGATATTTATATGGAAAATTGGAAATAAAAATTTCCAATGGAAATTACAAGCTGAGTTATGCTTAAGCCCTGCATGCTGGAAACCCAGTTCATGGGAAAGATTAGTCTTTCACCTCCCTTGCTACCTGTTGCCAGGAGCCGCCATTGACGGCCACTATGCCCTTCCCGCGAAGCATTCTTGCCGCCATACCCGATCGATTGCCCGATCGGCAGCAGGCAACCACCGGGCGATGCATTGCTTCAATTTCCGGTATTCGCGCTTTTAACTCGTTCAATGGAATATTGGTGGAGCCTTCTAGATGCCCCTCGGCAAATTCACCGGGGGTTCTAACATCCAGGATCAGGGCGTTTTGCTGAAGTAACTCGTTTACGGAGGGTAATTGAGGTTTTCTTCTTAAAAAATCGAAAAAATGTTGCATAGAATCTATATTCAGGCTTGGGTAGAGGAAAGTCAATGCAAGTAACCTGGCCTTTCTTCTACTTCGACAATTGTTTCAGCAAATAAAAATGAAAGTATTTTCTGGTAGTTTTTGTGATGAAGATCACCAGAAGGAGAGCGATTTACAAGAAAAGGCTTTTTGAGGTTTGCTTTTCTGCTAAAGAAGTTGTTTAAAAAGTCCCCCAAAAAGAGGGTTGATATGAAAATATTACAAAAGCATTAAATTGTTGGTTACCACACTAAC
>CAYZMS010000005.1:0-115570 GCA_964479625.1 uncultured Saprospiraceae bacterium
GAGCGCTTCAGGGCTATCGGCAAAATTGCTGCCTGATTCGCCACGGACTATTGATAAAGTGACCCTTATCATATTAATAATTGATCTTTGTCATAAAACTCAAAAATGCTTATTGGAAACCTAGGTCAGGCTGGTAAATAGAACATTAGTTAACAGTGCACTATAGGCTTATTAAAAGATGGCTTTTCTTTATTGTTAAATCGAGCTTGCCAAGCTGAACTACCTTGATCAAAAGACAAACGAATTTGGGATTTTCCAACTGCTAATTCTTTAATTTTTATAACGCTTCTCCCAGCCAGACCAGCTCCGCTGCCAATTTTCGATCATCCTCTTTTAGGGCCTCCTGGGCTTTTTTGTGGAGCGCCTTCAGGGGGTTATCAGCTTCCAACAGCTTAATAATTTCGGGGTTTACCCGAAGGCCTGCGATTGCTGTTTCGGTTGGTATTTCCATGATGCCCGCCAGGCGACCGAGGTCATTACCGGTGAGAACGGTGCTGTTGCGGGCGCTTTCCGGGAGTTGGTCAAAACCGATGACCATCTGGTCAGAGCGTTGTATAATAGTGTGTACAGCTTCCCCGCTGGCGCGAACATAATAGGCGCGTCCCAGGCGGCCCATGAGATCGATCTTGTGAGGAAGGATCTTACCGTGCTTGTCCAGGATGGATTCATCCACGTGGATGCGTACGATCTCATTGATAATAAGATGGCCTGCACCACCCTCATGGCCCAGGGTAATAATATCATTGACCTTGCATTCTAACTGGACCAAACTTTCTTTTACCCGAAATGGTTTTACCACCTCAGAGGGGAGGGGAGTAAGTCCGGATTTTTCAAATTCGCTGACTTCAGGCGGAAATTCGACACTGGTAAGTGCCATTTGCCGGACGATCGGCCAAGAAACCATATTGATCACCGTTTCCCGGGTAGACTGTACATTGTGCAGGGTATCTTTGGTATTGTTATCACGGGTCCTGCGGTTTGAACTGAAAACCAGTATGGGAGGTGCAGAACTGAACATATTAAAAAAGCTGTAGGGTGCTAGGTTGGCAACCCCCTTCTCATTAACGGTGCTTACAAAGGCAATTGGCCGTGGGGCGATGGCACCCGTAAGAAAGCCGTAAAGTTCGGCGGAGGGAGTGGATTCTGGCTTGATGGTACGCATGGGTCAGGAGGATTTGAATGCAAGATGGCAGACTTAATTGGAATCAACTGTCAATTTGGCTTTTTTTTCGAACTGGCAAAGTAATTGTGCCCCTCAACATAGATAATTTAATGGAATAGAGCTCATGGCATTGCCAATTTTTGGAACTGAAATGCGTATATATCTTTAGCAGGCGGGAAAAAAGAAAGGTAAGACCTGCTTTTCCACCCCTGACCTTGGCGTTGCTTGCAATTATTTGATGCATTGCAGGCGACTTTTTAAAAATAACGGAAAACAGTGATTGCAAATGAGCAAGAAAAATAAAAAAAAGCAACAGAAAGTGAAAGATAATCAGCAAGAACAACCATTGACGAACGATCAGGTGACCGAAGAACAGACCACTACGGAAGTCCGGGAAGAAACCACCGGCGAACAGCAGGAGTTGACCACCCTGGCTGCTGAACGAGATGAACTCAAAGATAAATACCTGCGCCTTTTCGCCGAGTTTGAAAACTTTCGAAAGCGGACACTAAGGGAAAAGCTTGACTTAATGAAAACGGCTGGTCAGGAAACTATGGAAGCCCTGCTTCCCGTATTGGACGATTTTGACCGAGCCAAAACGAATGCTGACGACCCTGCAACAGAGGAGACCTTCAGTGAAGGGGTAAGCCTGGTGTATAATAAATTATACAGTATTCTGCAATCCAAGGGGCTGGAACCCATGGAATCCAATGGGGTCGTTTTTGATGCCGACCTGCATGAAGCCGTAACTGAAATTCCCGCACCCAGCGAAGACCTGAAAGGCCGGGTAGTGGATACCGTGCAAAAAGGGTACAAACTGGGAGACCGGATCATCCGCCATGCGAAAGTGGTTGTGGGGAAATAATTATAAACGGCCAGGGGCCGGAGAAAAGAGCTAACTCTTATGAGTAAACGAGATTTTTACGAGGTGCTGGGTGTTGGTCGCGATGCCGACGACACAACCATTAAGAGGGCGTATCGGAAACTGGCCCTGAAATACCATCCCGATAAAAACCCGGAAGATAAGGCAGCGGAAGATAAGTTTAAGGAAGCTGCAGAAGCCTACGAAGTGCTAAGTGATACCGAAAAACGTCGTCGCTACGATCAATTCGGCCATGCCGGGGTGAACGGTCAAGGCGGCTTCAGCGGTGGGGGAATGTCTATGGAGGACATCTTCCAGCAGTTTGGGAACATCTTCGACGGGGCTGGGTTTGAATCCTTTTTCGGTAGCTCCAGAGGTAGAGGAAGCCGAAGCCGGGGACAACGAGGTACGAACCTCCGTATCAAGGTAGACCTTAGCCTGGAGGAGATCGCCTACGGGGTAAACAAAAAAATAAAGGTCAAAAAACAAGTTTCCTGCGATACTTGTGATGGCACAGGGGCAAAGGATAGCTCCTCCGTTCGTACCTGTACCACCTGTAACGGCTCCGGGTATGTTCGGCAGATCCGCAATACTTTTATTGGTCAAATGCAAACCACAACCACTTGTCCGACCTGTAATGGCAGTGGCCAAATCGTCACGGCCAATTGTCCCGCGTGTAAAGGTGACGGAAGGGTGCACGGGGAGGAAACCCTGGAGATCGATATCCCCGCAGGCGTGGAAGAAGGCATGCAGCTTTCCCTGCGCGGGAAGGGGAATGCCGGTTTGCGGGGCGGCCCGAACGGTGACCTTTTGATCAGCATACAGGAACAGCCCCATGAATTCCTACAACGCGACGGTCAAAATGTCATTTATGAACTGTATCTCAATTTTGCAGATGCTGCTCTGGGAACCTCTGTGGAAATTCCGACCTTAGGTGGGACGGTGAAAATAAAGGTGCCGGCCGGGACCCAATCGGGCAAGATCTTTCGTTTGAAGGAAAAGGGGGTGCCTTCTGTTCAGGGATATGACAAAGGAGACCAATTGATCCATCTGAATGTGTGGACCCCGAAAAAACTCAATGGTGAGGAGCGTAAGATGTTGGAGATAATGCGGGAGATGCCAAACTTCCACCCTGCTCCCGGGAAATCGGAACGCACCTTTTTCGAAAAAATGAAAGATTATTTCCGGTAAGATGAAGGGGAAATTGGAAAAATCAGTTCTGTTCGTGCTTCCGCTAAGCCTGCTTCTGCTCAACCTGGCCTCCTGCGGAGAAGGAACCGTTTACCAGGAACGGCAACAAATGGAAACCGCATCAGCCTGGCTTTACCAGGATTCCCTCTTGTTCAATGTACCGATCAGGGATACAGGACGCTACGATTTTATCCTGGAAGTGGAACACGGAAAGACCTATCCTTTTCAAAACCTGTATACCAAGGTGCTCAGTCAGGCCCCGGAAGATAGCCTGCAGGAAAAGGTGATCTCTCTTGAATTGGCCCAAAAAACAGGCGTATGGAACGGAAAATGCCGTGGAAGTTCCTGCCGCCTACGGATAATGCTCGAGGAAGGTGAAAAAATGGAACAAACCGGAAATTACCGTTTTACTTTCCTTCAGCACACCCGCCAGGATACCCTACCCGAAGTCTATGCCCTCAGGCTTGTAGTGAAATAAGCCGAATCTTCAGCGATGGCTTCTGTTGTTTAAAACCTTTTCAAAAGCTCAAAACGGGTTGCGATCAGGGCGAACAGAAAGGTGGTGAAAAACGAAAATACGGTAACTACCAAAGCCGGGTGGGTCATCTCCTGATTACCAATAATGGTCCCGGTGATGAGTAGGGTAAGCGTAGTGTTTTGAAGGGCTACCTCAATCCCTATGGTGACCGCCGCTTTCCTATTTTCTTGTAGGCTTCGGCGGGCAAATGCATAGCTGATCAGCATGGAGAGCAGGTGAATGGTCAGCACTGCAGGCAAGACCGAAAAGGTTTGTTCTATAGTGATCCCGCTCCCACCGGCCGCTTCTCCACCAAAAAGTTTAACGGTATAAACTAGGGTCAGAAGAGCGATATTGACCCACTTCAAGGGCTTCTCCAGCTTTAAGGCAATAGGGGCGAAACGCGCCCGAAAAAATACCCCTAGGGCCGCAGGAAGGAGGACAACCAAAAAAACCTGCCCGGCCGTCCTCAGGAAAGGCAGTTGGAAGGACTGCTCTTCATCCATAAAGAATTCCAGGGAAAGGTTGGTATAAACCGGTATGGTGATCAAAATGAGGAGGCTGTTTATACTGGTCAGCCCAATGGAAAGCGGGACATCTGCTTCTACCAGATAACTGATGAAATTCGAGTTTGTACCCCCGGGGCAAAAAGACAGGATCATTATGCCCACCTTCAGCTCGGGAGATAAGGTCGAAAAATACACCACCAGAAAGGCCAGAACCGGTAGGAAAAGCATTTGTAAGGCCAACCCAATTAAAAGGCCTTTCGGTTGTGTAAAGGTCTCTTTCAGGCTCCTCCACCTTATGGAGGCTCCAATCCCGAACATGATCAAAGCCAGAACAAGACTTATTAAGGTATCTAACAGGCTGGTACTCATAAAGGAATGGGTTCGATGATTTCGTGCGCTATTTTAAAAAAGGAAAAACCATAAGCAGGAACTACTCATTAAAATTATATGTTGAAATACATTAAAAGGTAATAGTTTGCTTGTCAGTCTATATTGATTAAGTATTTTCTTTTATTTATTTCAGGTTAAGTCAAATACTTCTCCGGCAAATCATATTTAAGGCGACCGACCACTTTAAACGAAGGCTATTAACGAGACGACCTATGCGACGGTTCTGAAAACCGCTCGCTCAAACGCGTATTTGATCATCTAAATCCATACGTATTATGAAAGCGATCGCAAAGGTTGTTCGTTATTCAATGGCAATTTGTTTTTTGGCCACAGCAAGTATTGGCTTTATGGCCTGCTCTGATGATTTTGAAGGAGTGGCCCCCAGGGAGTTTCGAAAGGTAAACAAAACTCCGGCTTTTGAGTCACCGCAAACCCATTCATCCTCTGACTCTAGCCAACACACGAAAGGGGTTATAGAGGAAATCATTGTTATTTAATCAATTCTTAGCGGTAGCCTGGTCGAGGAGTTGTTCGCATTGCTCCAGTAACCAATCCTTACTAATGGTAGTTGTTTGTTTGATCTCTTCATACAACTCTTCGACCTGCCTCCTGGACTTGTTTCGATGCTGGAATAATTTATTGACCAAAACGCCCATGTTCCAAAGTGGGCTTAAGGTCCTTTTGCCTTTATCATTCGAAGCGCGGGCGATGAACTTCAGGTATGCTTTTATTCGATTGGTCAATATAAGGTTGTAGGTTTCGTCTTTTTGGCTGAGATGAAACAAAGCGTATATGTCAAAGACCTGAAACCGGACCTGAAACGGAAAGGGTATACCTTCCCACTGCAACAATAAACGCCGGGCCTTTTTATATTGCTGTTCCACGATCATTCTGTGTGCCTTTACCAGCCGGAGGCAGGGTTTTTGCTCACTGGGAGGTAATTGGAGTTTTTGGGCCTGAACAAACTCTTCCAATTCTTGAAACTGTTTATGCTTGATCAGTAATGTAGCAATATTTAGGAAGGTAGTACCAGCCAACTGGCCGCTTGGGCTTAGTGCATTGGCTCTAAGGCTTAGCATAAAAACTTCAATTAACAAAGGCTCAAAATGTTGGGGTTGCTTTTGGGCATGTTCTGCAATTCGATTTCTAAAGCTGGTCAAAAGAAGGTATTTGCTTTCCGGAGGTAGGCTGGAATGGATTTGTTTTATTTGCTCCAGAATGGAACGAAATTCCTCTAAAGAAGGGGGAACGGAAAATTGATGTTGCCTCAATAACCAGGTACAGATCTGTAGGAGGGAATTATTTGGAAATTGAGTCGCTCGCTCCAAAAGGCTTGAGAGGTGTTCTTTCCCAACGCTGCCCTTATGCATCGAATAGTACTCTTCCCAACCAAGGTAAACCTGCAGGGAGAACATCAGGTAGGCTTCCTCTGAGGATCGGATAGCCTGTTGAAAGCTGGAGGGAGTCTGGTTGTAGGCCCGTCTGTTGCCCAGGTAGTAGTGTAGGTTTTGGGAAAAGATAGTGGAAGAATAGGTTGCTGCCCTCAGGGGGTCATCTACTGGATGCCGGTCGAAGAACCGAAGGCCTCTTTTGATTTCTTGCTGCACTAAGCGGGATTGCCTGCGAATGGAAAAAAGCCGTTGAAGGCATAGGAATTCCAATTCGGGATGTAATTCCATTCCCTGAAAGGCCAGAAATCGACGGGTGGATTTGAGCAGGTCGTTCTTCAGCACCCGTACTTGCTGGTCTTGCTGGATCGTTAAGTTTTCAAGCGGTTGCGCAGGTTGGTATATATAGTTGTAAAGTGTTTTTTTATTCGGTTCCTGCTCAGGTAAAGGGGGCCCCACATCAAGATAGGCATCCAGAAGTCGGCGGCTACCTTCCCGTATTTTAAGAGTCGGTATCTCGAGAAAGGAAGGTAAAGCCGCAAGCTCAGTGGAAGTCAACGACTGTAGTAATTGGTAAACTTGACTATTGGCCATGTAACAAAAATAGCCAAAAAAAGAAAAATTTTATTTATAACACTGAAAAACAGAGGGTTGTAATTAAATAATTCTTTTCTGATCGAAAAAGCCTGTAACAATCTGGAAATTATGTCTTTCTTTTCCTCTTTTGTCTTACTTATATTTGCAAATACAGAAAAGCTAAGCCCCGGTTTTTTAGGGATTTAAAAATTTTTGATCCCGACTTTTAGAAAGCCTTCAAAAGTACTTTCTAATGCCGTTCCCCAACGTGCAACATGCAGGAGTTGGCCCCGACTAAATTGTCAAACATTGGGTTTTTGCTAATAACAGTTAAAAAGACAGAAGGGCTGCTCGACAAACACACGCGTTTTCGGTGTTCCCAAGGCACCGTAAAATCAACCCCGCCCCGGCAAGATGTTGGGAGCCGGGGTTATTTTTTACCCTTATAGGGGGAATGTAGCCAGGCACTGGACTTTCCTTACCTCTACCTCGCCAAATACATATAGCGCCGACTATCTACTTCCCTGAAAAAGGGATCGGAAAGGTCAACAATAAATCGTATTTCCTCACCGGTGGACTTCATCTCAGGCCCGAGGTTTTTGTCAACCTGTGGGAATTTTTCGAAGGAGAATACCGGCACTTTTATAGCATATCCGCTAGGTTGAGGCTTGATGTCAAAATCGCTCAATTTGTGAGTACCCAACATGATCTTGGTCGCGATCTTTAGATAAGGTACTTTGTAGGCCTTGGCAATGAATGGTGTAGTACGGGACGCCCGGGGGTTGGCTTCGATCACATAGACCTGATCGTCCTTGATGGCAAACTGTATGTTGATCAATCCTCGGATATTCAAGGCCTTGGCCAGCTTTTCAACATACTCCACCATTTTAGCGACAGCTTCTACTGAAAGACTGTAGGTGGGTAAAACTGCTGAGCTATCGCCGGAGTGAATACCTGCAGGTTCTATATGTTCCATGATCCCCATGATGTGTACCTGTTCTCCGTCGCAGATGGCATCAATCTCTGCTTCCTTGGCACGCTCCAGGAATTGGTCGATAAGGACTTTGTTGTCTGGCATGTGCTTGAAAATGCTTAGCACATGTCGCTCCAGTTCTTCATCGTTGATCACGATCCGCATGCGTTGGCCCCCCAGTACATAGGAGGGGCGCACCAAAACGGGGTAGCTTACCTGACTGGCAACTTCCAGGGCTTCGTCTGCATCCGTTGCACTTCCGTATTTAGGATAGGGAATTTCTAATTCTTTTAGCAGGTCCGAAAATGCTCCGCGATCCTCTGCGAGGTCCATGTTTTGAAAGCTGGTCCCAATAATGGGGATGCCTTTTTCGTGGAAGGTCTGGGCCAGCTTCAGAGCAGTTTGACCGCCTAGTTGTACGATCACCCCGTCTGGTTGTTCGAGCTCAATGATCTCCTGAAGGTGTTCCCAATAAACGGGTTCGAAGTATAATTTGTCGGCAATATCGAAATCAGTGGAAACAGTTTCGGGATTGCAGTTCACCATAATGGATTCAAACCCTACTTCTTTAATAGCCATCAAGCCATGTACACAACAGTAGTCGAACTCAATACCTTGTCCAATGCGATTGGGACCAGAGCCCAGTACCATGATTTTTTTGTTATTGGAGGGGATACTCTCGTTCTCCTGGTCGAAGGTGGAATAGAAATAGGGCGTCTGCGCTTCGAATTCTGCCGCGCAGGTGTCTACCATTTTATAGGTGCGGCGAATATCCAGCTTTTTACGCTGTTTAGTGACGATTTCTTCGTCAACCCGCAATAGCCACGCAATTTGCGCATCGGAATAGCCTACCTCTTTCAGTTCGCGGAAAAAATCCTCCGGGATATCTTCAGGTACATTGAATTTCAAAAGTTTCTTTTCCAGTTTCACCAGGCGCTTGATCTGCTTGATGAACCACATGTCGATCCCCGTAAGTTTCTGTACCGTCTTGCTGGGCACACCCAACCGAAGGGCGTCTTTAACCCGAAAGATACGGTCGTCTTCGGGGTTTTCCAGTCGGTGGAGAATATCGTCCGTCTTGATCCACTCCTTGATGTCTGCCCCCAGCCCTTTACGACCATTTTCGAGAGATTGACAGGCTTTTTGGAGGGCTTCCAGAAAGTTCCGACCGATGCCCATGACTTCACCTACCGATTTCATTTGCAGCCCAAGTTTATGATCTGCTCCATGGAATTTTTCAAAATCCCAGCGAGGCATCTTCACAATAACATAGTCGAGTGCCGGTTCGAAATAAGCGGAGGTATTCTTGGTGATCTGGTTTTTGAGCTCGTCGAGGTGGTAGCCAATAGCCAGTTTGGCGGCGATCTTTGCAATGGGGTAACCGGTAGCCTTACTGGAAAGTGCCGAGGAACGAGACACCCTGGGGTTGATCTCAATGACGATGAGTTCTTCCGTTTCCGGGTTTTGGGAAAACTGAATATTGCAACCACCGGCAAAATTTCCCAAAGAGCGCATGGCCTTTATGGCCTGATCTCGCATCTCCTGGTAGGCGGTATCTGATAGGGTCATGGAAGGAGCTACGGTAATGCTGTCTCCGGTGTGTATACCCATGGGGTCCAGGTTTTCAACCGTACAAATGATGACAACATTATCATTGATATCCCGCAATAATTCCAATTCGAATTCTTTCCAACCTAAAACAGCTTTTTCTACCAGAACCTCGTGGGTGGGAGACATATCCAGCCCCCGCCTAAGGGCTGCGTCAAATTCAGCTTCCTTGTGCACAAAACCACCACCCGTACCTCCCAGGGTATAGGAAGGGCGGATCACCAGAGGGAATCCGATCTCCTGTGCAGCTTCTTTACCTTCCAGAAAGGAGTTGGCGATCCGGGAGGGAGCGACAGCCAGGCCGTTTTCGATCATGTGCAGGCGAAATGCCTCCCTGTTTTCCGTGAGTTCAATGGCATCCAAATCTACCCCGATCAGGCGTACATTGAATTTTTCCCATACTCCTCGTTTCCCTGCCTCAATAGCCAGGTTAAGGCCGGTTTGCCCACCCATGGTAGATAGGCAGGCGTCGATCTGTCGTTCTTCCAGTACCTGGATAATACTTTCCACCGTCAACGGTAATAAATAGACATAGTCCGCTATGAGCGGGTCGGTCATGATGGTGGCCGGGTTGGAATTGATTAGGGTGACCTCAATACCTTCTTCCCGCAAAGAGCGGGAGGCCTGAGAGCCGGAGTAATCAAATTCGCAGGCTTGTCCAATGATGATCGGCCCGCTGCCGATGATCAAAACCGATTTGATGGAAGTATCCTTGGGCATGGATGGTATTTTATTAGATGACGCGAACCTCCCAGGCATGAATGGCACCTTTAGTAGGACGCATAAGTGGGAATCCAGTTCTCAAATTGGCTGCAAATTTACAGAATGTTCCTGCAATTTCGGTGACCCTGCCCAGTTAATTCAGGGAAGAATTTCGATTTTCCGGCTTTTTGAAAAGTATTCAGACCTTAGATGAACTAAAGCGGGGCCCGACTGCAGCCGGGTTTTACGGGAAAGGGTAAGATAAACCTCTGCTGTTCCAAGGGGTAAGTCCGGTAACTCTGCACCGGAAAAGGTTCGCATTTTTTCGAGCTGGGGAAGTTGGATAATATGGGCTCTACTCTCCGCATCAGTAAAAATAAGGATTAAGGAAAGGCTATCAGTCGGTCCGCTTAAGGCCCAGCTCAGTGTCCCGCCTTCGCTCAGGCTAAGTTGATCATTTCCGACAGCAAAGGATTCGATCAGGGGTACCGGCAGGTGTACGGAAGGCTGGCCTTTCCAGGAAAAATTCAGGGTGTCGGGAAGCTCTGGCAACTGTTGGTGCAAGCTGTAGATCGTCTTTCCCTCTTTGGGCTCCAAGCCCTCCAGCGGTTTACCATTTAGTTGTACTCCTCCCTCAATGAAGTGTCCTCCTTCCTGGGAATCTTCAGGTTTCAAAGCTTTTACTTCCGCTAAAAGAGACTGTTCAGCCTCTAGGTAGCGCACATAAATTTCTATAAGGGAAGCATCTTCTGACTCTTCCGAAGCCGAATCCGGAGTGCAGCCCCAGCTGAGCAAAAGGAGCAGGCTAAAGGTAGATACAAATCTAAGCATAGCGGTAAAGATAGCAAGCCAGGCCTTTAGGACGGTATTGACGAGATAGAAAAGCGTTGGAAAATTTACTGTTCAAGCATCCCGTCTACCCTCTACCGGCAGATTCGGGACTTTTAGTAATTGACGGCCGATTGACAGGATTTCTCATCGGTCAATCCCTCCTTTTTTAGTAACATTGCAAAACGATAAGTAAGCTGCAGGAAGATTTAAAGTCTAGTACCTCGCGTTTCGGGCTGACCTTTCCTCCGGGCAGTGTAAATATTAGGCGCATGATAAGACTCCTACTCCTGATACTCTTTGGTGTTGCTATTACTGGCGGCATATTCGCTCAAACTTCTCTAACAGGAAAGGTCACTGACCAGGAAGACGGGGCTCCGATTATTCTCGGTAACGTTGCTATTTATAAAAATGGCGTTCTCATCACGGGGACGGAAACAGACGTGGACGGGAATTTTAACTTTCCCGATATAGACCCCGGTACCTATGATGTTGAAGCCAGTTATACCGGCTACACCCCTCAACGGGTGGAGGGGGTAACGGTATTGGCGGGAAAAGCCAATACCGTCGATCTGCAATTGCAGTCAGGCCTGCTACTGGATGTAGGGGTAGAAGTTGTGGATTACAAGGTACCTTTAATTGAACAGGATAACACGACCTCGGGTTCGGTCATTACTGCTGACCAAATCAAAAACCTACCCACCCGTAATATCAATGCTCTGGCGGCTACCTCTGCAGGGCTTTCATCATCTGATGAAGGGAATGCGATCACCGTAAGGGGATCCCGGTCGAATGCTACAGACTACTATGTCGACGGGATCCGGGTTTTGGGAGGGCTTGTTCCGGATTCGGAGATCGAACAATTGCAGGTGATCACCGGGGGTATTGAAGCTCAGTACGGGGATGTTACGGGAGGGATCATTTCGATCACTACCAAAGGGCCCTCCAATAAATTTTCCGGCGGGGTGGAAATGGAAACCTCCAGTTTTTTTGATCCTTATGATCAAAGCTTGATCGGGCTCAACCTTTCCGGGCCCATCCTTCGAAATAAGCAGGGCCAATCCGTTTTGGGTTATCGCTTTTCGGGCCGATATACCTATCAGGCGGATGATGATCCGCCAGGAATACCGGTCTACCGGATCAAGGACGATAAGTTGGCTGAGCTGGAAGCTAACCCCATCCTGGATATTGGGGGCAACCCTTTTGTCGCTGCCGATTTTCTGACAAACGATGATGTAAACGAAGTGCAGGCTAAGCCCTTTGAAACCTCAAGCGGTATTAACCTGAATGCTAAGATCGATGCCCGCCTGAGCGATGCCATCGACATTACCCTAACCGGTATTTACCTGGATAACGAGAACCAGTTTACCCCTGGCGGATGGCGGGTGTTGAACAGCCAAAATAATCCTACCGATCACAACACCACCTATCGGGGAAATTTCCGCTTTCGCCATCGGCTGGGAGGCGGCAACGATGGGTTGATCCAGAATGCTTCCTATACCCTTCAATTTGGATATGAACATGGTGAGGGAGAGCTGAATGATGATCGTTTTGGTCGTAACTATTTCGAATACGGGCATGTTGGGGATTTTGATATTGAATGGGTACCCACCTTTACCCCGGAATTTGACCCAGAAACCCAATCCTTCCTCTTACGACATACGGATTACCGGGAGGTGCTTAGGGGGTATGAAGGTGCCATGACCAATCCGGTGGTGGCGAACTACAACAATGCCCTGGGCTTAATCCCGGGAGAGGGTATCAACAGCCAGATACCGGATTACATCATTTCCACGAACTTCAATACCGGTGCTGTTTTTTCACTCGATGATTTTATCGCTCCTAATGGTCGCATCTCTTCGGTTTATAACAATGCCTGGGGTTTCCACCAAAATGTAGGCTGGGTCTTTAATCAATCCCGCTTTGATGAACGGGACTTATACACCTTTAGTGGCCGTGCCAACTTCGATTTGGTTCCGGGCGGTAGTTCGGACAAAGGGCGGCACAATATCCAGCTGGGTTTTTTGTATGAGCAACGGATTAACCGGGTCTATAGCGTGGCCCCCCGCGACCTCTGGCTGGTAGGCCGCCAACAGGTCAATAACCACATCCAGGGTATTGAAGCCGGAGCAGATACCATTGGGTTTATCGATATTCCCGGTGCGCCGAACACCCCGCTGCTGGAAGTGTCCATAGTAGAAGATTCTGACAGTCGGTTTTATCGCTCGGTTCGGGAAATGCTGGGCGTCCCCCTTTCGGAATATGTCAATATCGATGGCCTAAGCCCAGACCAGTTAAGCCTAGACTTGTTTTCCGCCCGCGAGTTAAATGACCAGAACCTTTTAACCTATCTGGGGTACGATTATTTAGGCAATGAATTCAATGGCACCTTTGATGAGTTCTTTACCACTGTGGATGACGAGGGCGTACGGGCCTTCCCGGTAGCGCCCAATCGGCCGATCTACACCGCAGCTTATATCCAGGACAAATTTACTTTCAGGGATATCATTTTCCGCCTGGGTGTACGGGTAGATCGTTACGATGCCAATACCCGGGTGTTAAAAGATCCCTATTCGTTGTATGAGATTATGGATGCGGGCGAATACCACAGCACGGTAACGGATGATGAACAGCCTGGTAGTATCGGGGATGAATTTAAAGTATATGTGGATGAGACGGGGAATGCCGTGCAGGCCTACCGGGATGGAGACGATTGGTTCCGGGACAACGGAACCCCCGTGAATAGCCCGGTAGAAATTTTTAGCGGAGGCCTTGTTTTTCCATATTATCAGGATGAGCGCGTGCGAGAGGATCCGAACTTTATCAAAAGCCCGGACTTTGACCCAGGTGTTTCCTTTGAGGATTACGAACCGCAAGTCAATGTCATGCCACGTCTGGCTTTTTCCTTTCCTATCTCTCAGAATGCGAATTTCTTCGCTCATTATGATGTATTGGTTCAACGGCCCCCTTCCAATACCATTGCTACCGCTCTAGACTATTTTTATTTTACCGACCGGCCCGGAGACCTCAAAAACAATCCGGACCTAAGACCGGAGCGTACCATTGACTATGAGATCGGGTTTCAGCAAAAACTGACCAATGCTTCCAAGCTTAAGATCGCCGCTTATTATAAGGAATTGCGGGATATGATCCAGCAACGGATCTATTTTCCCGTACCGGTAATCGGGCAGTATACAACCTATGATAACCAGGATTTTGGTACGGTAAAAGGCTTTTCCTTCGAATATGAATTGCGTCGCACCCAGAATGTATCCCTAACGGCAAATTACACCCTGCAATTCGCAGATGGTACCGGATCGAATGCCAACTCTCAGCAAGGGTTGGTTAATCGGGGTAACCTTCGAACTTTATTCCCCTTAAACTTTGATGAACGGCACCGGATTAACCTGCTTTTCGATTATCGCTACGGTGGCGGACCCAGATACAACGGGCCTCGTTTGTTTGGGGCCGATATTTTTGCCAATGCTGGCTTAAACCTTCAAACCATAGCTGTTTCCGGTCGTCCTTACACCCAAACCGAACAACCCCTGGAATTAGGGGGAGCACAGACCATTGGTTCCATCAACGGTGCTCGCTTACCCTGGACCTTTACGCTGAACCTGCAGGTTGACAAATCGTTCATCATTACCCCGGGCTTAAATATGAACCTCTATTGTCGGATATCCAATCTGCTGGATCGCAGGAATGTGGTAAACGTTTACAGTGCGACCGGCTCTCCAACCGATGACGGGTTTCTAGCCTCCTCCAACGGTCAGGATAAAATTGAAAGCATAGAGAACTCCACCCGGGAGGTGGAATCCTATTTGGCGGCCTACCAGTGGGCCCGCCTGAACCCTAACAATTTTGCGTTGCCCCGGAGGATATACGTAGGGGCCATTTTTGATTTTTAAAAAGCGATTGTAACGCGACAGAAAATGAGGCATCTAGTTATAACATATGGTTGTTTAATGTTATTAGGATTCGTTTTTTCGAACCCTGCTGCAGCGCACATTAACCCCAATTTGCGGAAAGCCCGCACCTCAGAAACCCAACTACGGTTCCGGGAAAATTGCAACAACGCCATTTCTCAGATCGATCAGGCCATTAATAATGTCCGGGCTCGCCTAACCACGGGTGGGGACGTTTGGTGGAATAATACCGATGGCCGGTATGTGGTACCCAAGGTGCCCCCAGGGCAACCGGAGGTATCCTCCCTTTTCGCGGGGGCCGTATGGCTGGGAGGTCTCGACCCGGCCGGAAACCTTAAAATGGCCGCTCAGACCTATGGCCGCGCCACTGGAGATTTCGACTTTTGGCCAGGACCGCTCGATCCGGATAACGGAACTACCGATCAGGATATTTGTGCACAGTGGGATCGATTTTTTGTAGTGGAGGGTAGCAGTATCGAGGAGCATCTTCGCAATTTTCGACTTGCCCAACAGCAAGGGGTCTCCTACGATCCGGCACTGATCCCGCGCGATGTCCGTGGCTGGCCAGCAAAAGGCAACGAGTTTTTTTTCGATGTACATGGTTTTAACCTGCCCAATACCAACCAGGGACTGGCTGGGTTTTGGGATCAGGATGGAGATGGAGAATACAATCCCGACCAGGGTGATTACCCGGTCATCGAGATCAGGGGGTGCACGGATGAGCCTCAGTTCCCGGACCAAATGACCTTCTGGATCTATAACGATGCCGGAAATATTCATGCAGAATCTCAGGGTGACCCCCTTCAAATGGAGGTACAAGTACAGGCTTTTGCCTACGCTACCAACGATGAGATCAACGACATGACCTTTCAGCGCTATAAACTGATCAACAGGGCAGTTGAAAGTATTGACAGTACCTATTTTGCCATGTGGGTGGATCCCGACCTAGGCTGTTCTACCGACGACTACGTTGGTTGTGATACTTTGCGGGACCTGGCCTTTGTCTACAACGAAGATGCACTGGACGGACAAACCGGCTGTACCTGCCCTAACGGCGTGAATACCTATTGTGAGGAGATCCCCATTCTGGGGGTTGATTATTTCCGTGGCCCCTTGGATGAGTTCGGTAATGAGATCGGTATGTCTTCCTTCACCTATTACAACAACGGAGCAGTAGGAGGCCCACCTCCGGGAACTACCGACCCACAAACAGGAATAGAATACTACCGCTATATTTCCGGTTCCTGGCGAGATGGGAACCCCTTCACCTTTGGGGACGATGCCTATCAGGATGGTGAACCTATCAATTATGCTTTTACAGAAGCACCAGATGACCCCAATGGCTGGTCTATGTGCTCAGAAGGCCTGCCTTTCGGTGATCGCCGTACCATTCAGGCCTCCGGCCCCTTTCGCCTGGACCCCGGGGCGGTCAATGAGTTGATCATCGGAGTAGTCTGGGTGGCAGACCAGAGCTACCCCTGCCCCAGCATCCGTCGATTACAGGAAGCGGATGATATCGCCCAGGCCTTATTTGATAATTGTTTCGAAATCACTGATGGTCCGGATGCTCCGGATATTGATTTCATCGAATTGGACCAGGAGTTGATAGCTATTTTTACGAACGACACCCTGACTTCTAACAATGCCTTTGAGGCTTATGCCCAACGGGGATTACAAATACCTCCTACAGAAGGGGATAGTCTGTACCGGTTCGAAGGCTATAAGTTGTTCCAATTGGCTGGACCGGAGGTGACCATAGCCGACCTTGAAGACCCCGATAAAGCCCGTCTCATCTACCAGGTGGATATTCAAAATGGAGTAGGGCAAATATTCAACTGGCAACCGGTGGAGGGGCCTGGGGATGAAATATTCTTTGTGCCTGAATCTCAGGTAGAAGGGCTGGACGATGGTATTCGGCATACTTTTCAAATTACGGAGGATCAGTTTGCAGAAGGTGACCGCCGCTTGATCAATCATAAAAAGTATTATTTCACAGCCGTTGCTTACGCCTACAATAATTATGCACCCTTTGATCCCGATGAGGTCATTGGGCAACGGACGCCCTACCTGGAGGGGCGGCGCAATATCGGAGATGGTGATAATCCTTTCTATACTATTATTCCGCGGCCTATCACAGATCGCAACCTGATGGCCGGCTATGGAGACGGTGCCGTAATCACCCGCATCGAAGGTGTGGGTACGGGTACAAATTTTCTGGATCTGTCTTCTGAGACCGTTGATGCTATTTTGGATGGCTCCTTTAACGGGGAGGTGACCTACCAAAGTGGGAGAGGGCCCGTTGAGGTTACGGTCTTCAATCCATTGGATGTGCAGGATGGTTTATTTGAATTGCGGATACCTGATAATCAACTGAATGATGATCAACTCGATTCCACTGCTTTTTGGGAGTTGTATAACCTTGATGACCCATCTGCTCCGGTCATCCGCTCCGAGCGTTCGCTGGAAGACCTGAATGAGCAGATCATCAAAGAGTATGGCTTTTCGGTTACCATTGGCCAGGTGGAAGATGTTGGAGAAAACCCCAATGGGAATAACGGTGCCATTGGCGGTACGATCGAATATCCTGAGGCCGACCCCACCCCCTGGCTTTTTGGAATAGCGGATGGGGATGCATTCGGGGCATCCGAATTTGACCAGGTGGTTTTCGATTTTGTGGCTACAGAGGAAGGAGAACCGGACTTCCTGATCGACCCCAACCAACAGTTGACGAATATTGGAGAAGGTTTTTTTGTTCCTTATTACCTGAGTAACTTCCGGACGACTTCCGATGCTCAGGGGATATTACCCTACATTACGCCCGCCTGGACGAATACCGCAGGAAGTTCGATCATTCGAACGCAATCCCAGCTAGAGGACCTAAATAATGTAGATATCGTTTTCACCCCGGATAAAAGTAAATGGAGCCGTTGTGTTGTCATTGAAACCAACAACCGGTTTAGTCAAACACAAGGCTATAGTGCAGAGGGCGGGCACAATCATTTTGATCTACGCTCCAGCCCTAATGTCACGGCCTTCGATAATGATGGTGATGGGCTTCCAGATATTGATACACAGGATCCTGGAGAAGGAATGGGTTGGTTCCCTGGCTATGCCATTGATGTAGAAACAGGAGAGCGCCTGAATATTTTCTTTGGGGAGAACTCCATTTATAATGGAGAGTTGATCGAAGGTATTGAAAACGGAGGAGACATGATGTTCAATCCCAGTGCCATTCCTGCTTTGCTGGCACCCGACCTTAGCAGAGACCTTTTATCGTACGTAGCAGGGGGGCAACATTTTGTGTACGTAACGAATACGGCATATGACGAATGTGCCATTTACCGGGAAGGGTTCCAACCGAATACAAACCCTTTCAATAAAGTGGACCCCATTAAGACCATACAATGGACAGGCCTGATCCTCAGTGTAGCTGCCTTCAATTCTTATGAGGAGGGCTTGATCCCCTCTGAGGTACGGGTAAAATTAAGGGTTCAAAACCCCTATGAGGTACAGGAAGGGGGCGAAAATGTGATTAACGGTCATCCAGTTTACCGGTTCCGGGTGGAGGGTAAACAAGCTTCCGACTTGGATGTCGCAGGTCAGAATGCAGCCCTGGATGCCATTCGTGCTGTACCCAATCCCTACTACGCTTTTTCCGATTACGAAGTTTCCCAGTTTTCGAATACTATCAAGATTACCAATTTGCCGGCCAGGGCTACCGTTACGATCTACACCCTGGATGGTAAATTTATTCGCCAATACAGACGGGACGAAACGGGTGCTATCCCCGAGGGGAATAACCGGGCAGTGGATCGCCAGCAGATCATTCCGGATCTGGAATGGGACTTGCGTAATAACAAGGGTATTCCTGTAGCCAGTGGGGTTTACCTTATCCATGTGGATGCGGGTGAATGGGGCGAAAAAACGATTAAGTGGTTTGGTATTAACCGGAAGTTTGACCCATCGGGTTTGTAGTACAGGTTTAAAATTTGCTTAAGCCAGCAGGCGGCGCCCGGCGCGGTCTCCGAAAAATAGGTACATGAGATATTTGCTTTTTATCGTCCTGATTTGTTGCTTGACCGGCGCCTTGCGGGCGGGAAACCCCGACCGGCAGGGAGAAGCGGGTGCTTATGAGTTATTAATGAATCCCTGGGCACGTTCGGCTGGATTGCATCAGGTAAATACCGGAATGATCAGCGGCGTGGAGGCTATGCGGCTGAACATTGCCGGGATGGGGAGGATCGATCGCCTGGAGGTTGTTGCCGGCTATGCCAACTATCTCCAGGGAACCGATATAAGTATGAATGCCCTGGGGATTGCCAGCAAGGTCGGAGAGAACGGGACCTTTGGCTTGAGCCTGATGACTCTGGATTTTGGCGACATAGAAGTGACTACTACCGATCAACCGGCGGGTACGGGGGCTACCTTTTCCCCCAATTTCTTTAACCTTGGGCTTGGGTATTCCCACATTTTCGAGAATAAGGTATCGGTCGGGATACTAGTCCGACTGATCTCAGAATCTTTGGCGGATGTAAATGCGTTTGGCTTTGCCATTGATGCCGGCGTACAGTACGTAACCGGTCCGAAAGACAACTTCCGGTTTGGTATCTCGCTGCGAAACGTTGGCTCACCCATGACCTTTGGCGGAGAAGGGCTCTCTACTCAGGGCCCCGCGCCTAATAATGGAAGCTTCGAACTGACCTTCGAGCAACGGGCTGCGCGTTTCGAATTACCTTCCATGCTGAATATCGGCCTATCCTATGATATTTACCTGGGTGAAGCGCACCGGATTACGCCCATGGGTAATTTCACCAGTAATTCCTTTTCCCAGGATCAACTGGGAGGAGGGGTCGAATACTCCCTTTCGGATCGCTTCATGCTAAGGGCTGCCTATAAGCTGGATCTGGGTGATATCCCGAACGAACAGGCACCACTCTATGGCGGACTTAGTGCAGGGGCCTCCGTCGAATTTCCCCTGAGCCGGGAAAATAAGAATACCCGCCTAGGCATTGACTATGCCTATCGGTCTACCCGGGTTTTTAACGGGACACATAATATTGGCATCCGCTTTAGTATCTAGCCTTTGGGCGGATGGGTAGGCCAATGGTCAATTCCAAAAAAAACAGTTGGCGGGTAAGGCCTTATCCGATTAATGGATGTAAAAACCCATTACGCTTTTTACTTTCAGCCTGTCAACAGTCAGCGCACCGGGCTCACGGCTGATCAAAGGCTTCGGCCCAGGCCAGTATGCCCCCGGTAAGGTTGCGGACCTTTTTAAAACCATTATCCAGCAACATATACTGGGCTACCTGACTTCGGCGTCCGGAACGACAGTACATGACGATTTCCTTATCCCTGAATGACTCGAGCTGGGGAATCTTTTCCTCCAGCTCCCCAAGTGGGATAAATTCTCCACCAATATTATATTCTTCTCGCTCGTGAAGTTCACGAACATCGACCAGGACGACCTCTTCGCCTTTGTCCATTTTTTCCTTGAGTTCCTGTACCGTTATATCTTCCATTGTTTGGGTGATTATGAAGTAAACAAAGATTTGAAGGAGGGGAGCCTTTTTCCCTTACCTGCAGTCTTCCGGTTGTTGTCGTCTTAATACGAAGCTAACTTTTTCGCCTACCGCCAGGGTCCTTCCCGGGGAATAAGAAGGGGACTGCCGAACCACATAGCCGGATCGACTGCCATCGGGGGTATCCACAAAGCCCAGTTCCAGTTTGCTGGCCCGAAGCGCGAAGATTGCCTCGTCATAGGTCATACACCTTAAATCAGGAAGTTCTACCCGTCCTGTATTTCGAACGCTGACAACAACCTCCAGGGTACTACCTTTAGGAATATCCACCCCTTTTTTCAGGTCAGCAGGGCTGATGCGTTGGTCCCCATAAAAAAGATAAAGAATAGTATTGTCTTCCAGTTTGGGATCAAACTCCTGGGCCCTGATCCGGGCATTAATACCCAGGCGTTCGAGTTTTCGACGGTATTGCTCGAAATCATCATTACCAATGAGATCGGGTAACTGTACTTCAGGAGCGGTCCCGCCACTAATGGTTAGGTAGATCGTGCGATTCTTTTTTACTTCAGAATTAGGGGCCGGGTTTTGGGTGATCACGATCCCCGATGGCCGATCCAATAAATAGACCGAGTCCAAAACAACAGCCTTGAAAGACCGTTTTCCTGCTTTCTTTTTAGCATCCTTAAAGGTCATACCCGTATAGTTTTCTACGGTAAGTGTCTTGCCGTGGTGGGTGTACAGGTTTAGGGCTATGCGGACCAGGAAAAAGAGCAGTAATGAGACAATGAACATGACGCCCAGGTTTTTCCAAAGTATGGGATCCTTGAAAAGCGCAAGGGTTTGGCGCCAGATGCTTTGAAAAAAAAACTCCTTTGGGCCTGAGCCTGCAGGCTCGTTTGAAGAAGAGGCGCTTAAACTGCTCGTATTTGATCTATTTAAAGGGTCGGATGTTTCAGATGCCATTTTTTGAGGTGTTAAATTGCTATGATCAGGTGTTGCGGCCTGGGGGCTTTTTACCAAATTAGGGGTCGTACTTTTCACTTGCGCCTCTGGAGTGGTTGGTGTCTCCTGTACTTCGGTATACCCGCTTCTGGCTTTTTCCCTTCCAAACTCAAGTATTTTATCAATGAAGTCGAATGGTTTATAACCAGCAATGGCCGCCTGGTGAAAAATGGCCGTAGCTGGGGTCATCCCAGGAAGGGAATTAACTTCGACGATGATAGGTTCTGTACGCGCATCTGAGAACACCCTTACAAATGCGTCAATTCGTGCATATCCCTGGACGTTTAATACCCGGGCAGCTTGTTCCAGGGTAGTTTTCACCTGCCTGGCAATAATGTCATAATCTATTCCCTTGGGAGCAAGGCGAGCCGGGGTAATATTCTGGCCTTCTCCAGCCAGGAATTTTTCTTCCAGAGAGAGGATGCCCTTTCCGGCCAGTGTTTCGCTGGGTTCGAAAAGCTCATAACGCAAGTTACCATCTGGCTCCCGATGTGTCAAAAAACCGCCGGTGATCTCTAAAAAATGTTCCGCCCCACCCTTTGTGATCAAGGCCTCGAATAAGATCTCCTCCTTGTGTGAGAACTCCTCCTTAGGTCGGATATGCAGGACCTTTCTAGCCGCTGCTTCGGGCATGGCGGCAGACCGGAAAATAAGTGCGCAATAGGCTTCAAGTTCCTTTCGGTCCCTGAGTAAGCAAACCGCAGAGCTACATCCGTCATCCACCGGTTTAGCGATCAAAGGATAGGAAAAAGCATTTTCGACCTGTTTAAAAAAAGCTTCCCGATCAAACTCATAGGTTTTACGCGGTAATAGTAACTGTTCCGTTACAGTGAAACCATTGCGTTTCAGCGTTTGCAGGGTTTCATATTTATTAATGGTAATGGAGGAGGAACGAACTCCCGATCCATTGTAGGGCAGTCCTAAGCCATCCAGGATATTTTGTAATTGTCCATCTTCACCTGGTCTGCCGTGCAGAGCAATAAACACCTGTTCTATTCTATTAGGCAGTGCTTCGAAATCAAGGGGCCGGGCTATGAAAATGGGGTCTGCAGCGGCGTATTTTTCGGTTATATCCCTGCATTGAGCTTTGATCGTTTCGATTACCGGATGTTGCTTGGGCTCCAGTACTTTGGAGCGGATATCATCGGCATTGTCCTTGAGCAAAAGATTAACGGGTAATTCGTACAGTTGGAGATCAGTAGAGGAACCGGTCAGGAAGATGGGGATGGGTTCGTATTTTTCAGATCCGGCAAGTTTCTCATATATATTTCGTCCGCTTTCGACAGCAATATGTCGTTCGAAAGAATAGCCTCCCAGAATGATTCCGATCTTTTTCCTGGAGCTTGCGCCACTTTGGAAAACCTTGATCTGTTCGTCCAGAAATTCCAGTAAGGCTCGGTACCCGGCCTCCTGGGATTGTTGCCGGAAACGCTCCTGAAGGGAAGTTCTTATGATGTAAGTGAGAAACTGCGAAGGGTTCAGTCCGATCTCGGCTGCCTGGTGAAAGAAAAATGAAGAAGGCAGCATGCCCGAGGTGGTATTCGGGTCATTGAGGAAAATGGTTTCCTCCCTGGTGATGAAGCCGTCAATTCGGGCATAGGTCTGAAAGTCCAGCTCTGTGAACAGGCGTTCGCACTCTTTTCGAATAGCTTCGATCTGTGCCTCTGGAAGTTTGATGGGCGTTTCTTTGCGCGAAAGCCCCGGTAGATATTTGGAACGGTAATCGAATACTTCTCCCCACTTGATGATCTCTGTAGGGGGAAGCGCTACGGCTGTTCCGTCTTCTTTTCGAATAACGATGCAGGAAAACTCCTTACCATGTATAAAGGATTCTACGATAAGCTTGTTTTCACCGAGGTGACTCTCCAGAACGGCAGTGCCTTTGTCCGTTTCTGCCACATCGTTTAACCATTGGAGGAGGGCTTCCGGGTGCAGAATGGTTTGGGATCTATCTTTCGAATGAACGGTGATGGGGAAACCTAGTCCGTCCCGTATATCCGTTAGCAGGCGAACGTGATCGGCTTTTTCGAACGCGCTTTTTTTGCGCCAGGCTTTGAGAGAAATGATTTCGCGAAAAAAGGCCGCGTTAAGTGCATCAGTGAACCCTTCCAGCCCTTCCTCCTCCTGGACAATGGAAACGCCGATGGAGGAACCCTGATTAGCCGGGCGTATGACCATCGGGTATCCGATGGTTTTGGCTAATTGATTTCGCAGCTCTTCCGGGTGAGTATTCTCCAACCATGCCTTTCGTTCGATCACTTCTACCTTTGGGGTTGGAAACCCTTTTTTTGACATTAGCTCTTTCTGGAGGGCTTTATCCATTCCGATCTGGCAGGCACGCACACCGCTTCCGGTATAGGGAATGCGCAATTGTTCCAGTTCTTTCTGGATCTGACCATCCTCGCCATACTTCCCGTGTAGGGCCAGGAAGGCCAGGTTGATCATTTGGGGTAAGTCTTCCGGCCGAACGGGTTGGCCGACCCGGTGGATCATTTGCAGTTCCTGACTTGGAGTGAGCTCCCCCAGGCTTTCCCGGTAGACCTGGAAACCATTAGGGGAAGGAGGTAAGGACTCTACAGGAGGATAAAAATCCCGTATAGTCCCTTTGTATAGGTATTGCCAGTCGAGGAGAATAAAATTGCGCCGGCTGTCAATAAAAATAGGGACGGGTTCGAATATGGATTTATTGAGATTGTCATAAACCGTACGCCCCCCTGCAAAGGAAATTTCGCGTTCGCGAGAGGGCCCGCCAAAGAAAATGCCAACTTTAATTTTCATATTGTTCGAACTCTGTCGTCTGCATTCTTCTGCAAAGATGAAAGATTCAAGGGAATTATTTCGATTTTGGCCCTGTCAAATAATAGAGGGCACTTGATGGTGGTAATAGGGTCTGCCAGCCTCCTTCTGCAACTTAACGATTTTCAAACTCGCGACAAATCCGCTTTGTACATGAATAAGGAGATCCTGCGTCTGGCTATTCCCAATATTCTGAGTAACATTTCCGTACCCTTGCTAAGCACGGTAGATACGGCGCTGATGGGGCGTATGTCCGACTTGCATATTGGCGCGGTGGGGGTAGGGGCCATGATCTTTAATTTTGTGTATTGGAACTTTGGGTTTCTCCGCATGGGTACCACCGGACTGACCGCCCAGGCTTATGGACGGGATGATCAGGCAGCGATCGGCCTGACACTTGGGCGGGCTTTCACCGTAGTATTGGTAGTCGCATTCGTTTTGATGCTCTTGCAAGGCCCGATCGGGAATCTGGGAATACAACTCATGCAAATGGAGGGGGAGCAGGCCAGCCTGGTAGCCGAATACTTTTTTGTCAGGATCTGGGCAGCGCCTGCCACACTGGGTTTATTTGCAGTAATGGGTTGGTTTTTCGGAATGCAGAACGCAGTTTTACCGCTTCTTTTAACGGTACTTTCAAACATAATAAATATTGGACTGAGTTATTATTTCGTCATTGAATTGGGCTGGGGCGTAAGCGGTGTGGCCTGGGGAACCGTCTGGGCCCAATATGCGGGTTTATTCATTGCACTACTATTATTATTTGGGCGTTACCGGCATTATTTACAAGCATTGCGTTTAAAGGCCGTGTTGCAATGGGAAGCTTTGAGGGCCTTTCTGGTCCTGAACCGGGATATTTTTATTCGCACCTTATTACTGACCCTGGCCTTTGCGCTATTCTACAGTTTTTCTTCCGGGCAAGGGAAGCTCATTTTAGCTGTAAACGTCATTTTGCTACAGTTTGTCAACTGGATGTCCTATGGGGTCGATGGTTTTGCCTTTGCGGCAGAGAGCCTGGTTGGTAAGTACGCCGGGCGTGGGGGAGAAACGGATACCCGCCGTGCTATCCGGATCGCTTTTGGCTGGGGGATGGGCATGGCAGGTGGTATAAGTCTGCTGTATCTCCTTGCCGGAGAGTCGTTGCTTCGAATTTTTACCAACCAGGCAGACGTCCTTCAGGCTGCTCGCCCTTATTTACTATGGATGGTCATTTTCCCGGTCTTGAGTACGCCCTGCTATATCTGGGATGGTTTGTTTATCGGCCTGACTGCTTCCAAAGCTATGCGCAATTGCATGATCCTGGCCTTTATGGTCTTTCTGGCTACTTATTTTGGACTCGGCCGGTCCTGGGGCAACCACGGCCTCTGGCTAACGCTGACCGTTTTCATGCTGGCCCGGGCAGGGTTTCAGCAATGGGCTTTTGCCCGGGAAGGGGTGGAGATTCGTTAAGGGAAAGGTTCTAAACCCAGCCTCTTCCTTTATTTAGTTAAGATCATTTGTTTGGTGTAGAATCACAACAGGAACAAGGGTAAAATCCGTTTTTATTCTTTAACTAATTTCCGTACAGCCACACCAGCTTCGGTCCAAACCCTCAATATATAAATGCCTCCCGGTAATCCGTTCAACGGTAGCTCTGCGGAAGTAGCCTGCACGGTTGCTTTCTCAAGTAGGCGGCCATCCAGTTGGTGCAGGGAAAAACGCTGGATGGATTGCTCGGGATAGGAGGTTTCCATACGCAGCCAATCCCCCGCAGGGTTGGGAAAGATGCGAATCGCCGATGGTGGGAGCGTTTCCTCCACCCCCACAACTACTCCTTCCTGTATGCGAATGTCGAAGGCTTCCACGGGCAGAAAACCGCCGGTTCCGTCTTCCAGTACGAATAGGAATTGATCCAGGGGCTCCGGGGAGTTGTCGTGGGTATACAAAACGTCACCGCGTTCAATATTCAACTGGGTGAAGACCCCACCCACTTCCAGCAATTGCTCATGAATACGCAATTGACCGTGTTTGGGTAATTCGACCAGGGTGTATTTCAATTCGAAAGAGCTGTTATCCTCATCGGTAACCAGCAATTCGGAGGTGGTGATAGTGTTAGTCTGACCGGGTGGTACGCGCAGGGTGTCTTTTACCAACAGCTGCGGAAAAAGAGGCTCCAGTCCGGCACAAAACTCCAGGCTCCAGCCGGATAAGGCTCCGGAAGCACCGAAGCCGGGTTCTACTACTTCCACCCGAAGCGTCCACTCACCCTGAATATCCTCCCCATTGAAAATGGATAGGGAATCGATGGGGCGAAAAACAATGCCGTCATCCGGTGGACACTGAATGGCCTCCGGTGCCTCATCATCGAAACCAAGAGACAAATTGATGGTGTTCCCGCAATTTTGATCGAACAGGACGGCTTCTGTGCCCGCCGGAGAGATAAGGCTAATGCGCAAACTATTAACCGGCTGGAAGTTACCCTGGATAAGGGGTACGTTCAAATCAGCTATAATGCCGCTTTCGTTTACCTGTAAGTGCGATTCGATGGTCGGTCGGCCCGAACCGGAGATATTGATAGGGGTATCGGTAGCAGCATAGGGTGTACAACTGGTATTTACCGTATGAAAGGTAAAGGGCCGGACTGGCATACCGGGCCCGCAATCGTTTTCCGGAAGGACTCGCCAGTAATAGAGGGTATTGTTTTCGAGCAGGCTGCTCAGGACATAAGTGGTATCTGTTATACCGAAGGCTTCTTCCAGAAGCCCCTGATCGAAGCCTGGCTCGTCAGCAATCTGCACCGTGTAGCGTTCGGCAGCTTTGGCGGGGTTCCAGGCCAGTTCCGTGCTGAGGACAAGGCCGCTGGTACCATCATCCGGAAAATGTAGGCTCAGGTCACTAAAGTCAGTGGAAAGCGTGTTAAATGATATTTCTCGATAAGAAGTATCCCCTTCCGCGCTTGCCCTGATTACCAGGCTAAAACTGTCTTGCACGGGGCCTTCAGCTACTCCTATGCGCAGCGTGGTGCTTTCCCCGGGCAGTACAGGGTTTTTCGAAAAGCGAGCGCCCAGCCCCTCAGGCAGGCCATCTACAAAATCGAATATAATGGCGCTGTTGAGATCCCCAATGGGCTCTGTGCGCAATTCGAACTCCAGGGAATCGGGCAGGCAGTGAAAAGGGATACTTTCCGGAACAGGCCGAAGGGCAAAGCCGGCTTGCGTTACCGGAGCAATCCGGAAGTCAGCGTTTGAAAGGTCAAAAAAGATATTACCGGCGGCTTCTATTTTGATGCGGGCCTGTTGGCTGCTAACATCGGGCAGGGTGACCAGGGCGCTGCCGTCATTCGGCGTGCCGGCTGCCAGTAGCAAGGGGTAGGTATTGCCGCCATCGATCGAAAGCCGAATATTTACCGTCTTGCAATTGACGGGTGCCTTTTCGGTATTAGCCACTTCCCATTGGATGCTGACCTCTTCACCAGCCCGCAGGCTATCTGCTGCCGCATTGGGAAAAGCCACCAGAAAGGGGCCGGCCTGATCGGTCGCCCGGAAGTCGACCTGAGCCCAGGCAGCAGCACCCACCTGGGTGTTGTTATCCCGAACCGTGCATCGAAAGCTGAGGTCTCGGGAATAGGTCGGCAAAAATTCTTCCCTGGGATTTTGGTTCGCCAAAATGGCAGAAAGCCGGGGAAAGATCCGAATGCTATCGGCCGTTGGGCGATAAGATCGAAAAAGGGGGGCTTCCCCTTGTGGTTCCCCTAGTGGAGAGCTAGGACCTGTATTGTATTGTTCCCAGCAATACGTCAGGGGGTCTCCATTTTCGTCAAAACCCGAAGCCTGCAATTCGAATGGGGTATTGACGGGGATGAAAAACCCATTTTCGTATGATAAACTGACCTGGGGGGCGATGTTCTTGGTGCTGATCTCGGTAACACAACCCGACCCTGCCCCTTCACGGGTAAAACGAAATATATCTTCCAGTGAACCATTGTGATAATAAAAATCCTGGCGGGATTGGTAGGTGCCGGATCCACAGGCTCCAGCGTAAGCCATGATGGTGGACCCTCCGCCTGGCTCGAAACCTTCGCCCAGCGTAATGGCCCCTGAGTTGGGTGGGCAATAATTAAAGCTGTGGAAGGCTCCAAACTGGTGCCCTAACTCATGTGCCATTACAAAGGTAACCCCCAGGCTAGTAGAACGGCAGGTAACTCCCTGCGTTTTTCGGTTGGTGCAAACAGAGTTAAGGCTTGCAATTCCACCAATACCGTTATCGCAACGATCGGTAAATACATGCCCCACATCGTAATCAGTAGGACTCAAAACAGCATTGATCGCCGGGGCAACTTCATTGAGTAGGTTGGGTGCATTTTCTGCATCGGTGAAGGGGTCGGTTTCGGGGTCCAGGTAGATCAACTCGTCGTTGCGGTCTACCAGTTGGAGCCGAATGGCTAGTTCTGCCTCTGTTATGAGATTCAGGTTGTTGATGACACCGGTCATAGCTCCCAGAACCGACTCCACCGTCCCACCTTCGCGTTGGGCATATTCACCAGTGCAGGTTAGGGCCAGGCGGTATTGCCGAAGGGGAGAGAAGGCAGACCGAAGACCGGAGGAGTGGTATGCTAAGCCCTGGTAGCACTTAGCCTGTTCTAACTCATCGTTTACCCCACAGCTAAGACTTGTCAACTCTTCGGAGCTTACCCATGCCGACCGGTAGGTTGGAGCCCCGGGACTGCTGGTTTGTACCACCCAGGCCTGCTTACCTTCTAGGACCATGGCGCTGAGACTTGAGCCCGTCCATGTCAATGCAGCCCGTCTGCCGGTTTGCAGGTCGGTCACTCGAAAGGTTCTAATACCTGGATATTTTCGGGCCATTTGATCGGGCATGACTGATCGCTCCAGCCAACGAAAGCGCACAAAACCACCGTCGGGATGAGGGAGTTCCAGCTCGGTTGTTTCACGGGTGAAGTGGTACCGCAGAGGTAAACCGGATGGGGAATGTAAAGTAAACTGGCGGACAGGTGTGGCTTCTGATGCTTCAACAGGCTGCCAGACGGGCATGCCAGATTGTGCGTTTAGCCAAAAAGGAGCTGAGAAAAGTAAAAACAATAGTGATCTTGCAAGCTGCATAAGGGGCGAATTAGTTGTAACTTATTGAGCAGGGCAATTTAATCTTTAAAGTCCAAAGCTAACAAACCAAAAACCACCCTCAAGGAAACATGTTTCGATTTTTGCTACGTGTATTACTATTTCTCGCTTCAGGTTTCATGGTCATTTTTTTCCCTTTTATTGCTTTGATCCGTGGAGCGGTTTACCTTCATGAAGAGTATGGGCTATGGGCCTGGGTTTCCCTGTTGGGAGGTATGGTGGCCAGTGCATTGGTATTATTCATTTACCTGGTAGTTATCCTTGGCCGTTTTACCGGTCGATTGGGCAGTTTTCGAACACTAAGGCGCCGGTACTGGCTGGCCCTGGCCTTGATCCTGGTCTATGTTATTCCAGCCGTATCCATGATCTCTAACCGGAATACCAAGCACGATGAGGTTCGAAAAGAATTTCGATCCCTGCACCCTATCCTGCGCGTCGGGATCAGCACGCTTGTTCTGCTGGATCGAAGCTTATTAATTACGGATGCCAACCGCGTACCGGAAGATTACCGGAAAATGGGCTTACCTACCAAAAGTGCTTCCCTGCATTACAAGCAAAGTGATGGCTTTTCACACGCTGTCGACTTGCGTACCCGAGAGCGTACAGCCGTTCACAATTGGCTTGTCAAAAATTATTTTAAGTTGATGGGCTTTAACACCCTTCGCCATATCGGCACGGCCGATCATCTGCACGTCTCCCTGATGAGCCACGACCGACCAGGAGGGATCTAAACATGTCGGAGGACGAAGGAACGGGCCAATACCAAAATCAGTGGATCGTTTAAAAGGATTATGGATTTAAAAAACTATAAATCCATAATCCTCTAGGCCCTTCAGGCCCTTCAGGCCTTTTGCTTATCGCGCCGACGGAGATCGGCAGATTAGGGTTGCACTACAAAACTTTCCGTCATTTGACGACCCCGCTCATCGCGTAGATGCAGGTAGTAGAGTCCCGCAGGCCAGCCTTGGGTAGCCATGGTTACAGATCTGTGGAATGGCGAACGGTGTAGTGGTTGTCCAAAAGCGTTGAAAATCGTTAGCTCCAAACGGCCATCAAAGCTGCCGAGCAGGTTTACGGTAAAGGTTCCCCTGGAAGGATTGGGCCCGAATTGTAGCTCGACTAGTCCTCGCAATTCCTGGGTAGTGGTGATCACGGATTCTACCTGAGCACAGGTTGAGTCAGCACCGAAGGTATTGGAGGCTGTCAGGCAAACCGTGAAGATACCGGAGGAGTCATAAGTATGGGTAGGGTTCTGTTCCGTTGAACTATTGCCGTCGCCAAAATCCCATAGCCAGGTTTCGGGATTGTTGCTGGATGCATCCGTGAATTCGAAGCTTCCGTTGCCCTGGTCAATAAGGCTAAATTCAGCCAGGGGGCTTGCGTCAATAATTATGGACTGGCAGGTACTGTCACTATCAAAGGAATTGGTGACCGTCAGGCAGACCGTATAAGTACCGTTGGCTGTATAGGTATGGATCGGATCCTGTTCTGTGGAAGTGTTGCCGTCCCCAAAATCCCATAACCAGGCGGTAGGCGCTCCTGGAGATACGTCTTCAAAATTTACAACCCCCAGCGGCTGGATGGCAAAGGTGAATCCGGCCAGTGGGCTTTCCTGAATGCTGATCACTTGGCAGGTAGAATCCGTGCCAAACTCATTGGAAACGGTTAAGCAAACCGTATAATCCCCATTTGCGGTATAGGTATGCCGCGGGTTCTGCTCCGTAGAAGTGTTACCATCTCCGAAATCCCAAAGCCAGGAAGTTGGTTCATTGGTGCTGTTGTCTGTAAATGCTGCCACGCCTGCACCCAGATATTGAAGGTTAAAACTTGCTACGGGAGCTTCACCCATGGGTAGGTTTTCGACATCCAGGACCGTAATACTTTCCGTGAATCCGTCAAAAACGGACATGTTCACCAGGGCTCCTTTCGATCCATTAGTAAGCCATTGATAGGTAGTATCCAGTCCTTCCAGGCTAAAAATTTCAATATCGGCAGTATCGGTTACCAGAAATAGCGTAACAACCGAGGAGTCTGCTCTCAAAGAACGGAGCACGGGGAAATCTCCTGCATCTATTCGTAGGGTACCATAAGCATCGATCTCCGTTTTGGTGAAAAGATTTACTTCCGTTCTGACTAAGGCCCCGGGAAGGGCAGGGTCTGAAGTTTCGAAACTAAAGCTTGACCTGCTGGTGAAGGTATCCTGGTAGGTGGCCGGGAAAATAAATTCCCTCAGGGGGGGATCATAAACGGCGCTAAAGAAAAAGGCACCCGTATCCGGCCCTATGATCCCTTCTACAAAGGTTGCTGTCTCTGTATTTCGGCGAAACTGATAGGCATCCTCGGCTAATTGAATAGCAATATTAGCATTGGGGAAATCCTCGTTGTTCGGGGCCTCTGAAGGAGCGATAAACCGATTGGTATCGCTTACTGCAAAGTTCAATCCCCGGAAATCCCAGACCTGGTTGGCACCAGCGAGACCCGGGCCTACATTAAAGGAGGTTGTATCAATAAAGTAGATCAATTCATCGCCTACTTGAGGAATATCTTCGTTGGTGATGGTGATCTGCGCCCCTCCCCATAGGGTAATACAAAGGAGGGATAGAACAACGTAAAGTCGTCTCATAAAATCAGTTTTTGAGATGAAATAATTGGTTTGGGAGTAAATAATCCCTTTTCTCCTCAGTTAACGAAAAAAGTCCCGGGCACGTACGCATCTGGGGCTTTTTAGACATTTTTTTGAATGAATTTATCCTCCAAAATTCTCTTCGCCTCCGTCACCTTTGAGGTCATCATTATTAATGTTGCTGCGACGCTGCCGGGCGCGGCGGCCATCCAGGTTCCCAAAGCGGTAGCCAAAGCTGAGCTGAAGAGAACGAATTTCTGTGCGGCTTTCTACAAATTGATAGAAATCCGGACCGGCAGATTCCTGGTCGAAGATAATGTCCCGGCTAAAGGGTTGGAATACCCGCAAACCAATGGTAGCTTTTTTATCCCACAACTCTTTCAATATACCGGCACTGAAGGAGCGCCATGAGGCCCGGCTTCCTTGCAAACTCTGGCGCGGAGAGCTATAATAACCGGAAGCTTCTACTTTGATATCGCCCGGGAGGCTCAAGGTGCCCGACAAACGGGTATTGAATTCTACGCCCTGATTACTCAAGGATTCACCCTCGATCTCTGCCTCGGAATCATAAGTGTTGAAGTTGAAGAACCCACGCATTTCCAGCTTTTTCCAAAGCTTAAAGGAACTAAAAGCATTAAAACCAAAGGATTTTACTGTACCAATATTTTGAAAGGTGGTAATAGAAACCCCATCATCGTTCACAGAAATATAGGACTCGATATTGTCATTGGTCTGCCGGTAGAAGGTAGAAAGGTTTAATACCACCCCCTTAATATACGTACCATAGCTGATCTCATATTGATCAGTATTTTCAGGTAAGAGGTCGGGGTTACCTACAGTAACGTCCCGGGGGTCGCTCAGGTCTACATAGGGGTTTACAAAGCGGAGGCTTGGGCGCTGGATACGCTTGCTATAGCTAAATCGTAAGTTTGAGAATTGATTGAGCTTTCGACTGAAGATCACACTAGGGATCCAGTTGTCATATTCATTGGAAAATTGAGTAGTGTCTATCTTGTAATCTCCGGCAATAGAGGTATGCTCGTAACGCACCCCAGCGATCAGCCCGTATTTATCAGTAATGTTCCAGGTCGCAGAAGCGTAGCCCGCAATCACGTCCTGATCGTATTTGAATTCATCCGTTCGGTTGTTAATAGTCACGAACTCGTTAAGGTCAGGATCCAGACGGGTGGCTTCGAAATCACTGATAATGTCTCGAATGATGTATTTACCCCCAGTTTCGATCTTAAAATCCTTGGTAAAGGGGTGGGCGTAATCTAACTGGAAAGTTTGTTCAATATTATCCCCGTCATTGGTATTTAGTTCCTGGATATTCAGACTTTCGTCATCGCCAAACTGATCCAGCCGGTTTTCCTGATCACTGATGTCGCCGCTGAATTGATAGGCAATAGAGAACTGCTGATCTTTCTTCTTGAATTTTTTAGTATAATCTGTAGTCCAGTCAAACCCAACATTGCGGCTTTTGGAGTCGCTGAAGCGCTCGTAATTTTGGATCAGATCAATAGAGGGGTCTTCAAAAAAGGATTCTGTAAAATTTTCGTTATCGCGAGTTCGGGGTCTTAGGTTCAATGAAGTATTAATGCTATTGTAAGCGTTAAAATCGTAATAGGCAGAAAGCCCACCTCCAAAGAAACCACGTACCGATTCCCCTGTACTTTCTTGTTCCAATAAGCGGGTTTCCCCGCTATCCAGATAATCCTCCCGGTAAAAGGAGGCCGAGGTGCCCACCGGCCAGCTGAAATATCCGCCCATATTTGCAGATAAGCCAAAGCGGCCACGGGCAAAACTAATATTACCGTTAGTTCGATTATTTCGGTTCCCGATAGAAGCGTTGATGCTACCCGTGACCCCCTCCAGGTTGCTTTTCTTGGTAATGATATTAATGATCCCGGCACTCCCTTCCCCGTCGTATTTGGCACTTGGGGCAGTGATGACTTCTACGCTTTTGATCTGGTCAGCAGAGAGCGTTCGAAGGGCATTGGCCGGATCAGTGTTAAAGATAACGGAAGGTTTACCGTTAATAAGGATCTGAATATTACCCGAGCCCCTAAGGGAAACATTACCTTCCGCATCCACGGAAAGCAGCGGCACTCTCTCCAATACATCCGTTGCACTTCCGCCGGCCGTGGTAGTAGCATCTTTATCGGCATTATAAACCAACTTGTCGATCTTATTCTCAATCACTCCGGCTTCACCAGTGATTTCCACTTCCGCCAGGGTGATACCTTCCGATACGATGCCGATATTTCCGAGGTCATAATCGGGCTCCTTAGGGGTTGTTTCAATACCGGAGATCTCCTTTGATTGATAACCCAGGAAGGAAATGTCTAGTTTATATTTTCCGGTTGGTATCTCGATCAATTTAAAGGAGCCGTCGGGCTCGGTTAGTCCGCCATCGACTTGTTTACCCGTTTCTTCGTTGGTCAAAACTACGGTGGCAAACTCAATAGGGGTATTATTTACGCTATCGATCAAAACGCCTTTTATGCTTCCCAGTATGGCTGGTCCCCCACCGCCCTGGCTGGGGCGTTGAGCAGCAAGGGTAAGAGTAAGCGTACAAAAAAGGAAGGCAAGTGCAATTTTTTTCATGGTCTTTTATCGTTAGTTCATTTAGGGTTTGGTTTCGATTAGCTGTTGCTTCGAAATTACTTTCTAGATAATGGCAAATAGAATAGAAAGTTGTAGGATGGACTTTTAAAAGTGCTTAATGGGGGGATGGCGTCGACAAACAACGGTTATAGAATAGCCTACTCTTCAGCGGGAAACATTCAAAATTGCGATCCTTTACATTTCTTCCACTAAAAGCAGGGTAAAACAAGCTGATACGTTTTGGAGGTATCGGGAGTTGACCAGGCAGGGCCCTGTTCGAGTTGTTGCTGTAAGTTTTTCATACAGGAAGAGCCGGTTGATCCGGGAAATTCAATTTCGACCGGACGGCCAAGAGCATTGACCCGAAAACGAATCCTTAAGCTATCCGGTGCAGCAGATTCCAGGAGGTAAGGGGAACGGGAATTCCTCTCCAGGTAAGTATAAAAAGCAGGGAACCCACTCTCCGGGCTGGGCCCCGTGGGGAGGTCAAGTGTCCGAAGGCTCCGCGCATTGGCTGCCTCAGGCGTAACCAAGGGGGGTACTTCCCGATTTGAAATCTCTGTTTCGGCTATAGCTTCGCTCCTTGAGGGGACTTCTGCCTGATAATACCACCAGGCAAATAATCCAACCAATAGCGTAACAGAAGCTGCTGCCAATCGGGGCCAAATGGGGTGTAGGGCGTGTGTTTTCGTGTGTTTTCGGGTATCGGATACAAGCCTATCATCCAGGCGATTGGCCATGCGATCGAGTTGGGGAATATGATCTGCTTCAGGAAGTTTTCGATAGCCCTGGATAGCTTCAGACAGGAAGGGATCACTGCTGGCTTGGCGTTCAAGCTGACGCTCTTCCGCATACCTTAGCTCGCCTTTCAGCCAGCTACGTAGTAATTTCCCTTTTGTTTTTTCCTCTTTCATCTTTTGCTAATCCGTATTTTCCATACAAAGTCGAAGGTTACGCCTGCCGTTTTGCATATAGGAACGCACTTTGCCCAGCAGCCAACCTGTTTTTTGGGCAATTTCTTTATAGCTGAAATCTTCCAGGTAGAAAAGTCGAATGCATTTTGCCTGGTCTTCATTTAGGGTATCCAAACAACGTTCCAGTTCAGCGAGTTGCGCCTCCAGTTCCCCCTGCCCTTGTTCACTTATGGGATGCCAAAAAACTTCGGAATGCACATCTGCAGGGTCGAGAGGATGGACTGGGTTTCTACCCTCTTTTCGAAGCCGCATCAAGCAGTGATTGCGGGCAAGCACATACAACCAGGGCTTGAAGTTATCGATCTGGTGCCTGGGAACCTTGCGGACCAATTCTTCAAATATATCCATAACGGCATCCTCCGCGTCTTCCTGGGGCAGGTATTTAAGGCACAGCCCATAAACCATATCGATGTAACGGTGATAGAGCCTACCCAGGTCCTGAAGTTGGCCTGTCTTTTGGAAACGTTTCAAGAGGAGGTCATCTTCTTCCAGAACGGCGGAAAGCGGTATATCCTTCATGACCTGATTTATCGTTCGAAGGAAAAAACCATACAGGCCAAAGGAGCCACTTTAATTTCGATATAGAAAGGGCGTCCGTTCCATTCCCCCTCCCGGGTTTCATGCCTGGAATTAACATGTTGACCGGCGCCGCCATATTCGGAATCATCGCTATTCAGCACTTCCTTCCACCAGCCCTCATAGGGAACTCCTACCCGGAAGGGGTCCCGGGTAGCCGGAGTGAAATTACAAACTACTATCAAAGTATCCCGGGGATCATCTCCCTTTCGAAGGAAAGAAAGCAGGCTGTTTTGGGCACCTCCATGGTCTACCCATTCAAAACCTTCGCCAGAAAACTGTTTTTCGTAAAGCGCCGTAGTCTTGCGATAGAAGGCATTTAATTGCTTGACCCAGCGTTGCACACCCTGATGTGGAGCGTGGTCGAGCAACCACCATTGCAGACCGGCCTCGATATTCCATTCGCTGGTCTGGGCAAATTCGCCACCCATGAACAGTAATTTGGTGCCCGGGTGCATATACATATAGCCGAACAATAAGCGCAGATTGGCAAATCGCTGCCATTCATCGCCAGGCATACGATCCATCAGGGAACCTTTACCGTGCACCACCTCGTCGTGAGAAAGGGGAAGCAGAAAATTTTCGGTAAAGGCATAAATCAAACTAAAGGTAATCTCTCCGTGGTGGTATTGGCGATAGATGGGGTCCCGTTTGAAATAATTTAGGGTGTCGTGCATCCAACCCATCATCCATTTTTGCCCAAAGCCCAATCCTCCGGTATAGGTGGGGTGAGAAACTCCTGACCAGGCGGTGGATTCCTCGGCTATGGTGATGGTATCCGGGTATTCCCGGTAGACAGTCTCATTGAATTCGCGAAGGAAATCAATGGCTTCTAGGTTTTCGCGGCCGCCATATTTGTTGGCGATCCATTCGCCCTCTTCCCGGGAATAATCAAGATAGAGCATAGAGGCAACCGCATCTACCCGCAAGCCGTCAATATGGTACTGTTCCAGCCAGAACAGGGCATTGGAGATCAGGAAGCTTCGAACTTCATTGCGGCCAAAGTTGAAAATGGAGCTTTTCCAGTCAGGGTGAAAACCCTGTTTGGGGTCAGCATGCTCGAACAGGTGGGTCCCATCGAATTGTGCCAGCCCGTGAGCATCTGTCGGAAAGTGGGAGGGCACCCAGTCCAGTATAACCCCTACGCCTGCCTGATGCAGGGCATCGACCAGGTATTTGAATTCTTCTGGAGTACCAAACCGGCTGGTTGGAGCAAAATAACCAGTCACCTGATACCCCCAGGAAGGATAGAAGGGGTGTTCCATTACGGGCAAGAGTTCTATATGAGTGAACCCCATATCCCGTACATAGGCAACCAATTCATCGGCTAGCTCCCGGTAGTCTAGGGAATCCGGGGAATCTGATTTTTTTCGCCAGGAACCCAGGTGAACTTCATAAATGGAATAGGGAGCAGCAGCGTCGGCTTTTTCTTTTCGTTTTTCCATCCAGTCCTTATCTTCCCAGTTGTGGGGAGCATCCCAAACAATAGAGGCTGTGCGGGGCGGGATCTCCCAAAAACGGGCAAAGGGATCTCCCTTTTCGATCTTTCGTCCATCTTTTGCAGTGATAGAATATTTGTACAAAGTACCTTGACCCAGGCCTGGCAGAAACCCCTCCCAGATGCCGGATCCATCCCACCGGGGGGATAAATGATGGGATTCTGTATTCCATCCGTTAAAATCTCCAACTACGGATACGGCCTCTGCATTGGGAGCCCAAAGGGCAAAATAGGTGCCTTGCTGGCCGGCTACCTCAATTTGGTGGCTGCCGAGCTTTTCATATAATCGGAAATGCTTGCCCGACTTAAAAAGGTAAATATCGAATTCGGAAAACCGGCTGTAGTGGATTACGTTTGCCATGCGATCGCTTGCTGTGGTGATAAGGCTAGTAGGGAATTCCCTGGAATAGGAGTATTAAACAAATGTAATAAATCTACCTGGAAAAACGACTAGTATAACAGCCAAAAGCAAAAGGTTCTTTTCCCATTATCCGGAAAACATGGAGTGGTAGAAAAAAGCAAGCTTTGGAGGGTAAAATTAGTGAGCTGCCTCAAAAAGCATAGGCAGCCTCCTTTTAAGGATGGGTCAGGGTAATAACGGAGTTATCCACGCCAAATGGGGTGGGGATATAGCCGTCGGCAGCCCAATCGTTTTCCCATTGCTCATCCTGTGTGCGGTAGCGAAACTCAAAGGCCTCGTCTACTGGTAATTCTGCAGTTACTTTGTATTCATCGCCTTCCAGTTGCATGGTCAGGCCGGAATCCCAGTCCCAGTCATTGAAATCACCTACTACACGGACTTCTGCTCCTTCGCTGAAAGCTTCTTTAGGTACGCTAAAAGTTACTGCACATTTGAGTTCGCTCAGTCGAAAATCTTTGGTAAGCATGTCTTTTGGGTTGAAAAGGTTAGAAAATAAAAAACAGCAACTGCTTGTAAAAATAAACCCTATTTATTTGATTATCAAGTTGAAAGAGGATTATGTTTATGTTAAGGAAGAAGGGAAGAAACAAGCTTATCGATTGTTTGGTAGATCGCCAGGGAAGCAAAATAAATCAGCCATACGATTGAATGTAGAGGCAACAAACTAAGGATGCCTCAAAGCGGAGAGTAGGCTTTGAGGCATCGACTTTTTTAGTACCAGCTGTACTCCTCTTTAAGATTAGTGGAATAAAAGTCCGGATCATAGTAATTGGCTTCATCCAGGCAGAGCTGTGCCTCCTCGGAGTAGCCGGAAGCATAGTACAGGTAACCAAGCTGCCACCAGGCATCGGAATCTTCTTCATCCAGCTCGATCGCGACGTAAAGGGCGTCAGCACTGGTCTCGTAATCCCCTAATTCTTCATAAATAACGCCTAGCCAATAATAGGCATCCTGGAAATAATTATCCAATAGTATGGCGTTCTCAAATGCGTTGACCGCCTCTTCCAGTCGGTCCTGTTCATAGTAGGCCAGACCGAGCCCATAGGCGGCATCTGCGTCAGAATTACTGTAGGCCGCAAATTGCTCAACCGCATAAGCGGGATTGGTCTCCCAGGCATCGTAAGCTTTTTCGACCTCTGTATTTTCAATAGAAACAGGTCTGAAGTGGTTACCCAGGCCCTTGGGCTTGTTAGTATGCCTGGAAGTTGCTGCAGAGGCCTTTTTCGGTGGTTTTTTGATCTTCAGGGCAGCCAGGGCCGATCCCCCTGTGGTTCTGCCGCTTCCCTGTGCCCAGTTTACGGAAACTCCTAGCAAAAGGAAGGAAAAAATTAACAGTTTTATTTTCATGGCGTTGGATATTTTGGAATGATTATGTTAATGGATTTTGTAATAAGGTATTTGCTGGCCCTGAGTCTGTTGTTCGACATCTCGTCGGACTTGCGACAGCATTGATTCCCAACTGCTGAACCTGTTGTAGGCCAGGCCCTCTCTTAATCGGTTTAGGAAGTTGAGGATGAAATAGGAGCCCACCTCATTATTGGTAATCGCCACTTTACCCGCGATGGACGCGCTCACAGTTATGGTACCGTAATACTCCGTGATGAGTTCGATCCCTTCGTATTCCAGACTTGAATCGTCCATCGCCTCACGATTGAGTTGGTCATCGATGGCGGTGGTTTGAGCGATCATGGCGTTCAAGGATACAGAAACATCGGGGTCGTCATTGCAGCTGTCATTAATAAGCAAGACCAGGCGGGGAGCCCGTTCCTCTAATTCTTCGAGTACGATCTCCAGGTCGAGTTCACAATCCAGAGGGTCTGTCTGACCACTTGCTACTTGTCGGTTGCAGAAGTAAAGGTAGGGTAGTGGGTACATACCAGGGTCATCGTATTCATAGCGGCGCCCATGGCCGGAATAGAAGAACACGACCACATCATTCGGGCCACAGCTGAATTGGTCTTCCACGTAACCCTGGACCTGGTCAATATCAAAGTACAATAATTGAGGGTAGAAGGCCATACCGGCATCCTGAGCAACTGCCTGAAAAACTTTGTAGGTCTCTTCAAAGTCTCTGGCACAACCCTCCCGGATGTCAGGATTGATATTGTCAACCGTAGCAATAAAATGAAGACTACCTCCCTGGCTGAAGATCGGGCTAAACCCAAACGCAATAAAAAAAATTAGCAAACAATACGGTTTCATCGTTAGTTGGTTAAAAAGGTTTTAGAATCAAAGGTGTATTATTCAGAGGTATATCGTTGCAAAAGTTTATGGTATTTTTTGTGCTCCTGCACTTTGGGGAAATCTTCCAGATAGTACTCGATAAGGTCGATGTAATCGGCAAGTTCGCCGCTGAGCTGGGCAACTTCCAGGGTGCTTTTTACGGCATTCAGGGATTTTTTGATTTTACCGGCTTCGGCCCAGAACACACTCAGGAGTAGTTCGGTAAAAGGCTCTTCCGGTAAGGTCTGTTCCATCAACTTATAGGCCTGCAGGGTTTGGGTGCGGTCGTCGGCTTCCTTAGAATACTCAGCCACATCGTAAAGGGTCAACCATTGGAACAAAGGCTCTAGTGGTAGTTGGGGAATTTGTTGCCATTGGTTTAATTCGATAAGGGCTTCGGCCAGTTGGGTTGTAATGCCGCTTTCCAGGCTGGGGTCTAGTGTTGCAGACTTTAGGAGGGTAGTCTTTGCTGCTCCCGGGCGATCGGTTTTAAGGTAAAGTGCGCCTAGGTATTGATGGGCTTTCGCCATTTCAGGGTCCAGAGATATGGCTTTCCGGTAGGCAACCTCTGCGGAGTCTGTTTTTACCTGTGTATCAAGAGTTAGTGCCAGACCGTACCAGGCCCTGGCAAAGTTGCTATCAATGGCCAGTACTTTTCTGTAAGCGGCTTTTGCTTTTTCCAGGGTATCAATTTTTTTTAGAAAACTAGCATAGTTGTAATAATTGAATTTATCATCAGGGTACCATTTGGCGGCTTGCTGGTAGCAATAAATGGCCGAGTCGACTTTTTCCTTTCTTTGAAGTTCGGTGAGTGTAGTGTCTGTGGAAAATTCTACACTGAGCAGGTTACCTGTGGTAGTATAGGCAGATGTAAAGTTCGGTTTAAATTCCAGGGCCTTTTTCAGGTTTTTTCGGGTGCAGCCTAGGGAGTCTTTTTCAAGGCAGGCAATGGCTAGGTTATGATACGGGATTGCCCAGGTAGGAGCAAGTTCCCGGGCTTTTTTCAGGTAAATACGGCTACTATCCGGGTAGCCCAGTTCGAGTAATAAGTAGCCGATTTCGTTATGAATATAGGCTGCTTTATCTTCAAAGAGCAGGGCAGAATCCTGTTTGTTCATTGCCCGTTGGTAGAGGGAATCGGGCTGTTGGTTTCGTTCGCCCTTCATCCGTTCTACCAGGCCTTCAAAGTAGTAACGCCGTGCTTGTATAGAAGCATGTCTGGGGTCTTTTTCTCCCAGCAGGCTTGCTGCTTTTTTTAGATAGGCTGGAAAACGGATGTATTTCTGATCGAACTGATCCCGAAGTTTTAATTCTGCCGGGTCGGTTTCGAGGTAAGCCCTGATAGCTTGCTGGACAGAGTCCAACATAGCGGTGGTCAGGTTTTCTATCAGCAAGCTCATGAAGGGGCGTAAGGTAGAATCAGCGTAGAGTTGTTCCAGAAAGAAACTGGCAGAGCGTTTTTCCGGTTCGATCAAGCGCCCTCGTTCCAGAGACCTATTAAAACGGCCGTAGTTCATGCTTACTTCGTCGGAAACGACCCGCTCCATAAGGGTAACTTCAATATTTTCGATCAACTCTTTAGACTCAAAGGCTCGAAGGGAGTCTGCAGTAGTAGCATCTACATAGAAGAGTGGTTCGTTTTTTCGACCTCCAATCACATCGGGGTGCTGTTTTTTGTTTGTTGCTTTTCGAATATGATCCTGCAGAAAGTCCTCCAGTTCATAAAGATCTACCCGGGTGTCCTGGTCTGTATCTGCCCGTCCTTGGAGGCCACTGATCAGGTAATAGGAAAAAACACCTCTGCCCTCTCCCCATTCCATAGATTCCAAGGCCTTTTCATAGGGTTGACAGGACATGATCTTGATTTCATTGCCCGATCGCTTACCGAGTTCCCGTGCTGTCAATTCGGTTCCACCGATATTATTACCCGCGAGGGCTCCGGAATGGCAGGCATCGGCGATCACAATAAATTGGGCGTTCCGGTTCCGGAGTTTTCCACTTAGGTGCTCATTTAAAAACTCCAGGCCCAGGGCGTTGAGCCGGTAGTTATTCGGAGGAGTGTCGTAGGCTAACAGGAATCCTTTTTCTTCATTGCTCTGGCGTTCCACATCTCCATGGCCTGCAAAGTAGAATATGGCTCTACCCCCTGCTGGTGTATTCCTTTCGAGCCAAATCAGTCCCGATTGGATGCTGGCGAGGCTGGCCTGCTCGTCGGTTAATATTCGAATTTGGCTACTGTCGAGCCTACCCCCGGCTGAAGAGCGGAGAAAGGCATGGAAGGCGCTGGCATCCCTGGCAGCGTATTTTAGATCAGAGATCTCCACATCCTGGTATTCGGAAATACCAACAATGAGTGCATACACCTCGGAAGGAGCCTGTGCAGCCCCTGGCAGGAACCGAAAAAGGCAAAGTCCAAAAAAGATTGGCCATAGCGGCCTGATAAATTGGGAAATACTCATTATTAAATATAGCTTTCTTTTCTCATTTTCCTGGATTTTGCGGGCATGTCAAAGTTTTCCCGCCCAAAAAGGCTTTTTCACTACTGGAACAAGCAGACTTCCCGACAAGCGATCTTTCGACAAATTCGTATCTTCGTCTGAAACGGTTCAAATATGAATATTGTAATAACCGGTGCAAGCCGGGGAATTGGCTTTGCTGCCGCAGAGGTCTTGCTGAGCGATCACCAGGTTTTAGTACTCACCCGAAATACGCAGGCTTTAGAGCCATTACGACAGAGAGCAGAGGGTCGTCTGCGCGTATTGCCCTTTGACCTTAGAGCGCCGAATATGACAGTGCTGGACAAGGAACTGGATGCTTTGGGTGGACAGGTGGATATATTGATCAACAACGCTGGGTTATTAATCAACCAGCGGTTTAAAGATCTGGAAGAAGAAGATTGGCAGGCGCTTTTTGAGGTCAATTTTTTTGGACCTGTACGCCTGATCCGTAAGCTGATCCCAAGACTTGAACAGGCAGAACATCCTCATATTTTGAATATCAGCAGCATGGGGGGCTTCCAGGGGAGTAGTAAATTTCCTGGGTTAACGGGCTATTCCACCAGTAAAGCCGCTCTGGCCGGGTTGACAGAATGCCTGGCCGAGGAGTTTAAGGAAAAAGGGATATCTGTAAATTGCCTGGCTCTTGGGGCCGTGCAAACCGAAATGCTGGAGGAGGCATTCCCCGGGATGCAGGCGCCGGTTGCTCCGGAAGCGATGGGGGCGTTCATAGCCTACTTTGCTGAAAAAGGGCAAGCTTTTTTCAATGGGAAAATACTGCCGGTTTCGGTTTCTACGCCTTGAGGCATTTATTGTTTATTCAGGTGGTTTTTTTCCTTTTTTTCCCTTTCCTCCGTTTGTTAGGTGCCTTGCACTTATAGGTGTCCGGCACCTATAAGTGCAAGGCACCTAATACGAAAAAATATTGTTAAAGTCAATAGCTCTCTCCATGAGCCGTCCAAATCAAACTTTCATCCCCTTAAAGCCTAAGCATTTTTCTGCTGAGGAAATGGACAAGCGCAGTCGGGCCTTTTACCAGTTTATGGATCAACGCAGGTCCGTTAGGGAGTTTTCTGACCGGCCGGTAGCCCGGGAAGTAATCGAACGCATTGTGATGACCGCATCCACAGCTCCTTCTGGAGCCCATAAACAACCCTGGACCTTCTGTGTCATTTCAGACCCCACCATAAAAAAAGAGATCCGGATCGCAGCCGAAAAGGAGGAATACGAGAACTATAACGGACGCATGTCGGATGAATGGCTCGACGACCTGAAAACCTTCGGCACGGATTGGAATAAGCCTTTCCTGGAGGTGGCGCCCTATCTGATCGTACTGTTCAAGAAGGCCTACGACCTTGAAAAGGGGGAGAAAAAAAAGAATTATTATGTGAATGAGTCGGTCGGTATTGCGGCAGGAATGCTATTGGCAGCAATCCACAACGCTGGTCTGGTTAGCCTGACCCATACGCCTAGTCCAATGAATTTTCTTCAACATATCCTCCAGCGGCCGGAAAATGAACGGGCCTTCCTGCTTTTACCAGTGGGTTATCCGGCCGAAGATGCCCGGGTGCCGGATATTCAACGAAAAACCCCCGAGCAAGTAATGGTGTTTTATTAAAGCTCATCAAGATTGTATTCTATTGTGTGTACCGTTACCTATGTTCCACAGGCTACTGAATCCGAGCCTGTCTATGTTTTAAGTTCGAACCGGGATGAACGGCCTCAGCGGTCAACGCGGGACCTGGACCGGGAAGTGCGGGGCGGCCAGGAGGTCCTTTTTCCGAGGGATGCTGCTGCCGGTGGCACCTGGATCGCCGTGGCAGATTCGAATCGGGCCATTTGTCTGCTCAACGGTGCTTTCGAACGCCACCATCGCAACCCGCCCTACCGGCTTAGCCGGGGGATCATGGCCCTAGAGTTTTTCGAATTTGAAAATGTGGCCAGGTTTATCGAAGGGTACGAATTTGAGAATATGGAGCCCTTTACACTAATCGCCCGGGAGCCGGAACATTTTGAGGAAGTGCGTTGGGATGGGGAAAAGATCCATCAAAAAAAACTGGATCCCGATAAGCGCCACATATGGTCATCGGCTCCTTTGTACGATCCGTCTATGCAAAAATTGAGGCAACAATGGTTCGAACAATGGGCGAGAAAAGGAGACTTCAGCCTGGCTGCTATACGCGATTTTCACCAAAATGCCGGCGTGGGTGATCCCTTTATCGATGTGGTCATAGATCGTCTGGGAATTGTTAAGACGGTAAGCACCACGAATATTGTTAATTTTGAGGGTCGAATTGATGTTCATTATCGAGAACTGGATCAGCATGCCTACACCACCAAAGCCATCCACCTTAACAATGGCAGAGCGCCGACGTCTTAATCGCCGCCCCTTCTGGATCAAATTATTGAACTGGGAATACTGGCCGACACCTGCTTTCTACTGGCCCATGTTATTCATTATGCCCGGGTTGATGCTACGGGCCCGCCACTTCTGTTTCTTTTCGGCCACCAATCCGGGGATCCTTGCAGGTGGGTTTGGGCTGGAATCCAAGTTTGAAAGTATCCATCGTATACCGGAAGCACATCGGCCGCGTTCAATTCTGGTTCAACCGGAAGATCAGACCTTGCGTATTGATGAGGCTCTGGAAGCCTCCGGTTTGCATTATCCGCTGATCGTAAAGCCGGATGTAGGTTTTCGGGGATTTTTAGTTCGAAAGGTCTATTCTCCCCAGGAATTACACGAATACCTGCAACGCTACCATATAACCTTCATTGTTCAGGAATACCTGGATTACCCGAAGGAGTTCGGGGTGTTTTACCACCGCCTGCCAGGAGCTAAAAAAGGCGACATAACTTCCCTGACCCTCAAAGAGTTTTTACATGTAGTAGGGGATGGTCATTCGACCGTTTATGAATTGATCCACCAAAACGAACGAGCCCTGTTGCAACTGGACCGATTGCAGGAGACCCATCAGAAAGACTTTAAGCGCATGCCCGCCAAGGGTGAAAAAGTAAGACTGGGCGCCGTCGGGAATCACAATAAAGGGACGGCCTTTATCAACGGTAATCCCCTTATCGATGATCAGCTGATCGAAACCTTTGACCTGCTCACCGCATCACTGGATGGCTTTTACTTCGGCCGTTTCGACTTGAAATGTGAAAGCCTGGAACAATTGAAAAAAGGTAAAAATTTCAAGGTGATCGAAATGAACGGCGTATTCTCCGAACCCACCCACATTTACGATCAGACCCGCACCAGCTACTGGAAGGCACTTGGGGAGATCATTAGGCATTGGCTCATTGCTTTTCGGATCGCAGAGGCCAATCGGCGGCGCGGAGCCAGCTACCTTCCCACCAAGGACTTTTTCCAACTGGTACGCGAATTACGGGCGTATCAAAAAAGCGTAAAAGCTGCAGCTGCTGAAAATTATGAATGAATGTCCTGAACATCCTTTGTAAAAAAAAGGAGTATTCCAAACAGCCTGCCCAGCGATTTTTTACTTCGGCCGGCTCCATGTTTTTAGCTATTGAGCGGCCGTCAAAAAACTAAAACCAATAATTCAACATTTATACCTGTCCATATGGATGTATTAAGGCCATCCGCCGAAGACCAGTATACTGACGAACTAAAAGCCCTGGCTGTGCAGGACGACCGGCCGCGGCCGGAAAACTGGCAGCTCTCCCCTTGGGCGGTAGCCACCTATTTGTTGGGGGGTAAGTTGGCCGATGGTACAGAGATCACCCCAAAGTATTTTGGGCAGCGCCGCCTCATCGAAGTAGCTATCGCTACCCTTGTAACCGACAGAGCCCTGCTGTTGGTTGGCATCCCGGGAACGGGCAAGACCTGGGTCTCCGAGCACATGGCTGCCGCCATTTCCGGTAGTTCTCGCCTGTTGGTACAGGGCTCGGCTGGAATGAGCGAAGATGCCCTGCGCTACGGTTGGAACTACGCCCAACTGCTGGCCAGGGGCCCTTCGGAGGATGCCTTGGTGCCCAGCCCCGTCTTCCATGCCATGCAACATGGCAGCATTGTACGGGTGGAGGAACTGACCCGCCTGCCTGCTGAGGTGCAGGACACCCTTATCACTATCCTTTCAGAAAAACTTTTGCCCATTCCTGAGTTGAATACCGACCTGCAGGCACGGCGCGGCTTTAACCTCATTGCCACAGCCAATGATCGTGATAAGGGGGTCAATGAACTGTCTAGTGCCCTGCGCCGCCGTTTCAATACCGTTGTTATGCCTCTGCCAGGAGGACACAAGGAGGAGGTAGAGATCGTACGCACCCGAACCGCCCAACTCGGGCGCCAGTTGGGGCTACCCGAAAAGACCGAAACAGTGGCTGAGATCACCCGCCTGGTCACTATCTTCCGGGAATTGCGCAGCGGCAAGACCGAAGACGGGCGGCTGCAGCTCAAATCCCCCTCCGCCACCCTGAGCACGGCCGAGGCCATCAGCGCGATCAACAGTGGCCTGGCTCTGGCTGCCCACTTCGGAGATGGCACCCTCAAAGCTGCCGACCTGGCCGCCAGCCTCACCGGGGCTATCGTCAAGGACCCTGCGCAGGATGTCAAGGTCTGGCGGGAGTACCTGGAGGTGGTATTGCGTGAACGCAAAGATTATGAGGATCTCTACCGTGCCTGCAAAGATTTGTTGTAGACAACACTTGACCCGAAAGAGATTATTTTTTATTTTACCGCTACGGCACCATTCTATTCAAAATCTTGTCGGTTAGCTTTCTATTAAAGCTGGTCGATACCTTCATATTCGGCAAAACCCATAGATTGTTGATTCCTTGCTCTCAGGCGCTTCCCTGGAGGGTATTCTTCATTTTAGGGTATAAAGGCAATGGCTGCGTATCAGCATGCAACCATTGTTTTTATTCACACTAAACCTGGTTATGTTATGAAGTTTATCCAACAATTAGAGCTGCTGGACCGGCTGGATGGACTGATCCACCGACGCAGTACTGGAACTCCTGCACAGCTAGCTCGCCGCCTTAATGTCAGCGAACGCACAGTTTATAATTTACTGGATGCTATGCGAGCCCTTGGAGCTGAAGTCACCTATTGCCGGGAACGGCAGAGCTACTTCTATGAGTATCGCGTAAGAATACAACTAGAAGCTGTTCGCGTATAAATTTTTGTAAAAAAAAGAGTGGATGCAAGTTTTTTGCAGTACCTGTTTTTATGTTTGTAGTGTTGATACGATTTACATTTTAAACTAAACTCAAATTTACAGTTATGAATGTGTTTTTTATTGCAATTTTTGGATTTATGTTAGGTGGTACTCAGCCTAATATGGTGAATAACCCTACTATTGAATTAGAAGGTTTCGAAATAGAATATTCAGAAGAATATAAGGACTATACACTTTGTATTTCAGGTGTTGCTACCGCCGGGTCATTGGCAGGAGCAGGGATTACTATGTGTGCAACAGGGAAAAGCCCTTTGTCCGTGGCTCGCGAGCTGGAACAAAAGATTCGTGAATTGAAACTTCGGGTTAAATAAATCTTTATTCTAATCATCCGAGTGCTGATGTACATCAGCACTCCTCAATTATAAAAATATGTTTGTCTCCAATTTAATATTTGCATCGGTATTAAGTCTATTATCTTTTACTACTCCTGATCTGAATAATTATGAAATTTCGATAGAGGAAGATAATCATTACAAGGTTTGTATCACTGTTGAATTTGTTCACTCTATAGCTCGTATTCCGGTTACTGTGTGCTCAGAAGGAGGTTCCCTGGATGGGGCTTTTGATACAGCGTTAGAAGGGATTAAGAGCATTAGAAAGGCAATTCAATAACGATTCGTTTTAAAAAGTATTGATTTTATTACCAAATAAAATGCTTTAACTGATATTTTATCAATCGGTCTGTAATTTAAAATTAATTGCTATGCGAATTCTGTTTTTAATTTTAAGCATTGTCTTTGCCCTCACTATACTAGGGTATTCACAAGTTGTAAAAGTAGATTATTATAAACCAGTAAGTTTTTTCCAAGGACAAAAAGTAGGAGATGCCCAAAGTTTTGAGTTGATCATCAACAAGAAAGCATCATGTTTTAATTTGGACCCTTATGAAGGTGGAGATGCACTCAATATGGAAACACTGGAAGGGCAAATAGATTTTGCTCTTGGGAAGCGATGGCTTTACAAAGAGAATTCCTCTAGGAAGTTATGGGATTATCAGCATGATCTGCAGGAAGAATATTATCTAATCGAAGATGATATGCACCCTATGGAGTGGTCACTTAAGGATTCTACCCGAAAGATCGGCCCCTATTTATGTCAGCTTGCAACCTGTCAATTTCGGGGACGGGATTATATAGCCTGGTTTACTCCTGAAATTCCCTTGAGTGGAGGCCCATGGAAATTAGGAGGGCTACCCGGTTTGATCCTTGAGGCTTATGATTCGAAAAAGGAAGTGGTTTACCTATTTCAGTCGATTAGTGAAACCGAACAGGCTCCTGAAAAACCGGATATAATTGGTAACCAGAAACCAATTTCTCCTAAAGAATTCAATGAAATTTCCATGAAAGGTTTAAAGAACCAATTTAAAGCAGCAGTAGCTTCGTTTAATGCGGAATCAGATGACTTTGAAATGGATATACAATTTAACTATTTCAACTTCATGGAAAAATTCGATAACTAATGAGGAGGTATATCAGAAACATAGTTTGGCTGATCGGACTGCTTTTCGGAGTTTTTCTTTTCCCCCAGCAAGCCATTAGCCAATCCACTAAAGTGGTGAAGGGAGAGGTAAGCAGTTCCGAAGGAGAAAAGCTGGTGTTTGCAAATGTATTGCTCTATGGTGGGGCGGATAACCAACTAATCGCCTTTGCCGTAACCGATGAAACCGGACGCTACCAGCTTGAAGCTGATGTTCCGGTGGATAGTTATCGCCTGATCACCTCTTCGTTGGGCTATGTTTCCGATACCCTTCTCATTGAATGGCAGCAGCTATTTCCAGTTATTACCCAGCATATTCAACTCCGGCCTGCCAATTTTGAACTGGAAGAAGTGACCATAAAAGATTATAAAATACCTTATAAGATCGATGGGGATACGACGGAATTCCAGGCCGATTTTTACGCAAGGGGTGATGAAAAAGTAGTGGAAGACCTGGTTCGAAATATGCCTGGTGTAGAAATTAAAGATAACGGCTCGATTTTTTACAAGGAAAAACGGGTAGAACGAGTCTTGATCGAAGAGGATGATTTAATGGGGCAGCGCTATGTTTTGGGTACCCGAAGCATGAATGTAGAATACGTCGATAAAATACAATTCATCGATCATTATCAGGAAAATCATCTGCTCCATAACATCAAGGAATCGGAAGAATTGGTAATGAATATAAAAGTTAAAAAAGACCGAAAAAAGTTTGTTTTTGGTAATGCCGAAGTGGGGGTAGGTATTCCAAATCGATACACAGCCGAGGCCAACCTTTACAGTTTATATGGTGATCACAAAGGTATGTTGGTAGGACGAGCGAATAATTTGGGCGACTCGAATCTCTCCCTGCATTCCTTGTTAGAGCAAGGCTCATTAGTTAACCGGCCTTATGAATATCAGCGACCGGCTCGGTATTGGACGCATTTGGAACCTTTTGTTCCTTTTGAATTAAACCCCATAGATTACCAGGATCACCGAATGGAATTTGGAGCCAATAACCTGATCCTCAATCCAAGCGACAATTTAAAGATCAAGTCTTACGCCTTGATCTACGGCGAGGGAATTGGATTAGAGACTGGTAGTTTTTTTCGGGACCTCGTTTTGGGGGATGATTTTTCCATAGCTGAAAATACACAATTCCATAGCGATAGCTGGGGTGGGGAATGGAAATTGGAAGCTACTCTGCAATTGAATGATAAATCGAACCTTAAATATCAGGGTGTTTTAACGCAATTGAATGAAAATGAACGGTCTGAAGTTATTACCATTCAAGACTCCACTATTTTCGAGTTGCCACAATTTGCCCGGAAAAAGGATCGTCAGGATAAGCATGCGATCAATTGGGTGTATAAATTAAGAGAACGTATGGCTCTGGTTACCGACCTCACGTATTTTCGGGATACCCGTAACCAGGCTTTCTCTTTTCCCCTGGTAGCAGGAAATAATTTGTTTGAGGAAGTTGCCGGAGATAGTCTGCACCAGCAAACACGTCATCGGACAGAGGATGTCGATTTTCATATTGGCCTTTTCGGCACCAGGGGGAAGGGTAAATTTTCTGCTTCCTTTGTAGCACGTTGGGAAAGTGATCAACTGAACAATCAATTGAGCAGTAGGGAAGGGGAAATCGAGCCTCCTTCCGAGCAACCCAACTTATTCAATGATTGGTTCTTTTCCCGTCAACGCATTGGAATTACTGGAGGTTGGCAGCAGGAGTCCAAATCCCTGGAATGGAAAGTGGATGGAGAAATTGGCCGTTATAAGCCTTTACAAGCAGACGGCTTAGAGAATACCGATCAGGAACAAACCTACTTAAACCTAAGTCTGGATGGAAGCAAGAAGTTGGGTCGTTTGTTTTCATTGGGCTTGGGTTACAACTATGAGCAGAATTTCCTGGATTTTGATGACTTAATTCCAATTACCCTTTTCACCTCCTACCGGAATCTTTCAACAGGAACAGGAGCATGGAGCCGAATGCCTGGACAAAATCTTTTCGGACGGCTTAGCTTCAATAATAAAAGGGCACTATTGCAATCTTATCTTTTTTTGAATTGGAACCGTCAAAGACAAGCTGTGGGGAGCCGGTACGGGTACATCGGTCTTTACGCAGTCAACCAACACTTATTGCTTGGCCAGGGAGATCACTTGACAGCCAGTATTGGCTTGGATAAGTTTTTTGCCGACTGGTCCACCAACTTTGGACTGAATTTCAATTACACTTTTTCCAATAATCCCTTCCTCAATGCATCAGAGGAGGAAATTTATTCCAGTAACCACCTATTCAGATCGGAAGTTTCGTTTACAAGCGCATTCGATGGAGCACTGAATTTCAAATTGACTGGAGAAGGGCAGTGGTCCTTTTTTCAAACGACTGAAACGACTAAAGGTGGTTTTAATGCGAATCAACGCTATTTTATTAATTATAACTTGCTTTGGAAGCCTGTTTCGAAATTAAACTTTAAAGGCCGACTTCGCCAAGTTATTACTGATAATGTTAATGCCCCCGTTCAGGTGTTTTATTTCACTAACATTCAAGCTCAATATGACTATAGACCCTGGCTCCAATTTGTAGTTGAGATTAACAATCTGGTCAACACCGGAAGCTACAATATGGAGCAATTAGGGGGTACAGGTTATCAACTCTCAAGGGTAGAACTTAACCCGCGATTTATCGTGTTCAAACTGGCTACCCGAATCTAAATGGCATTTATTTTTTCACTTATAAATTTTGATAATTATGAAAACTATGATCAAAACACTTTTTCTGGGCTTCTTCAGCCTTTTGTTTACAGCGATTAGTGTTCAGGCAAATGACCTCCAGGACTTAAATGCTGAGTCGATAATGGTTAGCGATGCCAACAAAATTACCATCGACCTAGCTCTGGATATCGACACTCCCGAGAACACGCAGCACTCCGATAAAATTATGAACGACCTGCTCAATGCTCTTGGACAATACGAGGATCTGGAATGCACCATTACTGTTACTTTGAATGTAGGTGTCCCGGTGTTTGGAGGTTCTGTTTCCTTGACGATCAGTGGTGACTGTGATGAAGTGGTTGCAGAAGCTGCCAAACAATATGAAGAACTAAAGAAGAAATTTCAATAATCCACCTTCCCCCTCCTTTCCGGAGGGGGATTTTTTATTCCAAAATTGATATTTTTACGCTTTAAATGGTGTCCTCTGAAAACTTGAAAGAACCCTTCCTAAAGATATCCATCGGGCCTGGTTTTAAGAAGGCTAACAGGAGGTTCAAAACCTTTTAGTTATTCCCACAGGGATTACAGTTTACGGGTTACAAGGCCCTGACCCAGGAGCCTCCCAAAAACAAATCCAATTTCTTTAATTTATAACCCCTTCTTCTTTACCATGTCCCAACCCATGCCCTCTTCCTACTTTGATCGACAATACGCCTTCGTCCGCGGCAGCCGGGCCGTTCTGCTGGATTATTGTGCAAGCATTAGCTCGACCGACCTGCTTCGGGAGGATGCCGATTTTGGCAAGGGCAGTATCCGGAACCTGTTGGTTCATATTAACAATACCTACCAGTTTTGGCTGGGGGCTGGGGCCCTGGGCCGCCCTTTCGCAGATCACGAGCCTACATCGGTACCGGACCTGACTGCCATTCGGCTTATTTTTGAAGAAACAGATGCTATCGTAGGGGCTTTTTGTGAGCAGTTTGGCGACCATTCTCAGAGCAGCTTTACCATCGAATTGGATGACAGACCACAGTCCTTTACGGCCATGAAGCTTTTTACCCACGTTCTCACTCATGAATTTCACCATAAGGGGCAGATCGTCAGCCTTGGACGGAAAATGGGCTATGTGCCACCGGATACAGACATCAATCGCTGAACAGTAGGTAAAACCGAAATCCGGGATTACTACGTACTTAAGCAGGTAAGGCTGACCTTTGGGAAGGTATTGTGGAGGTCCGCTCCGGTCGGGCTTCGGTATTTGTCCATAATTTGACAGCCTTAACCGGTTTAAACCTGTATCCTTGTATTTATGAATGGCCAAAAGATCGCTCTGCTTTTTTTTAGTCGTAGCCTAAAGTCTGAAGCTGCGGCCAAGCGCTGGCTGCCCAACCGTAGTCAGGAGCAGGATCAGGCTGCAGCCTCCCTGCTGATTGAGCAGGCGAGGGAGGCGATAAAAGCTTCGGGTTTTCCGGTCTTTCATTTTCACGAAGGCAATCAACAAGGCACTACCTTTGGTGCGCGATTGGCCAATGCCTACCAATTCGTATTCGAGCAGGGGTATGATGCGGTCATTGCCGTGGGTAACGACAGTCCTCAACTTGGTAAGACTGATTGGGGGCAGGTTCGTCAGGCCTTAATGTCCGGGCGGGCGGTGCTCGGCCCCTCTATTCGAGGGGGGGGCTATCTGATCGGTCTAAATAAGTGGCAATTCGACCCCCTTTCCTTCCGGTCGCTGCCCTGGCAGACCGACCGCCTCTGGAAGGCTCTGTTTCAATATGCTTCCGATAGCCAGGAAGTGGTCATACTGGAGGAATTGCTGGATGTTAATGATTGGGACGACCTAAGCGTATTACTTAAACTGCCCGATCTGGATCCGTTTTTTCGAAAACGCCTGCTCCTTATATTGCAAAATCGACGGTCGGCCGCAATTGTTGCTTTGAAGCATTACTTTTCTGCGGTTTTTAGATCGGCAATCGAACTACGCGGGCCTCCCTTTGCACTTTCCCTGCCGTAAGACTCCTCTAAAAGTACATTCAGAATAAACCAGGCCGTACCAATTGCCTGATATCATCACCCGGAACACAGCCTTTGGCCCGCGTTCCATTATTCCTTTGCAAAACCAATCCATCTTTATGAAATCCTACTTTTTTACCCTTGCGTTCACCCTTATTGGGCTGAGCCTGTTTGCGCAGGCAGGTCTGGAGATCACCCTGGTAGACTCCCAGGGAGTACCCGCTATCGGACAATTGGCCACCATCGAAAACGAGGAGATCGGCTACAGCGAGCAGGCTATCGCCAACGAACTGGGCAAGATTCAAGTCGACGGCCTCTCCACTTCAGGTACCTATAAGGTGACGATTGAAGAAGGGAACTTCTTCAAATCCCGCACCATTAACAACATCAAACTCATTTCTGATAAGACCACCAGTCTCAACCTGGTATTGGATCAAAAGATACTGGCCTTGCAGGAAGTTGCCGTGACCGCCGGTGCCTACCAGTCTATCAATGCCGTTGATGCGGAAGTAGCTTCGGAATTGAGTTCGAAAGAGATCATAGACCTTCCAGTGGAAGGACGTGATATCACCCGTGCTTTATACCGCCTGCCCAACATCACTCAGGCGACCGGCTTTTTTCCTGAGGCACCTACTGTAGCGATTAACGGGGCTAACTCCCTGTATACCAATTACCAGATCGACGGAATGGATAATAACGAGAACTTCCTCGGCGGCCAACGCTTCCAGATGCCGGTAGGCTTTACCCAAAATATTACTGCCCTGACCAATAATTTCAGCGCCGAACATGGGCTCACCTCCAATGGTATCATTAACATCACTACCAAGTCCGGTACTAATGAAACCCGGGGGGAGGTCTTTTATATAACACGGCCGGGACCGGTCATCGACTCTCCCTCACCCTTTGCGCAACGCGACCTTTCAGGTAATCAGGTAATGGACGGGTTTCAGCGCCATCAGGTGGGCATCGGTATCGGGGGACCTATTGTCAAGGACCAGACCTTCTACTTTTTAAATGTGGAACATACCACTGACCTCAAGGACAACCTGCTTGATGTACCGCAGTTGAATATCAACGAAACCGTGCCGGGGCAAAATCACTTCACTTATTTTTCGGGTAAGATCGATCAGCAGTGGAGTTCGAAATTCCGTTCTTCCCTGCGTGCCAACGTAGGCATCGTAAATATCGAACGCCAGGGTGGAGGCCTGGAAGGCGGAACGACCTTCCCCTCGGCAGGCAACCAGCAGGATCGAAATTCAATCAATATTGCCTTCAAGAATACCTACGTTAGCGAGCGGTTTACTTATGAGGGCAATTACCTTTACGGCCGCTTCCGCTGGAATTATGCCGATCCGGAAAATAACGACAGCCCTGATGTAAGCGTGTTGGACCCGCAGGGTTTAAATATGGCTTTTATCGGTCATCCCGGGTTTGTATTCGATGATCTGGAAAACACCCATGTCATCCAGCAAAAATTCACCTTCTACCGCAACAACCATCGCATCAAAGCCGGAGCTCAATTTAAAACCAGCAATTTCGAATTATTCGGAGGCGGAAATCCCAACGGTTCCTACCTGGTACAGCTCACTCAAGACCAATTGGACGGATTAGTAGAAAGCGGCGTTGGCAGTGACCTGGCACCGGAGGATCTACCGGCCGATGTTCAGGTTCTGAACTTCGGGGTGGAATTGCGGCCCAGTGCTTTCGCAAAACGGCAAAATATTTTCAGTTTGTATATCGAAGACCAGTGGTCGATTAGTTCGCGCTTGAACCTAAACCTCGGCCTTCGCTGGGATTACGACAATCTCTCCGAAGGCGGCGGGGGAGATGGCGACTTTAACAATATCGGACCCCGTATCAGTGCCAATTATAAACTGAACGAAAATTCCAGCTTCCGGGCAGGCTACGGGATTTACTACGACAAGATCCTGTATGCGGTGTATAGCGATGCCTTGCAGTTTAATTCGAACAGCAGCGACTACCAACGTCAGTTGCAAGCCCTGATCGACATGGGGCTCTTACCTTCGAATACCGATCTGGATGCAGTGACCAATGCCGGAAATGTGGTCGCCAACGACCCCAATGCCACCTATCTCAACGGGCCGACTTCCGACGAATTGGAGGATCAAAGGGAAAGCATTTTCCAGAATGAACTCCGGGTGCTGAGTCCGGATGGGTACGATAACCCCTACAGCCACCAATTCATGTTGGGGTACCAGCACAAGGTTAATGATCATACCTTGTTCTATGTGGATGCCATGCATAACCGTTCGTACAAGCTGTTTCGAATTCGAAACCTGAATGCTCCGGCCCCTTATCCTATTGATCCGAAGAATGTGGTCGTTCGTACAACTACCGAAGCGGACGCCACCCGGCCCGTACCCGTTTTTTCCGATGCCCGCGGGGGGTACGCCCTGCTTGGCGGAGATACCTTGCGCGGCATCGCCCGCAATGTGGTGCTGACCGAAAGTCAAGGGCGCTCGAATTACTATGCCCTGAACTTCACCTTTCAAAAGGACCGCGGCGATGATAACTATGCCCTGCGATTGATGTATACTTTGTCTTATCTGGAAAACAATACAGAGGACATCAACTTTCGAGCAATGGATGCCAATCATTTCGAGGCGGAATGGGGCCCTTCCATCAACGATCGCCGGCACCTGATCAACGGGATTTTCAACTATTTCGTGGGAGAACGACTTACCTTCACCCTGGCCGGCTTGCTGCAAAGCGGGCAGCCGATCAACCGCATTCCGGATGCAAGTATTTATGGCACTACCGACCTAAATGGGGACGGGCGTGCATTCGGGGATGAATACGTTGGAAACAGCGATCGCTCCCCGGGCGAGGAGCGCAACAGCGACCGGTTACCCTGGTCGGCTACCTTCGATCTGAATGCCTTTTACCGTTTCCCCATAGGAGGGAATGATCTGGAGATCGGAGCACAGGTCTTCAACCTGTTCAATGCAGAAAACCTGAGTGGCTATGCCAACAACGCGACACAAAGTAACCAGATCCAGGTGGGGCCGGCAAGCTCTGGTGTCCTGGTGACGCGAAATGCTGCTCCGCCCCGGCAGTTTCAATTTTCATTGAGGTATTTATTTTAGGACAAATTTCCGTCACGGGCAATTATCTTCTGTACAGGTCTTCATTTACATTTTTGTGAAAGGGGCCATTTTAATGGAATAAATTAAACAAATGAAACAACTACTGTTTATCCTTGGCATCTTTGCCCTTTTATGGAGCTGTTCGAAAAACCCGGAAACGGAGACCGGAGCGGGGGAAGTGGTTTCCTGGGAAGAAACCCTGGAAGCCGCCCGCGGCTCCCGCCTGACGATGATGATGTGGCAAGGCGATCCCCTGATCAATGCCTATATGAACGACTATATACGGCCAGCGGTCAAAGAGCGCTTTGACATAGACCTGCAATTGGTTAACGGTCAGGGAGCTATTATCGTCAGTACCCTGATGACCGAGCTTGAAGCCGGCAAACAGGCCAGTGAGATCGATATGATGTGGATCAATGGAGAGACCTTTTTCCAACTGCGCCATATCAATGGGCTGTATGGGCCATTTCTCGATCAACTACCTAATAGCCGATACCTTAAGTTGGATAATCCTTTTATCGGGATCGATTTTCAGCAACCTATAGCCGGTTATGAATGCCCCTGGGGCAACGTACAACTGGCTTATATTTACAATGCAGAGCAGGTAGAAGCCTTGCCGCAAAGCCTGGAAGACCTGGAGGCCTGGGTAAAGGCTAATCCGGGGAAATTCACCATCGGTAATGACTTTACCGGCATGACAGTGTTGAAGTCCTGGCTGATCACCTTGGCCGGTGGGGATGAGGCCATAGCAGGAGAATTCGATCCACACCTTTACGAGCGCTACAGCAGTCAGCTGTGGGCTTATGTAAATCGCCTAAAGCCCTTTTTGTGGAACCGCGGAGAAAGCTTTCCAGCCAATGTTGCACAAATGCACCAGTTGTTTACCAATGGGGAGTTGTATTTTACTATGAGTAATAATGACAGCGAGGTCGATAATAAGATCCTGCAGGGGATCTTCCCGGAAAGCAGTCGGGCTTATGTACCCAAAATGGGGACCATCCAAAACACTCACTATCTCGGCATTTCAAAACGATCAGCCAATAAGGCGGCTGCCAAATTGGTGATCAACTTTATGATCTCTCCGGAGGCGCAGTTCCGGAAAATGCAACCCCAGGTTTGGGGCGATGCTACTGTTCTGGATCTCGGACGCCTTTCGGAAGAGTGGCAGGATAAATTTAAGGATATTCCCGGTCGGAAATATGCCCCCTCCCGTGATTCCATCCAAAGCCGGGCACTGATGGAACCCGCCCCGGAATATATGATCCGACTGTTTGATGATTTTCGAAAGGAAGTAATGGAACAATGAGAAACCGCCTTGCTCTTTTGCTGTACAGTTGTTTGACGATCGGTCCCCTGGCACTGGGGCTGGGCTATTCCCTGCTTTACAGTTTTGGCCTGGTGGGTTTGCTCAATAGGGGTTTTACCCTGGAGCACTGGCAGAACCTGTGGAGTGGGGGGGAAGCGCTTGGGAGTTTTGCCTATAGTGCACTCTTGACCTTTGTTTCCCTCTTTTTAATGCTGGCTATAGCCCTGGGGTTATCCTGGCACCTAAAGGGACAGTCGGCCGGACGGGGCATCTATCCCTGGTTGTTCATCCCACTTTTATTCCCGCCCCTGGTCGGTGCCTTTGCCTGGTTTTATGTGCTGAGCCCGGGCGGAATATTGGCCCGCCTGGCCTTTGAGCTTCAGTGGATAGAAAGGGTGGAGCAGTTTCCTCGCCTGGTAAACGACCGCTACAGTATTGGCATATTGATCACTCATGTGTTTTTGGTTTTCCCCTTGTTTACCTTGCTGTTTATTGAACAAGGCCGCAAAGAAAGAGTGTCGGACTTACTACAGACGGCACAGACCCTTGGCGGAAACGGCCGGCAGTTTTTTCGAAAGGTTTACTGTCCTCTTGTATTGCAACGCTCAGCACCTCTGATCTGGTTGTATGGTATTTTTTTGTTTGGAACCTATGAGGTACCTCTGCTTTTGGGGCGGTCATCTCCTCGGGTGGTTACCTTGTTCATACAGGACAAACTAAGCCGGTACAATCTGGAGGATATTCCGGTTGGGCATGCCATGGCGGTGGTTTACAGTGTTTTAGTGCTCCTGGTGGTCCGGTTATTTATTCGAAAAGAAAACCTGCGGTTGATTTGAAACGCTTATTGTCCATACCGATCCTGCTTTTTATACTGTTGCCTTTGTTTGCGGTATTATACCTATCCCTGGTGGAGTACTGGTCTTTTCCCGTTTTGTTCCGGGCGGATTTTACCGGGCGCTGGTGGGGAGATCTGCTGCAGGGGCGCAACCCTCTTTTGTACAGCCTGGGGCTATCCCTTGGGCTTTCGGCCGGAATTTCGGTGCTGGCTACGGTTTTTGGGTTTTTGAGCTCTCGTTTTTTACTGTTCGGAAGAGGGCGGGAAGCCTGGGTACGCCTGGCTTTTTATCCGTATCTGATCGCTCCAGTGGTATTGGGGTTTATGCTACAATTCTACTTTGTTCGAATGGGCCTTACCGGTACACTGGCGGGGGTTTTTCTGGCGCAGGCCCTATTTGTTATGCCCTATTCGGTATTACTGTTATCGACTTTCTGGACAGAAGAGGTCCGGCAATTAGCTGCCCAGGCGCAAAGCCTGGGGGCAAGCTCCGCCCAGGTTAACCGGACCATCCTGCTGCCCATGGCAAGGCCCTGGATTTTACTCTGCCTGGTGCAATGTTTCCTGATCTCCTGGTTTGAATATGGAATTACGCAGTTGATCGGATTGGGAAAGGTAGAAACCTTAACTATACAGGCGATGAATTATACTCGGGAAGCAAGTCCGCATTTGGGAGCTTTGTCGGCCTGTCTGATGATATTCCCGGTCTTGTTGTTGCTTTTGATCAACCAGCGGTTGTTATTAAAACGAGCATAATGGAAAAAGCAAGAATAAAAAGGAATTCGACTACGACCCAACCTAAAGTGCAGCCTTTTATGATCGAACTTAAGGCCATTCGAAAGGCTTATGAGCAGGAATCGGTTTTGAAGGGGGTTTCCTTCCGTTTGCCGGAGCGGCAAACCCTCAGCATCCTGGGCAAATCAGGTTGTGGGAAAAGCACCCTGCTTAAAGTGATGGCAGGTCTGGAAAAGCCTGATTCCGGAAGCTTTCAGGTAGAGGGTGCAGACTTACTGGCCCTTCCTCCCCAGAAACGGGAAGTGGTCTACCTTAGTCAGGAACCCCTGCTCTTCCCCCATCTGAGCGTAGCCCGAAACCTTGCCTATGGACTGGAGATCAGGAGGCTTTCGAAAAAAAGTATTCGGGAGAAAACAAAGACCCTGGCTCAACAAATTGGGCTTGCCGGGCACTTAAATAAAAAGCCCAGCCAGTTATCCGGCGGACAAAAGCAGCGGGTCAACTTTGGAAGGGCACTGATCATCAATCCAAAGATCCTGCTACTGGATGAGCCCTTTGGCAGTTTGGATGCACACACCCGGGAGGAGATGCAAGGCTTGTTCAAACAAGTACAGGCGGAATTCCGGATCACCTCCCTTTTCGTGACCCACGATCTGAAGGAGGCCCTGCTCATGGGGGATCGCATCGCAACTATGGAAGCAGGACAACTCAGGGTTTTCGAAAACCCGGCTGCCTTTGCTGGAAATAGCCCGGCTGTAAAAGCGGAGCAAAACTTTTGGAGGGATATAACGAATAAATAGGAATCCAAATTAGAGATACTTGAGAATCTAGTATCCAGGATTAGGAAGCTTTTATTACTCAAAACTCAAAACTTCTTTCACTATGCAAAATAAATTCAACCACATCGAATCTGTTTACTGGGTGTTCACCCAATTGTGTAATGATAAATGCGACCACTGCTACAACTTTTCGGGGCCACAGGGCTCCCGTATCTCCGAAGAGGATTGTCTGGCTATCATTCAACACCTGCCAGAAAAGATCGATCGCCTGATTCTCTCCGGAGGTGAGCCCCTGGCCGAAAAGAAAAAGCTGTACCTCATTCTGGATAAACTCAAGGAGCGTTATGGCAATGAGACCCAGATCATGTTGCAAACCAATGGCGACCTGCTGACCGGGGAGATACTCGACATTCTGATCGAAAAAGGGGTGACCCGATTCGATATTGCCAGTATTGATCGCTACCACAAAGCGGCTGGCGGCCGCCTGATGCAACTGGCCGAGCTGTTCGAATCCCGTGGCGTCAACGGAGATGAGAAAGAGCCACTGGTCAAAAAGGACAATTACCTGCACAGTTTCCCCTTGAGCTGGGGCTATTGGGGCGCCACGGAAGATATGTGGCTGGGCGGAAACTGGGCCCGGGGCAGAGCTTTCCAGAAAGGCATCTGGAAAAAAGACCCCGATCACAATTTCTGCGCGGTGGTTTCAGGAGCCATCGGTTTTTTGAACGGAGGCGACAGTATTCCTCAGGAGATTTCCATCCAATTGTGGGCCATCAACCCTTGTTGCCCGGGAACCAAAGACCCTTTGGGCGACGCCCGAACCCAAAAGGTGGCTGATGTGCTGGACCGTATTGCTGATAATCCTATTTTTCAAAAACTGGATAAGGGGGATCCCTACAGCATGGGGGAATCCATCGGCGTTTCAGAAGCATACGCCCGCAAACGCTGCGGCGAGTTGGGTAACGTATGCCTCTGGTGTGACGAGTTTTTCACCCAACACTACGATATGATCGAATTGAATGTCATTCAACCCGAAACAGTTTAAAATCATTAACCATGAACGATCTCCAAGGTCCACGGCTTAAAGCTGCCATAATTTACAATGGGATCGAAGGACTGGACCAGCTATACCGGGATAACGAACTGGTCGCTTACGACCTGCTGGAAGTTACTGCGTCTTTTCAACCAGATCTAACGGACTACGGCCTGTTGGTTGTCCCGAATGGTAGTGACCAGGTCGCTTTGTACCGCATTCGGGATTTGATTGCTGATTTTCTGGCAGCGGGGAAGACCCTTTTTTCCTTCGACGGCTGGTTTACCGACTGGGTACCCGGCAACCGCTGGATAATGGATAATTCGAAAAAGACCATCGACATCCGATATCGAATAAAAGATGATCCCTTTGGCATTAGCCACCACTTTAATGTAGAAGATCTGAACTTTTCCCATGGCATAAGCGGTTGGTGGGCCTGTGGTTATATCAAAGCGGCTCCCGGCGCCCTTGTGCTGCTGGAGGATACTTGGGGACGCCCTTTAGTCGTCATCGACCAGTTTACTACCGCCGGGACCATGGTTCTGAGTGCCAGCGGTCCCCTGGCTGATTTCTCCTATGCAACTACCGACGATGATAAGGCTTACCAGGCGATGGCGGATTTTTACCGTTCCCTGCTGCATTTCGTTCACCCTTCAGAAACCTCAACCGTATGAAAACTCCTCCAAAAATCGGCCTGATCTTCAATGGGGTTTGGTCGCATTACTCCTTTGCCAGGGCCACCAAGTATCGGGACCTGTATGACCTTCTGTACATCCACGACCTGAATGCTGAAGATTTGCAAGACAAGGAAGCTTTGGTGATCCCATTTCAATCCCACCACAAAGCCATTGCCGGGAAGCGGCAATTGATATATGACTTTCTGGCTACCGGTAAAAAAGTGTTTGTTGAAGGGGACAGTTCTGCTGACTGGTTGGAAGCCCAGTGGGAAGACCGCCCGGTGAATAACTACTGGTGGGTGAAAGACCCAGAAAACCCGCCTGTCTCGGATACCGATTACAGTCATCCTGTTTACCGGGGCCTGAAGCCCAGACATGCCTTTTGGCATTACCACGGGGTGTACACCAGCGCACCGGCGCATGCCAGGATACTGCAGCGTAATGTGGAAGGCGACGTCATTACCTGGGAAACCAAACATTTTGGTGGAACCCTGCTGGTGACTACCCTGGATCCCATTGTTGAACATGGTGTTCAACAAATTACCCACCTTGATCATTATTGCGATCAACTTACAGCATGGCTCATTGGTATCCGCCCTGAAGGGAAATTCGAAATTTTGGAAGAGGACTATGGAGTAGATTTCGTGAAAGGATAGAATAAAGAATTTTTAAATAAAGCAGTTACCAGGAATGCGGATCCAAAGGTAAAGGGGAATTTAAAAAGAAGTAGGGAAGGATTAGCGTCTTTACCTATTCGAATAGACGGAAATGCGAGCAACTAAGATGGTTGAGCTATGAACTTCCGGCATTGAGTAGTTAATATCCCAAGGCTAACGCATCAACCTCTAATTGCCCACCGCAGATCGAATAATGGACCAATATCCTCTTGCCAGGACTCCTTTTTCGAAAAAGTCCCGCTCTACCAGCAGGCGGTGCAGGGCCGGTAGTCGATAGGGTGGTACGCTCATCAACATGTGGTGTTCTGCATGAAAGTTGACATGGTAAGGTGCGAACAGGAGTTGTTCTAGCCAGTTGGCTTTGGTCGTACGTGTATTTTTGTAGGGATCGGTAGTATCTTCCACGATGGAATGTTCGGCCATAGAGCGTACACGGAGAGAAAACTGAAAGGTAGTTAAATAGGCCCCCACCCAGAGCAGATAAAGCCAGAGCGATGCCAGCCAGCTCAATAAAACCAGCAGGATAAGGTTGGCAGCGATGGGCCCGGCCAGTTTTTTCAGGAATTGCCGAAAGAATTGGGGCCAGGTACGATCACTTTGGTCGACCCGTACGATTTTTCCCCCCAGATTGTATTCCAGGTAGCCAAGGTGCATAAGGATCAACCCAACGAAAGCTTTGGTTCCAGTAATCCCACTGAGGTCTCGGGCAAATTTACGCAACATGCTGGCCCGTGTGGTTGGGTAACCTCTGGTCAGCAGCAGATCGGGATCCTCCTCCAGCCCGTTAGTGACGTGATGCTGGAAATGGTAGGGCCGGTAATCCTGCATATTGTTGAAAATGGGATAGGCCCCCAGCCATTGGCCAACTAGGTCATTCCAGGATTTTCTTTCGAACAGAGCATGATGAGAAGTGTCGTGCATCAGGATAGCACAGGCCAGTTGTTTGCCACCTAAGATGAAAAGACTGGTGATGATGGTCAATGGATTGGGAAAAAAATAAGGTAAAGCAAAAGCCAGGGTGATCCACAGGTAATGGACGACAATGCTGCCGAAAGCCAGGTAGTCATTCTTCTGGTGGAATTGCAGGCGCTCTTCCCTGCTAAGGTAATCTGAAGCGGATACCATTTGCTGATTCATGATATTTTTTTCTTTTCACGGGATCATTCTCTGCAAGAGCAATAAAGCCTAATAAAAATTGGTGGTGGGGAGCTCCATATTGCCAAACTTTTTGCAAATTTAAGGAAATCTTCAACGAGAATAAAGTGCGGGCAGGCCAGAGAACTAGCCAGGGACAGAACAAAATTTGTTTGCCTGGTGTTTTCGTTTCTATAGAAACTATTTGATTCTAAATGACGGAAGAACCCATACTGTTGATAAAATATGGCGGAAACGCTATGCGTGATGCCGAACAACAAGAAGCAGTAGTACGCACCATTGCCAATTTGAAAGAACAGGGCGTTCGCCCGGTTCTGGTTCATGGTGGTGGACCATTCATTCAAAAGTTCTTGGACAGGGTAGGGTTGGCTTCCGAATTTATTGACGGCCATCGTAAAACTACTCTGGAGGCCCTGCCTTTCGTAGAAATGGCCTTAAAGGGACAGGTAAATGGTACGCTGGTACGGCTTTTCAATGCTCTTGGGGTAAAAGCAGTCGGCTTATCTGGAAAAGACGGAGGCTTAATCCGTGCAAAACAACGCGGCGACGGCTCCTTGGGTTTTGTGGGAGAGGTGGCCGAGGTCCAACCGGGCCTTATCTTCGACCTGCTTAAAAAAGGTTATCTTCCGGTAATTACCTGCATTGCCTCAGACAAGACAGGGCAGGATTACAATATAAATGCCGACCTGCTTGCCGGTGCCCTGGCTGGGGCCTTGCGGGCATATTATTTTGTATTGCTTACCGATGTTGATGGTCTGTATCGGGATTTTGGGAAACCTGAAAGCCTTATCCGGGAACTTTCCCTTACGGAAGTAGCTGACCTGTATGGAGATGTAATTACTGGTGGAATGATCCCTAAGATGGAGTCTTGCCAGATCGCCCTGAATACAGGTGCACAAACTGCTGCGATCCTCAATGGAGCAAACCCGGAACGCCTGGTGGAATTGATCCATAAACAACGGCCACTGGGAACCCATATTCGCCGAAGAACTATTAAAACTGCCATTGATCATGTCTGAAACCCTTACTTCTACCCGAACGAATGCTCATTTGATCCAAACGGATAAAGATGCCTATCTGCCTACGTTTCGCAGGATACCACTGGCCCTGGCGTACGGGAAAGGAGCGCGTGTTTATGACGTGGAGGACAAGGAATACATTGATGCACTGGCAGGTATCGCCGTAAATAATCTTGGGTACAGCCACCCGGCCGTTGTAAAGGCTATACAGGAACAAGCAGCCAAACTGGTCCATATTTCGAACTTTTTTGTGAGTGAGCCACAGGTAGCTCTGGCTCAGAAGTTGATCGAGCTCTCCTGTTTACACCGGGTGTTCTTTTCGAATAGTGGGACAGAATCGGTAGAAGGAGCCATAAAGATCGCCCGAAAGTTTGCTTATAGGCTGGGTAAAGGAAATACGGTAGTTTCTATGGAAGGTAATTTCCATGGTAGAACAATGGGGGCTCTCGCTATGGGCAAGGAAAAAATGCAACACGGATTTGGGCCCATGCCGGAAGGCTTTTTGAAAGTACCTTTCAATGATATCGCCGCCATCCGGGCTTTGAAGGGGGAGGAGATCGCCGGTATAATCGTAGAACCCATTCAGGGGGAAGGCGGGATCCGGGTAGCTAAACCATGTTTCCTGAGAGCTTTGCGCGAATGGTGTGACGAAAACAAGGTCGTGTTGATCTTTGATGAGATCCAATGCGGTATTGGGCGCACAGGAGAATGGTTTGCGAAAGACCACTATGAAGTTCAACCAGACGTTATGACTTTGGCCAAAGGCCTGGCAAATGGCGTACCTATTGGAGCTATACTGGCCAGAGAAGAAATTGCCCAGGCGATGGAATCCGGAGACCACGGGACGACCTTTGGAGGTAACCCACTGGCTTGTGCCGCCGGCCTGGCCACTTTGAATACTATCGAACGAGAGCAATTGTTGCAGCAAGCCTCTCGAAAAGGTTTCTGGTTAAAACAATTGCTGGAAGATGCGTTGTATGGGCATTCCGGCCTTAAAGAGATCAGGGGGTTAGGCCTTATGGTTGGTGTAGAATTCGACTTCGAGACCAAGCCCGTCGTCCTGGAAATGATCAAACGGGGGGTGATTGCCAATGCAACCGCCCAAACAGTACTTCGTTTACTTCCCCCTTTGGTAATTACTTATGAAGAGTTGGAGGTAGTAGTTGCCTGCATAAAAAGTACACTCCAGGATATGCATTAGGGTTCATTCCGGAGCCGAACCAAGATCAATCTTCGTACGAATGGCTGCGGCTTACCAACATTAATTGACATTCAACAAAAATTATGGCTATTTCTGCTGGAATCATCGGGGCTACGGGCTATACCGGTTCCGAATTGGTTCGATTATTACACACCCATCCAGAGGTAAATATTGCATTTATTACCTCCGAGCGATATCAGGGGCAGCGCTTTTCAGATGTCCATCCCCAGTTTACAAGCATTGTTGATATTGAGCTGATCAGCACTTCCGCTGCTCTGGTAAGTGGAGCGGATGTCTTCTTTTTGGCCCTACCGCATGGTGTGTCCATGAAGTTCGTCCAGCAGTTAAAAGGACAAACAGCCCGGATAATCGATCTGTCGGGAGATTACCGTCTGAGTGCTCCGGCGGTTTACGAAAAATGGTATGAGAAGGTCCACGAGTACCCGGAGGCATTTGACCAGTCGGTATATGGCATGCCGGAGTTGCATCGGGAGGCTATCCAAAAGGCCCGATTGGTGGCTAATCCGGGTTGTTATCCTACGGCCTCCATTCTGGCTTTGGCCCCTCTTATTGCCGAAGAGATTGTTCATCTAGAATCCCTGATCATTGATGCCAAATCAGGGATCACCGGAGCAGGGGCAAAAGCAAGGGATGGTTCGCATTTCCCTAATGCAAATGACAATTTTTCCGCCTACAAATTAAAATCACACCGGCACACTGTTGAAATCGAGGAGCAGTTGTGTGGGTTGACTGAAAACCCGGTCACTGTTCAATTTACCCCTCATTTGTTACCTGTTGACCGGGGAATACTGGCAACTGTCTATGCCCATCCTACGAAGGCCGTCACAGATCTTGAACTGAAGGAAATTTTTCGGAAGTTTTATTCGAATGCTCCATTTATTCGAATACGGGAGACCCCTCCCACCATTAAAGATGTTCGCGCTTCAAATTATGCGGATATTTATATGACTTACGACGAGCGTACCCACCGAATAATTGTACTTTCCGCAATCGACAACCTGGTTAAAGGAGCAGCGGGGCAGGCCGTACATAATATGAACCTCATGTTTGATCTGGAGGAAAGCCTTGGATTGAACCATTCTCCCCTTCGCCCCTGACCGTAATTCATTTCTTTAAAAATCACCAATCATACCTGCCATAAAATGAGCATGATCAAAAACCTTACCAGCGTGAGAGGAATAAAATGCTGGGGAGCCCATGTAGGGATCAAGTCCATGCGACGCGATCTGGCCCTGATTTTTTCTGAAGCGCCGGCAGCTGTTGCAGGCGTTTTTACTCAAAATCAGGTAGTAGCAGAACCGATAAAAGTTTCCCGAAAGCATATCCAGAATGGTCGGGCGCAAGTCATCGTCTGTAATGCAGGCAATGCCAATGCCTGTACCGGAGAACAGGGCCGACGAGGAGCCGAAGCCATGGTCAAAGCAACAGCGGAAGGCCTGGGGCTAGCCCCGGAGGAGGTCATTATTGCTTCTACCGGCCTGATCGGAGAGCCATTCCCTACGGAAGATGTGGTGGAGGGCATTAAAACGAGCATAGGGAAGCTTTCCAATGATACTAAGGCTGGTTCTTTTGCAGCCAGTGCCATTCTGACTACTGATACCTTCCCGAAGGAGGGCTTTCTAGAGTTCGAACTGGATGGCGTAACATTTAATATTGCCGGGATTGCAAAGGGTTCAGGTATGATTCACCCGAATATGGCGACCATGTTGGGTTTTGCGGTTACCGACCTGGCCATTGCCTCGCCTTTGTTGCAGGAATTGTTAGGGGATGCCGTGAAGGAGAGTTTCAATATGATCACGGTCGACGGAGATACGTCCACCAACGATATGGTGGTAGTGCTCGCCAACGGCCTGGCGGGCAATGAACCCATTACCGATCGGGACGATCCTCGCTGTGCAATTTTCGAAAAACACCTTAAAGAGTTGATGATACACCTGGCAAAACTGATCATTTCTGATGGGGAGGGAGCAAGTAAATTTGTGGAATACCGGGTTAAAGGGGCGGCTTCTGAAGAAGTAGCCAGAAAACTCGTTCGGGCCATTTCTGATTCTACTTTGGTGAAGGCGGCCATGTTTGGCCGGGATCCCAATTGGGGCCGGATCATTTGCGCTTGTGGTAACGCCGGGGTGCCTTTTGATTATACTCAAACAGACCTCAGGCTGGGGACCGAGGGGGAGTTGGTCCTGGTATTGGAAAAAGGCCAGCCGCTTTCCTTTGATCGCAATGGCATGAAACGCCTGCTCCGGGAATCCAACCTGTTAGTAGAACTGAACTTAAATAATGGGGCAGCCGAGGCAGTAGGCTGGGGGACCGATCTGAGTACTGATTATGTGATGTTCAATTCGGTGTATACTACCTAATGTTAACTTAACCTTCCGACCGGCTTTTTTCCCGATGTTTGTCCCATGCAAGCATCCCTCTATTGGCGTTTATCGCTACAGCAATTTTTACAGATGTTCATGTACGGTGTTTGGTATGTCACCGGAGGCACGTACATGTTGCAAACCTTGGGCTTTAATGGGCAACAGGTTGGAGCGGCTTATAGCTCTACCGCTTTCGCGGCTTTGGTTTCACCACTACTGATCGGACTTTTAGCAGACCGTTTTTTTTCCGTGGAGCGCCTGATGGGTGTCCTGCATCTGATGTCGGGCGGACTAATGTTGATCGTGGTGAATACCTCTGATTTCACCTGGTTTTTCCCACTTTTGGTATTTCAGGCCTGTCTGTATATTCCTACTATGGCCCTTTCCAGCTCGCTGTGCTTTCAACAATTGGAAAACCCCGTCAAGGACTTCCCCCGTATCCGGGTTTGGGGAACCCTGGGGTGGATCGCAGGCGGATTGCTTGTCGGTGCCATGGATTGGGAGGCTACAGCCATACCCATGTACTTATCTGTTGGGGCTTCGTTCATTTCGGGCTTTTACAGTTTTACACTTCCCAATACCCCACCCAAGATCAAAGCGATAAATTCACTAAGGGAAGCCTTCGGGTGGGAGGCCTTTAAAGTTTTGCGAACACCGGCTTTCATAGTATTCATCGTAGCCATGCTGGTCAATCGCATTCCAACAGCTTTTTACTACAGTTTTGTCAATCCTTTTTTGAATGAATTGGGGGTTACTAATGCCGCTGGTAAAATGACCCTGGGACAAATGATGGAGGTAGTGATAATGTTACTTTTACCCTGGTTTCTGAGGCGTTTGGGCTTAAAATGGGTATTGTTTATCGGTTTGTTTGCCTGGGGCTTACGCTACGCCCTGTTTGCACTTGGAGACGGCGAGGGAGGGCAATGGTTGTTGTATGCCGGTATCCTCCTGCACGGGTTTGCTTACAATTTTTCGGCCCTGGCCGGCCAGTTGTATGTCGATTCTTTGGCTCCTCGCCACCTCCGAAGCACTGCTCAGGGTTTCGTTGCTTTCCTAACATTGGGTTTGGGGGTCTTCATCGGCTCTTTTATTGCCGGAGCTATTGTCCAACATTATACTCTAGCTGATAATACACACCTTTGGAAGGTGATTTGGTGGTACCCAGCTGTTATAGGCGTTTTGAGTGCGATCGGATTTTGGATCTTCTTCAAGCGGGAAAGTTAAAAGGTTTCCTGGATGAACCGATTGATTTCAATCGGAAATGGATTGGGGTTCGGCTTACGGCTCACTCCAAGGTTTTTAAAAAATCCTGCATCCGTTTTTTATAGGCTTCGGCTGTTTCCGGGTATTCAGGGGTAGTAGCTCCCTGGCCTGGTAGCTCTTCGATATGTATCGTTTGGGTTGGGAATGCAAAACGAACGCCCAGCTTTTCCGCCAAGCGCAATATGGCCAGGAGGATCTCGTGCCGGGTCTTTAATTCGGTGGAATAATCGGGGACCAGCATGAAGGTGTAGAATAAGATATCCAGGGAATGAGCACCCATTTCATTGAGATGGATCTCATAGTAATCTTTTCGCATTTTGGGGTGTGTGGCAACTATTCCCCTGATCCCATCTACAAAGACTTCGATCAGGTCGGGTGGGGTATCATAGGTGATACTGATGGTCATTTTAAAGCGTCGGTAAACCCGCAATCCAAAATTATCGATAACGGAATCGGCCAGTTGACCGTTGGGTACATAGATCAACGAATTGGCAAAGGTCCGGACGCGGGTCGATCGAAAACCAACCTCTTCCACTGTACCATCCAATCCTTTAAAATTAATCCAGTCCCCGATCTGAAAGGGTTTATCCAGAAAAATGGTTAGGCTCCCAAAGAGGTTTTTCAGCGTATCCTGCGCAGCAAGGGCCAAGGCTAATCCACCGATCGACAAACCCGCCAAAAGTGGGGTAGGGTTGATGTTAAAAAGTCGCAGGACCTGGATCAACCCAAAAACCACTACTATGGCCTGCAGCGTTCGCTTCAGGATGGGCACCAGTTGCTCATCCAGCTTGCTTTCTGTGCGTTTGGTGAAGCGATCGGCATAGATCATCACAATTCGAACAATGGCCAGCCCAATTAGAATGACGAGAACAATGCTGAGAATACCCAGGATCTTTATAACGAGGGTGGAGACCTCAGCAGGAAGTTGTAGAGGCGGCACAAACAAGCGAAGTAAGCGTACAATAACTAAAAAACTCACCAGTCTGGCCAGTCTCCAAGTGCGTTGCTTCGGTACCAGCGAAGGGTAAAGCCTGGATTGGCTCAATTTACTTACAAGCGGGTTTAACAGCCGGCTGAGTACAAATTGCCCTAAAGCGGCAAGGATCAACAACACCAGTATCCCGATATACTGCCATGTATAAAGCCCCAAAAAACGCTCCTGTCCAAACTTCGGCGTAAGGTTCAGTAAAAGGTCTGAACCAAAAGGATAAATCCGTTTATGTAAATTGGGGATCATTTCCACTGTTTCCCGGGAGTAATACCATAAACTTTCTCTGCGTTCAAGGTATATTTCGGGTATTTGAGCAGGGAAGGGGGTGAAGACAAATTCGTTGGTGGTCGTGTCCCGATAGTCGGGATCAGCGGGAATCGCATTGAAGCGGACATAAAGACCAGCTCCATCCAGCACCTGTTTTAGTTGTATAGCCAATTTTTCTGCTTGTGCAGAATCAATGATCTCGCTAATCCATAGGGAACGGGCTGCCAGTTCCGGTTGGTAGGTCTCTGCTTGCAAATAGTGCAAATGGACCATCATGGTGTTTTCGGGATCCTCCAGGGTGATAGGCACCGTATCCCGGCTTTGTGCGTTTAAGGTTTTAGGTGACCCGACAATAAATAGGGAAAGCAAAGCCAGCAGGTAAATATTCCGCATAGGTAGGAAACAATTTATTTTGGAAATAAACGAGTCCTCTTTCGAAAATGAAAATTAATACTTTTAAATTATTAATAAATCCAGATCCCATGCCCAGGATTTTACCCCTGTTTTTAATTTTTTGCCTAATCTCTTCAACTTTTTCCCTCATCGGCCAAAAATTGGACCATGTCCAGGGAGAGGTTTTAGTGCGTTTTACAAAAGGTACTTCCCATTTGCAATGGCAGGCTCAATACAATAGTCTTCGACAGGCCGGTCAACAGATACAGACCGATTGTTTGTCGGAACACCTGCAGGTTTATCGGCTTCGCTTTGACTTTGCCAAAATAAATGAACGAAACCTGCTCGCCAAGCTCAGGCGCGACCCCGCCATTGCGTCCGCCCAATTTAACCGGCTACTTCAGCTGGAACTGCGGGATCAACTGCCGAACGATCCGTTCTTTTCGGATCAATATTACCTGCAGAACACCGGACAACTTCAGGGTACGGCCGGTTTCGATATAAGGGCTACTCAGGCTTGGGATATCACCACCGGCGGGGTTACTCCTGCCGGTGATACCATCGTCATTTGTGTGATCGATAATGGTCTGGACCTCTCCCACGAGGATTTTTCAGGGAATATATGGGTAAATCGGGCTGAAATACCAGATAATGGATTCGACGATGATAATAATGGCTATGTAGATGATTACCTGGGGTGGAATGCAAAGGAGGGGACGGATGAAATCGATTACAGTAATTTCCATGGTACGAGGGTAGCTGGGGTGATCGGGGCAAAGGGGGATAACGAAATAGGGATCAGTGGCATCAACTGGAACGTAAAACTGATGATCGTCGTTGGAGGTTTTGGAGAAACCGCCGAGTCGAAAGTGATCGAAGCCTATGATTACCCGCTGGCACAGCGCAAGCGTTATAATGCTTCCAATGGTGCTGAAGGGGCCTTTGTAGTGGCTACAAATTCCTCCTGGGGGCTGCTGGAGGAGTTTGCAGAGGATTATCCCCTTTGGTGCGCGATCTATGATTCCCTTGGACATTATGGGATCATCAACATTTCAGCTACCGACAACAGCCTGATCGATATTGATCTGTTCGGAGACATGCCTACTTCTTGCCCAAGTGATTTTCTGATTCCCGTCACTTCCCTTAATGCGCGTGGGGAGTTGGTGGCGGCTTTCGGCTTTCAAACAGTCGATCTTGCTTCCTTTGGGGATAGTTTGTTTATGACGGCTGATGGCAATACCTATAGTTTTTCCAGTGGAACCTCCTTTGCCACTCCTACCGTTACAGCCGCAGTTGGTCTATTGTATGCTGCACCTTGCCCGACCCTAAGTGCCCTGGCAGAAACTGACCCGAGAACTGCTGCACTTTACGTACGAAGATTGCTTTTGGAAAGTGTGGAACCAGCAACAAATCTTGATGGGCAGGTTACCACCGGGGGGTACTTGAACCTGGATCGCATGTTAAATCTAGCACTTGCGGAATGTACCGACTGCCCCCCACTGGTGGGTATTGGTGCCGCCGGGATCACTGATACAGAAGCCAGACTGGAGTGGGCGGCAAATGACAGCATCATGCGGGTAGACCTGCGCTGGAGGACTGCCGTAGAGGAGGATTGGATACTGATCACGGATGTACAAAGTCCTTATCTTCTGGAGGACCTGACCGCCTGTACCGATTACGAATTCCAGTTGCGGGCCTTCTGTCGTGAAGAAACCCAGGAGTTTGAAGAGACCTTTACCTTTACCACTGACGGATGTTGCATACCCCCACCGGATATCCGGGTTTCTAATATCGCAGAAACCCAGGCTCTGATCGAATGGACCGACCTGCTTGCCGCACGGCGCTATGTTATTCGATTCCGGCCTGAAGGGATTACGGTCTGGGATTCGATCATTACTCCACAGCCCTTGATCGCTCTAAACAATCTGGATACCTGTACTAATTATGAATTCCAGGTGCAGACCCAATGCCAGAATGAAAATACCGCCTTTGGGAAGCTCATTGCATTTACTACCCTGGGGTGTTCTGCCTGCCTGGAAGCGGATTATTGCGGGGTTAGATTAGATACTTTTTCCAACGCTTTTGAGGAGTGGATCGCCCGGGTTCAACTGGAAGACCTGGATAACCAAAGTGGAAAGGACGGCTATGGGGATTACACCGGGCTGGAGAGTACCGTTTTATACAGAGGAGATTCTTTGGATATTGCTTTGAGCCCGGGGTATTCCGGTCGTACACAACCTGAATATTTCCGGGTTTGGATCGACTTCAATCAGGATGGATTTTTTACTAACCAGGATGAATTGGTTTTCGAAACCCCCGAACTGGTGGAGGAAGGCGTCTCTGGAAAAATCGCTATCCCCGAAACGGCCAAATTGGGAGCAACCCGCATGCGGGTAGTTATGCGCTTTGTAGACCCTCCTTCTCCCTGCACCTTTCCGGTCAACTATTTTGGGGAGGCAGAAGATTATTGTGTAGAGATCTCTACCAGGACTTCTATCCAATCGGTACCCCCCTTGCCAGCAGAGGTTGAACTACAACCCAATCCTTTCCTTGATCAACTAAGCGTGAGGATGGAAACCCGGGAACCACTTACTGACCTAAGGATTGATGTTTTTGATATTCAGGGTCGCCCACTACTTAGCCGCCAGGAACCTGGGTATACCCATGGTCAACGAACGCTGAATATTCCGGTTGCTGACTGGGGGGCAGGTGTTTATATTATTCGGTTGGGATCAAGGGAAGGGCAAACCACCCTGCGAGCGGTTAAAATGAGGTGATGGGTCAGGGCAAGCGATCTCCCCTGGCAATCAGGAATAGCCTGTACCAGTCTTCCCTGTTCAGCTCTACGATGTTTTCCGGAGCACAGGCCCTGATCCGCTGGGGGTTAGTGGTGCCAATGACAGGTTGTATGCGGGCTGGATGTCTAATGATCCAGCTAAGGAGTATTCCTTCCGGCGAGGTTTGATAGGCCTCGGAAAGTTCTTTCACCAGGGCAGTGGTTGCCTGGGCGGTTGGGAGGGAGGTTTCAAGTATTCGTCCGCTGAATTGTCCGTTGGCCAGGCTTCCCCATGATTGGATTTGCATGCCCTTTGCCCTGGAATATTCCAGCAGGCCTGCCGGAAAATGTGCTGACCTGTCTTGTGGCGCATTGACCAGGACACCTTCATTGAGCCAGTCCAACTTTGCCAGGCTAATTTCCAATTGGTTGACGATCAATGGAATGTTTAGATATCGTTGCAGGTATTCGATCTGGTGTTGGTTCATGTTCGAAACACCGAAATGCCGCACTTTCCCCTCCGCCTGTAACTCGTGAAAAAGGGCAGCAACGGCCTCCGGTTCAGCGAGCGGGTCCGGGCGATGCAGCAGCCAGATGTCGATCTGTTCCACTTTCAGGCTTTTTAGACTCTGCTCAAGGCGATGGCGCAGCCATTCTGGTGACCAATCGTAGCGGGGAGGGGCATCTGCCAATCGAATGCCCGCCTTGGTCTGTAGGATTAGCTGGTCCCGGAGGTCCTTACGCCGGGAAAGGATCTCGCCAAAGACGGCCTCTGCTTTTCCCCTGGTGTAAATATCGGCGTGATCGAAAAAGTTGATCCCTGCCTCCAGAGCTGCTTCCACAACTGCCTCGGCTTGCTTACGGTCTTCGACCGTAATGGGGGTGTCGTCCCAAGTGCCGCCGAGGCCCATGCAACCGTAGGCAATACTGCTGGATTGCGGGAAATATTCCCGTAAAGGGAGGTCCTGAACTTTGCTGGTATTCATGGTTTAATTTCCAGTTTTTCCAAAGAGTTCCAGGAGAATAGCCTATAGTTACGGGCCCTTGATTAAAGCAAATTTCGATAGGGGTTTCCGGGGTCTTCCAGGTGCCGGGCTTCCTCAAAGACCCAATTGTGCTGGTCCAGGCCTTTTACGGCGTGGGCAAGCAGATCGATGCAGTGTTTGATATCCTGTTTGTTCGCCATTTCGATGGTCTGGTGCATATTTCGAAGCGGAATGGAAATAGCACCGGTGATGGCGCCCTTTTTGCCATAACGCTGGATGCCGGCTGTGTCTGTACCGCCGGCGGGAAGCACCTCTGCCTGCCAGGTGATGTTATTGGCATCGGCTACTTCCTTCAGGTAAGCCACCATTCGATAATCAGAAATAACACTTCCGTCGATGACTTTGATGGCTGCTCCTTTGCCCAGGCGAGTGACCATTTCATAATTCTGGGCTCCGGGCACATCGTAGGCGATGGTGACATCTAATCCGAAACCAAAATCGGGGTTTATGTGGTGAGCAGAGGAAATAGCACCGCGCAGGCCAACCTCTTCCTGTACGGTAAAGACCGCGTAAAAGTCATAGGGAATTTCCTGATCCTTCAGTTCACGGAGGGCTTCCAGCAGAATGAAAACCGAAACCCGGTTATCCATGGATTTACTGTTGAGACAATCACCCATTTCGACCAGCTCCCGCTCTCGGGTTACCGAATCACCAACCGCTACGTACTTAACGATTTCTTCCCGCTGCATGCCACAATCAATATAATAGTCGCTAATTGGAACGACCTTATTACGCTCGTCAGCCTTCATCACATGAATGGGTTTGGTGCCCATTACCCCCATGAGGTCCTTTTTGCCGTGCACAATGACCCGCTGAGAGGTGAGGGTCTTGGGGTCGAAGCCGCCAAGGGTATGAAACCTCAAAAAACCATCTTCGTCAATATGACTGACGATAAAACCAATTTCATCCATGTGGGCGGCGGCCATCACCCGCTTGGGGTTTTTTCCCTTTTTTACCGCAATGACATTTCCCATTGGGTCAACGCTGAGGCTATCTACCAATGGTTGAACCTCCTTTATGACCAGTGCCCGAATACGGGCTTCATAACCTGGTGCTCCAGGCGTTTCACATATCTTTTTTAATAGCTGAACGTTAATCATCAGTTGTTTTTGTGTGTGGATCCGAAATGATAATCTGGTTTCGAACCTGGGGGGTGCTTTGGTTTACCTGGTGAAAAGGTAGCAAAATAAATAGATTGGGTGAATTTACTGCGAATTTGGGAAGGGCTGAAACAGGGCGCTGGATTTTTAGCTATTTTGCGACCTTTGAATCGGTGGCTGCATGAGCTTACTCAAAAAACTGGCAGGGGAAACAGCTGTATATGGTATTTCCAGCATTCTCGGACGATTGCTGAACTGGGTCATTCTTACCCCCTTCCTGACCCGGGTCTTTTCCCCACTTACCTATGGGATCTATTCGGAATTGTACATTTATATTGCCTTTATCATGGCCCTGGCTACCTTTCGAATGGAGACTGCCTTTTTCCGGTATGCCGGAAAAGGAGGGCAATTGCAAACGACTTTTTCTACCGGAAGTTTATTCTTGCTCTTTACCACCTCCCTGCTACTACTGGTCCTGATGCTGTTTTCCGGGTCCATTGCAGCCTGGTTGCAATATCCGGATCGAAACTGGTATGTGATTTCCGTGGGTTTGATCCTGTTCTTTGATATAATGAGCGCACTGCCCTTTGCCAGGTTACGATTGGAAAACCGGCCTATCCGTTTTGCTGAACTTAAGGTGTTGGGCATCCTGTTAAACCTCCTCTTTATTATTGGTTTTTTGCGGGGGGGAAAGTGGATCTTGAGCAGTGGCCGTTTTTGCCATTGGGAAAGCTGGTACCTTCCCCTGGATCTGGCTCTACTGGCCAATGTTCTTTCCAGCGGGATCATCTTGTTGCTACTCGCACCGGGTTTTCGAAAGATCCGAATGCACTGGGATACAGCTTTGCTTCGTAAAATGCTGACCTATGCAGCTCCATTGGTCATTGCCGCCGTGGCAGGGATCATTAATCAGTTGGTGGGGCCTTTATTTATAAAACAATTGGCTTCTGATGACCTGTCCTATAACCAACAGCAAATGGGCATCTACTCGGCGGCTGCAAAGTTGGCTGTTCTGATGAATTTGTTTACACAGGCCTTTAATTATGCAGCGGAACCCTTTTTCTTCCGAATTGCCAACCGCAGCGATACCCGGAGTCTTTACGGACAGATCGGACAGGCCTTTACCATGGTCGGGAGCCTGGCGTTTTTAGGGATCACGCTCTATATGGATATTATAGGGTTGTTTATCGGCCAGGAATTCCGGGAAGGGGTAGGCATTGTGCCGATCCTATTGCTGGCCTATTTGTTTTTGGGTTTGTTCTACAACTTTTCTATTTGGTATAAGCTGGCGGATCGCACCCGCATAGGCGGATGGATCGCTCTGGGTGGTGCGGGAATCACCTTGTTATTGAATTTTATTTTGGTCCCCCGCTATGGGTTTTTTGGGCCGGCCTGGGCGGCCCTGGCTTGTTATGCTTTCATGGCCGGTGCCGCATATTGGAGTGGACAACGCAACTATCCCATCAAGTATCCCATCGGCCGGATGGGGCTTTACGTTGTGCTTGCACTGGCCGGCTTCGGAATGAGCTATTGGTTGCAGCAAGTCTTGAGTGACCAGCCCTTGTGGGTGATTCTCGGAGGGAATACGGTGATCCTTTTAGGGTGGATATTGAGTATTCTAGCCCTGGAAGGGAAAAGGTTGAGGAGACTTCTTTAAAATGAGTTTTGGGGGGATTGTTCAAGTTTTCCTTAAAGCCTGCCCCCCCCACCAATCACAGTTCAAAACTCAAACCGGATCTCCCTGCCTTTTGCCAAAACAAAGCGCTTATCCTCGTTCATATTGATGGCTGCCGTTTTATCATTAAGCAGAACTTCAGTTACAGAATCCGGGACCATGAATTCGACTTCCCAATCGCCGTTCTTTTGTAGCAGGGTGAATTGCTGTCGGCCATTTTTCCTTTTGAAAAAAACAGAAATAATATTATCCCCTACCGGAACTCGTTCCAACTGAGCTTCAGGCCAGGAGGATGGCATGCCAGGTTGGAGTTGGATGCGTTGCTTGTGGGCCTGGGGTTGAAGGCCGAAGAATTGGGTGACAATGGGCGTGGCCAATGCATATACATTCCAGGCCTGGACGATCATCCCGAAATCGGGGGAGACTTCATACATGGAACCCGGCAGGACGAAGCTGAAAGACCGGACCATACGCTGCAGGTACTCCAGGGCTTCATCAGGCCTGCCATAGTTGTTTTCTGCAATGGCCTGTACACCAGTGGGAAGGGTCATTACGGCCCCGGTATAAGAAAATATTTTTTTCCCGGCAGCGAATGAAACCACATCCGATCCGGCTGATGCATCCCGGTCGATCCCCGTTACAAAAACGCCAAAGGGATTGACGAACCGGCTGCCCGTTTCCAAGGCTTTCAGTGCCTTCTCCGGCTCAGCAATACCCATTTCCATTGGGGTGTTGACCACCCAGTTGTGGTGAACGACAAACCCCCGTTCCTGCTTCCGGGGATAATTTTCGATCTCAGCCAGCGTACTTTTCAGTTCCCGGACGGCCCAAGGCTTTTGTAGGGTATCGGCTCTAATGATCGCATCATTGACCAACTCCCGCGCTTTCCGTGCTTCGCTGATAAAATCGGCATAGGAATTGAATTCGGGGACCCAGAATGCTTCATTTATGGTTTGGCGAACTTGGTCGGCAGTTTCCTGCCATTGGCGGGCAGTTTTACTTTTTTCCAGTTCTCTTGCCATTCGGGCACCATCTTCGAACCCTTGTTGAGTATACACCGCTACATCGATCATTTCGGTATTCAGCCCTCGGATCTCCATCATACCATGCCCGTCGGGTATGAGGTTATTATTCCGGTCATTTTTGCTGACCAGCCATTCCAACCCATTTTCGATAAAAGGGAAATATTTTCTAAGGAGGTTCTTATCGCCTGTCCATTTATAAGTAGTCCAGACCATGGAGGCGAAGTGGGGTGTTTCATTGAGGTTGCCGGGGTTGTAAACCGCTCCATTGGTAGAAACTTCGTGGATGACCCGGCCTGTTTTGCCATTGGTCTCCTCAGAAACCTTTTTCAATAATTCCAGGGTAGAGAAAACCAAGTCGGGCTGTCCTGTTGCCAGTACCCCTTGCAGGCTGTAAGTATTATCACAGCCAAACCACCAGGGATAGTCAGGAATACCGGCGGAAAGACCTCGACCTACTCTCGGGACTTCCCTGATGAGCCAGTCGGTATTGTACTTTACCCATTCGAAAGCTAGTTGCAGGTTCGAATCCGGTAAATTTAATTGGGCCGTTTCCCTTATTTGCCGGTAGCGCTCCTCTTTTTCCAATAAAAGTTTTTCGGCATTATTCAAGGTTTTTTTCAGGCTGCTTTGGGCTTCTTTCGGGTTTTTGGAGGAGCCTGCAATGGCGAAGGTGGCCGTCTTTGCACCCCAGGGAGGTAATTCGACCTCAACGATCAAAGCACCGTTTTTGCCCTTTCCGGCATGTTCGAATTGGCAAAGGGTACTTTCCCTTTCATAGGTGGTGATCTTTTCTTTTGCCCCCCAGACAGTAAACCAGTTATTTAGTCGATCTTTCCCAACCAGGCATTGGTCGGTTTGGTCCCAATACAAAATATCCTCCTGGTCATTCATCCCGCTGCGTTCCCCCAACCAGACCGGGCGAAGGTCCGTCATGCCGTTGAAAGCCAGGCGGATCGTCCGATTTGAATCCGTTTGGTTATAAAGGGTGTATTCGATTACTATTGATTCCATGCCATCTGGGACAAATTGAAAACGGTCTACCTTTAGGCGGAGGGGTGTTTGAGCATAACGGTGAAGGTTAGCGAAAGGGTAGTTTATAAAGGTATCGGCCTTTTCCAGGCAATATTGGCGATCGCCCTCGGCCAATTGAAGAGAAAAGCCATCCATGAGTTTGATCGGGTGGTCCCAGATGCCGCCCATTTCTCCATTTATATGCCAGCCGAGGTCTGGGAAACTGCCGTCCTGGTGGCCGACCATGTATAGGCGATCACCGGCTGTCACGTAAGGGGACGCCAGATAGGCAGCCTTTCCCAAAATAAAGGGGGCAGCAGGAATTTTCGAGGGCAGGTTCTCTACAGGAAGAGATTTATTTAAAGGAGATTCCCTTTGACAAGTAAAAATTGAGCTCAAAAGGACCAGAAAAAAAATGGGGCTTACCCACTTTTTTAGAGAATGCTCTTTTGACATGGCTATTGTTTTCCTACAAGATAAAAAACCTTGTTTCTGATTTTAACAGTTGTCGGCGCAACAGGTGAAATTATTTGTGGTCCTTGTAGGGGAAACACGCCTAAAATTGCTTCCTGTAAATAAGGAAACCTCATTAACGCCTAGTCGAACATGACCTTTATTAACCGCTTTGTCCCCATCCTTCCTGTTCTGGGAACTGTGTATTGCGGTTTTGCCCAGGCTCCTCAGAAGCTAGACGAAGCCCCCTTGAAGCACTATACGACTGCCCGGATTATTGAGGAGGTCTCTGTAATCGACGATTTACTGAACGAAGCTTGCTGGGACGCAGTGCCCTGGGGGGGGCGATTCCATCCAGCGATTCCCTGAGCAGGAGGCCCACAATATTTTTTTGATGAAAGCGACGTATCGGTTTTTGCTTTAGGTGCCTTGCACTTATAGGTGCCTGGCACCTAGTATAACAAAATGTCGACAAAGTCAAATTTTTGAGCCTTTATTTTTTTCCGTACCCCATTGATCCCAGTATAACTCATCTAGTGTTTCCCAAAAGGAGTGACCGTATTTCCGGATCAATGCATCTCGGACAAAACGGTAAACTGGCATTTGTTCTTTTGCTCCTAACTCGCAGGCTGCAGAGCAAATTTCCCATTCGTCATAGTTTAGGATCTCGTAATCTGATTTGGGATTGTAATGGCTACGAACGGGGTACAGATGGCAGGAAATCGGTTTTTTATAGTCGACCTCCCCGGCGGAATAGGCCTGTTCGATCCCGCATTGAGCGATCCCCTTATCATCAAAGGTCATGTAGGCACAGGCACCGGACTGGATCAAAGGAGTGCCAAACTCCTCTGCTTCTTCATACCAGGTAAAAGGCCCTTCCTTTTCAATAATGGAAATGCCAGCTGGGCTCAGAAAAGGCTTTACCTTAGGGTAAATAGCTTTAAGTGTATCCAATTCTTCCTCTTCCAATGGAGCCCCGTAATCGCCTTCCCAGCAACAGGCCCCCTTGCAGGCATTTAAATTGCAAAGGAACTGCTCCTGGAGTAAGGCCTCGCTTATTAATTTTCCCTCTACTAAGATCATTGCACGAAAGACTTGAATGGAAATAGATAGAATGGTAAAGATGATAAAAAAGGTCAACAAAGATAATTCGAAAAATTCACCTTTCTTTCGAAAAAAATCACCCCTTACTTGTTTAGAAAGGAGATTAGGAAAATCAAAGCATTTACACTATTGTGCAGGGCATGAATAATCAGCAAAAATTTGGTACTTTTAACTTTCTACCAATAAAGCCGCTTTCGAACAAGATCTCCGCACAAAATTTGAACACATTAACCTTAATCAGATAATTTGAATGGATCCCTTAAAGCAAAAATTTAATCAAAAAGCCTCTGCACTTCGCGATGAAATCAAAGCTCTTCTCAAGGAACATGGCGGACGGAAAATGGATGAAGTCACTCTCCAACAAATGTATGGCGGCGCCCGTGGAATTAAAATGATGGTCTGGGAACCTTCAGCCCTTGACCCAATAGAAGGTATTCGTTTCCGGGGATATTCTATCCCCCAGCTTCGCGAATTATTACCCAAAGGATTAGATGGAAAAGAACCCCGTCCGGAAGGCCTGTTTTGGTTGATGTTGGTTGGAGAAATTCCGTCAGAGGAGGAAGTAAAATGGCTGACCGATCAATGGTTACAACGCTGTAATATCCCGGAGCATACCCTCAAGATGCTGGACGCCATGCCTTCGGATACCCACCCGATGACCCAATTCTCCATGGCCATTCTGTCCATGCAGACGGAAAGTGTTTTTGCCCGCCGATACAGTGAAGGCTTAAGCAAAACGGAATATTGGGATGCGACCTACGAGGATAGTATGAACCTTATTGCCCGCCTTCCAAGGATCGCCGCCTATATTTACCGGAGGACGTATCATAATTCGAAGCATATCAGCCCCGACTTCTCCAATAATGACTGGGCTGGTAATTTCGCCCATATGCTGGGGATGGAAAGCCCTGACTTCAAGTCTTTAATGCGCTTGTACCTGACTATTCACGCAGATCACGAGGGCGGTAATGCCTCTGCCCATACCACTCACCTGGTGGGTTCGACCTTAAGTGACCCCTATTTTTCCTTATCCGGAGGAATGAACGCTCTTGCGGGTCCCTTGCATGGTCTGGCAAATCAGGAAGTTATCAAATGGATATTCCGGATGTTGGATGCCCTTGGTACCCGTACGCCCAGCAAGCAGCAGATTTCTGACTACGTCAACAGCACCCTTGCTGCAGGACAGGTCATCCCCGGATATGGCCACGCTGTCTTGCGTCAACCTGACCCCCGCTTCATGGCCCAAAAACGCTTTGCCGAAGAGTATATTAAGAATGATGAGATCGTAGAGGTCGTCTGGAAAGTGTTCGATGTAGTGCCTGAAATTTTGAAAGGACTAGGCAAGGTCAAAAACCCATGGCCAAATGTCGATGCGCACTCCGGAGCGCTTCTGGTGCATTATGGAATGAACGAATACAGCTTTTACACCGTCCTGTTTGGGGTATCCCGGGCACTGGGAGTGCTATCCGCCATGTGCTGGGCCCGAGCAATGGGCTTCCCGCTCGAACGACCCAAATCCGTTACCAGCAATTGGGTCAAGGAGCAGTTGGGCGTAGAAGCATAAGGGTTGAGGTTGTTTTTTCTCGAAAGAGAAATGGTTTTTTTGAGGCAGTCTCGAAAGTCTTGATTAATTTAGTCGCGCTGGTAGCCAGTTCGAAAACTGTTTACTTGCGTCTTCAGGAAAGGGGAGACTCTATTGCAGTCCTTCTTAATATTTCGTTATACCCCCTTATAAAAAAGAAAAAATGGAATTTCCTTCTAAACTTAAGTATACAAAAGAGCACGAATGGATTCGGGTGGAAAATGGTAATATAGCAGTGATCGGAATTACGGATTTTGCACAGGGAGAACTGGGCGATATCGTCTATGTGGAGGTAGAAACCGTTGAGGAAACCCTGGAAGCCGATGCTGTTTTTGGAGTAATAGAAGCGGTGAAAACTACTTCCGACCTTTTTATGCCCGTTGGGGGTAAGGTATTGTCTTTTAACGAAGCATTGGAAGAAAGCCCTGACCTTATCAATGAAGCTCCATATGAAAAAGGCTGGATTATCAAGGTGGAAATGAGCGATCCAGCAGAGCTGGACGAGCTGATGGATGCTGAGGCCTATCAGGAACTGGTCGAATAAAAAAAAACAGGGGACACACCATTTTGGTGACTATCCGCATCTAATTAAAGCAGAAGTAAAGATGAAGGGTCATCGGTAGTTTTGCCAGCAATGATTTTTGGCTTTGACAAAGCTTCCGTATCTTTCACTTTGTATTTGTTGTTTAACCTAATTTCTCTAAAAACTTATCAGTATGGATTTAGCTGCCAATGGGCAAACCCTTCTTTTTCTGCTGCTTGGTTTAATTCTCCTGATCGTGGGAACGATCTTTATTATGCGGGGAATTTACGCCAAGCGTGCAAAGGAAGGTTTGTCTGCACAAGGAGCAAAAAGTAAATCCCCTCTGGAAGGACGTAACAAATACCCGGGCGCTGATCCATTCCGTCTGAGTAATACCTTCTTCATTGGTGGATTGGCTGCCGCATTGTCCTTAGTTACCCTGGCATTCAGCTGGACGCAATACGAGAAAGAGGTGTATATTCCCGATGATGCTCTTGAATTTGAAGAGGAAATTGTGCAGGAACCACCCCGTACCGCTGAGCCGCCCCCCCCACCACCACCGCCCCCACCGCCGGTGATCGAAGAGGTACCCGATGAAGAGGTGATCGATCAACCAGAGTTCGAATCTATGGACGTAGAAGTAGATGAGGTGATCGAAGAAGCACCGGAAGTAGAAGAAGCCCCCCCCCCTCCACCACCACCGCCACCGCCACCACCGGCACCAAAAGTGGATGAGATCTTCAAAGTGGTGGAGCAAATGCCGCGCTTCCCCGGTTGTGAAGATGCCGGAGGAGGTGATAAGGAGAAAAAAGCCTGTGCAGATAAAAAGATGTTGGAGTTTATTTACAAAAACATCAACTACCCTGCCATCGCCCGTGAAAATGGTATTGAAGGTACGTCTGTTATCCAATTCGTTGTCGAAAAGGATGGATCTATCAAAGATGCCAAAGTCGTACGGGATATTGGAGGAGGCTGCGGAGAAGAAGCGCTGCGCGTGGTTAATCTGATGAATCAAAAAGCAGGTAAATGGACGCCCGGAAAACAACGGGGTCGTCCCGTACGCGTACAGTTTAACCTGCCGGTTAAATTCCGCTTAGAGTAAGATCTTAATTCGCTTACTTAATCTTCAGGTAAAAAGAAAAAGAGTGCGCCACCGCGCACTCTTTTTCTTTTTACCTGAAACTAGCTTTCTCCAGAGCAACTTTCCTTTGCCGATTTTCGTTTTAATATTTATCGGTTTTGAACCGAATCGAGAACCTAACGATCACATGTGCAAGCCCATATGGTTATGAAATTTTTGATCACGTTCCTATTGCTTGGAAGTTTTTTTCTAAGTCCTCTAAATGGGATTAGCCAGGATGCTAGATTGGCCCAAAGCTACTACCAGGATGGTGAGTTTGAAAAAGCCGCCACCCTGTATCAACAATTATTCGAGCAGAACGAAGATAACGATTATTACCTGGATCGCTTTATTGAGTCTTTACTGAACCTGGAACGTTATTCAGAAGCAGAGGAAGTCCTTAAAAAGCAAATTCGACAACAACCGGATAATGTAAAGTTATACGTTACCTATGGTAAATTATATGAATATCAATTTGAGGATGAGAAAGCGCAGAAGCTTTACCAACGCGCTATTGAAGCTTTACCGAGAGATCAGTACATGATCACCAAACTGGCCAATGCCTTCACGGTTGAGAATAAATACGAACTAGCTATCCAGACCTTCGAACGGGGGATCGAATTATTGCGTGACGAACAGGTTTTTGCTTATAATCTCGGGGACTTATATCGGCGAAAAGGGGAGGCGGAACCCATGATCAACTATTACCTCAATAGCCTGGATGCCAATCCGGAACGAATGCGTAACCTCCGGACTATCTTTCAACGCTATCTATTAGAAGAGGACTTCGCTGAATTGAAAAAACAGCTGTACACCCGCATCCAGGAAAAGCCCGAAGCAGCTTATTACCCCGAATTGTTGACCTGGGTGTTTCTACAGGAAAAAGATTACCGTGGCGCGCTCCGGCAAGTGCGAGCCCTCGACAGAAGGTACCAGGAAAACGGTGGGCGCATTTTTCAACTCGGGCAAATTGCTTCCGGAGATGGAGACTTTGAGACGGCCATCCAGGCTTATGACTATATCGTGGAGGAAAAGGGTAGGAGTTCTTCCTTTTACCTGGACGCAAAACGAGAGGCCCTCCGCAATCGACGGTTAAAGCTGGTCGAAGGGTTTGACTACACCGAAACAGAATTGCGGGAGCTAGAGCAACAGTATAACGAGTTCCTGGATGAGTTTGGCCGGAACAAAGCGTCAGCCTCCATCATCCTGGAACTAGCAGAGTTGGAAGCCTATTACCTTAATGACCTGGACGCTGCAGTTGCGCTGTTACAGAAGTTGATTCAGTACCCTAATATCAATCCTCGGCTACTGGCGGAAGGAAAGATCAACCTCGGCGACTTTTTCCTGATGAAAGGCAATCGATGGGAATCCACCCTATTGTACTCCCAGGTCGATAAAGAGTTTAAGGAAGATCAGTTGGGGCATGAAGCCCGTTTTCGAAATGCACGCTTATCCTATTATACGGGAGACTTTCAATGGGCACAGGCACAATTCGATGTCCTGAAAGCCTCTACTTCCAAGCTGATCGCTAATGATGCCCTGGACCTGTCGGTCTTTATTATGGATAACCTGGGGTTGGATTCCACCGCCACTGCTTTGGAAATGTATGCCACTGCCGACCTATTGGTGTTCCAGAACAGATTTGAGGAAGCTTTTGCCCGCATGGACAGCCTGCTTGTCTTGTTTCCACAGCACTCCCTGCAGGATGACGTATTATACCTGAAAGCTAGGGTATATGAAAAAAGGCGGGAATTCGATCAGGCCGCTCAGGCTTACCTGCAAATTGTTGAAAAATTTCCGGATGACATCCGTGCCGATAACTCTTTGTATCGTCTGGCAGAGCTTTATGAAACACAACTTTCAGATACCGAAAAGGCTCAGGAACTCTACGAGAGAGTGTTTCTGGATTATTCCAGCAGTACCTTAGCAGTGGAAGCTCGAAAAAAATATCGCCTTTTAAGAGGAGATGAGATCTAGGTCAAAAAACGCGCCTCCGAAAAAAGTTCGAAGGCGCGTTTTTTGATACTGCTCGCTGCTTACTGCTCTTAAACCTTAAATTACTTCTGGTGCGTAGAATCAGAAACTGTCAAACGCAATCGACCTTTGGCACGACGACGGGCCAACACCTTACGACCATTTTTGGAAGCCATACGGGCTCTGAAACCGTGCTTGTTAACACGTTTACGCTTGGAGGGTTGATAAGTCCTTTTCATTATCCGTAGTTTTTTGATAGTGTTACCTCCCGACCAGAAAAAGGATGACCCGATACACCCTCCGTCGCAACAAAACACTACCTGTTTTTAACAATTAGGGCCTTTGATAAATCGCGGCAGTACTAAATACAGAACCCCGCTTTTGTTTACAAAAGCGGGGCAAAGGTAAGGGTATTTTCGAAAAAGGACAAGTCTTTTAAACGGTCATGATATCTTTTTCTTTGGTAGCTACGATCTTATCTGCATTATCCGAGAACTTATCGGTCAGGTCCTGTACTTCTTGTTCCCGACGTTTGCCGGCATCTTCCGGGAAGCCATCTTTGATAGCTTTTTTGATGGATTCCATGGCATCCCGACGAACATTCCGAATGCTGACTTTTGTATCTTCCCCCAGTGCTTTAGCCCGTTTAACCAACTCTTTTCGGCGTTCTTCGGTTAGGGGAGGGATATTGATCCGAATTATTTCTCCATCATTTTGTGGTGTCAAACCGAGATTGGCTTCAAAAATAGATTTTTCAATAGGTGCCAGCATGCCTTTTTCCCAGGGCTGTATGGTGAGGGTGCGCGCATCGGAGGTCGAAACATTGGCAACCTGGGTAAGAGGAGTGGGGCTGCCGTAGTAGGGCACCATAAGGCCGTTGACCATAGCTGGAGAGGCCTTGCCGGTAGAAATCTTTACAAGTTCCTTCTTCAAATGCTCCAGGGAATCTTCCATTAGTTCCCGTGCTTCATCGATTACGAGTTGAATGTCTTCTTCTTGCATGGCAAATAAATTAAAGTTTATTCGAAAAGTTGGAATAGGCCCCGTTTATCGATTGGAGGCTGCAACATACCTTAAAAATAGGTAAACTACCATAATTAAAGCAGAAAGGGCTGAAACGACGTAGGTCATAGCTGCCCACCAAAGTGCATCCTTTGCTCCGTCGTATTCTGCTCCGCGGGCAAAACCGCTTTCATTCAACCAGGCCAGGGCCCGACGACTGGCGTCAAATTCCACCGGCAGGGTAATGAAGGAAAACAAGGCGGTAAGCCCGAATGCAACAGCAGTGATCAGCATGAGTTGTGGAAAGGTTTCCAGGGTCATAAAAGCTGCGATCAGGAGCCATTGCTGGAAATTGGCGGAGATCTGTACGATAGGCACCAGGTTGGAGCGCATTTGTAGCCAGGCGTAAGAGCGATTGTGTTGTACGGCATGCCCACATTCGTGAGCGGCTACAGCTGCGGAAGCCACACTACGGCCGTTAAAAACATCCGGACTAAGCGATACGGTCCTGGAAGCAGGGTTGTAGTGATCTGTTAGCACCCCACGGCCCTGGGTGATCTTCACATCGCTGATACCGAAATGCTGGAGCATAGCTGCGGCCACCTCCGCTCCCGGCATTCCGTTGGAAAGGGGAACGCGACTATATTTTTTGAATTTTGCTCTTAAGCGTGCACCTACGGCTGCACCTATAACGGAGGCCAGCACACCGATGATCATATAACCGTAATAACCTGCCATAGCTTTTATAGGTTTTTGGGAAATTAACTCAAAATATCGAAGCCGGTATAGTTCCTCAAAACTTTTGGGATAACAATTCCTTCAGGGGTTTGGTTGTTCTCAATCAGGGCCGCCAATATTCTGGGTAGTGCTAAAGCACTACCGTTTAAGGTGTGTAACAGGCGGGTTTGTTTCCCATCTTTAAATCGCAGTTTCAAGCGGTTGCTTTGGTAAGTCTCAAAATTCGAGACGGAACTAACTTCCAGCCATCGCTGCTGAGCAGCAGAATAAACTTCAAAATCAAAGGTCAGGGCAGCGGTGAAGCCCAGGTCACCTCCACAAAGACGCAAAATGCGATAAGGGAGCTCCAGTTGATCCAGTAAACCACTGATATGGGAGAGCATTTCTTCCAGTTGCTTATAAGAATGCTCCGGATGGCTGATCTGTACAATCTCGACCTTGTCAAACTGGTGGACCCGGTTAAGGCCACGTACATGAGCTCCATAAGAACCGGCCTCTCTTCGGAAACAAGGGGTATAACCCGTTAATTTCAAAGGAAGTTGATTTTGGTCGATAATTTCGCCCCGATAGATATTGGTGACAGGCACCTCAGCGGTGGGAATGAGGTACAACTCATCTTTTTCCACATGGTACATTTGGCCTTCCTTGTCAGGTAATTGCCCTGTAGCTCTTGCAGTGTCAGCATTGACCATCAAGGGAGGCTGGATCTCTTCATACCCGGCTTTATTGGAAGCATCCAGAAAGAAGGATATAAGCGCTCTTTGGAGGCGGGCACCCTTGCCCCGGTATACTGGGAAACCGGAGCCGGTGAGTTTGACCCCTAATTCGAGATCGAAAATTTGATACAGCTGCGCCAACTCCCAATGCGGCTTAGCATCTGCGCCAAGATTCGGTAAAGCTTCAGGCCAATCGCGGTATATTTCATTGTCTTCTTCACTGCTTCCCGCGGGTACGCTTTCATGAGGTACGTTGGGAATTTGCAGCAAGACTTCTTCCAGATGGTGATTGATCGAACGCATTTGCTCTTCAAGTACTGAAGCACGATCTTTGATACCACCTACTTTTTCCCGTATATCTTCCGCCTCCTCTTTTTTCCCTTGTTTAAAAAGCTGGCCGACTTCGGCAGAAAGCTTGTTGCGCTCAGCTAGTAATTGATCCAGGTCGGTCTGTACCGACTTGCGCTGTTCGTCCAATTTAACGGCTTCATCCAATAACTGGAGGTCAGCCCCGGGTAGGTCGCGCTTTTTCAAACCTTCTAATACACGTTCTTTCTCTGTTCGAATAAAACTAACTTGAAGCATAGGTGTTTATTAGATACTAAAAAGAGTAATGGAGCCGTTATTTTAACGCGCTTGAGCTACCGATCCATCCTCCCGGGCTAAATTTTTTACAAAGATAGTGCAGGATTTAAAAATTAAATGTATTTTTGCCTAAGCTATTTAAGCACGCCAATTACTTTCTAATCGCCTTAACAGCTTTTATCAAGCTCAACCTCCTGCAAAGTTCTCTTCGAAATTTTGGTAAGGAAATGTAGTCGTGAAAAAGGCTTTCGACCTGTTAGTTTTGAAGTTGGAAAGACTCGATTTTGAAGGAAAGAAAAACTAATGGTTATCTCCGGATTTTTGTTAGGCTTACGGAAAGTGTGCTAACCCTAATGTGCCCCCAAGCTAAATGTTAATCTTCGGGGGGGTTGTTCCCGAATTATAGAATCGGAGGACATTATAATATTCTCATAACCTTTTTTGGAGCCTCATTTGGACTTGCCAAATCTTCAATTATTCACATTGAATACTATTCTGATATAATTAACACGCCATAAAAGCTTAACTCAAGAAAGAACTTTTCAAAGTTACTAACATTATGTATGACATTCTGCAATTGAATGATATGCTGGTGCCCGAATTGCGCGAGCTCGCCGATTCCCTTGGGCTTACCGGTTATAAGAAACTCAACAAAAAAGAACTGATCTATAAAATTTTGGATCACCAGGCAGTTGCTCCTGAAGATGCCGCTGAACACAAAAAGGAGGTCGCAAAAGAAAAACAAGAAGTTAAAGTAATGGAAGAAGAAGCGACTTCGGCAGCTACTACTTCAGAGGAACCCAAGCCAACTCCCAAGGAGACTTCTGAAAAGCCTGAACGCAGCCGTAGCCGTCGCCGACCTACAAGGCGCGATGACAATAATAATACGCGTTCAGAAACGAAAGACAACCGAAAGGAGGAGCAGTTCAGTGGTCGCAACGAAGCCAGACGGGAAAGCAATGGGAATCAGGAAGAAGACCCTCCTAAGGAAAAATTTGATATTGAATTGGATGGTATTATCGAAGGAGAAGGCATACTCGAAATGATGCCCGATGGGTATGGCTTTTTGAGGTCCTCAGACTACAATTACCTTACCAGCCCCGACGATATTTACGTATCTCCTAGTCAGATCAAACTGTTTGGTTTGCGCACTGGAGATACCGTCAAAGGAGCTATCCGGCCACCTAAGGAAGGAGAAAAATATTTTGCACTGCTGCGGGTTTCCAGGATCAACGGCCTTTCCCCTCAGGATATTCGAGAGCGGGTGCCCTTCGATTACCTGACGCCCTTGTTCCCGACAGAAAAGTTCACCCTGAATAATTCCCCGACCGGTAGAGATCTGGGCAACCGGATGATCGACTTGTTTACCCCGATCGGGAAAGGACAACGAGGCCTGATCGTAGCACAGCCTAAGACCGGTAAGACCTTCTTACTCAAGGATATGGCTAATGCCATTTCGAAAAACCACCCCGAGTGCTACATCATCGTTCTGCTGATCGATGAGCGCCCCGAGGAGGTGACCGACTTTAAACGCAGCGTAAATGCGGAAGTGGTAGCGTCTACTTTCGATGAACCCGCCGATAACCATGTCCGTGTAGCGAATATCGTGTTGGAAAAGGCCAAGCGCCTGGTAGAATGCGGACATGATGTAGTTATCATGCTGGATTCCATTACCCGCCTGGCACGAGCCTACAATACCGTTGCGCCGGCATCTGGGAAGGTGCTTTCAGGAGGTGTGGAAGCTAACGCCTTACACAAGCCGAAGAAATTTTTTGGTGCCGCCCGGAATATTGAAGGAGGTGGTTCTCTGACCATTCTTGCAACAGCCCTTACCGATACCGGCTCCAAAATGGACGGCGTCATCTTTGAGGAGTTCAAGGGAACGGGTAATATGGAATTACAATTGGATCGCAACCTGGCCAACAAGCGGGTGTTCCCTTCCATAGACCTCACGCGCTCCTCTACCCGGCGCGAAGACCTTTTGCTTGACAAAGATACCCTGCAGCGCATGTTTATCCTGCGCAACCACCTGGCAGATATGAAGCCTGAAGAAGCTATGGACTTCCTTCGTAAGCATATGCTGACCACCAGCAGTAACGAGGAATTCCTGACTTCGATGAATGGCTAAATGCTATTCCTCCGGTTGGAGGGTGTTTCAAAGCGGCTTCGGTATTTGGAGGCACCCTCTAGCCAGAAGATGTCCTACCCTGGTATAAATAATTAAATATCTCTGGTGCCTGTGGGCGCAGGTCATTGATCAGCTCGTTCAATTGGGGCATTTTTTCCGCCTGGGCAGAATACCGTTGCAAGTCGGCCTGGATATGGGCCCTGCAATCCTGACGACTTAGCTGGCCTTCCTTATAGGCTGTTAGCTTGATATACCAGTCAATGGCAGGCAGGTAATCGGCTCGTTGTTTCCGTTGCTGTTCGAGTTCCGTTATTCGGTATTTTTTTAGAACCCGGCTGATCTTTTCAAATTTTTGCTGATGCAGGAGGGCTTCCAAATAGGAGGCAAAAAACGTATGCCAGCGGTATTGAAGGATCTCTTTCTCATAGGCCTTTAAATAGGTTTCGGCATAGCTTTCGGCGTTTCGAAACAACTGATTCCGGATCAGGCATTTTACATAAAAAGCGACAAATCCGATCCGGTTATGGTAGTTTTTAGTGCTTTTTTGTTCTGATGATGCTTCGCGCATTACCTGAAGCGCCTCCTGGGCCTTTCCCATGCGCAAAAGGACGGCGCAAAGATTGGTTACGTAAAAAAGGTAATCGTGGGTTTTTCCCCGGATAGACAGGTAACCATAGTAAATAGCCATGTCAAATTCCCGTTGTTTGGCGTGGGCCTGCATTCGAATATTGTAGTAATTCAACAAGATCCGGCGGGAATAAAAGCTACCCTGGGCAAAGAGGTGGTCCAGCTTTTGAAACTTTTCCTCCAGCATCTCTAGTTTTCGATAGTTAAAACTAATGAAGGTCAGGCGTACGAAAGCCAGGTAGCGCGTGTAGCCATCGAGGGATTCATCATAGAATATTCGGGTCAGCCAGCGCTCCCATTGTATAGATTCAATGCTGTTTTCGGAGTATTGCTGCACAATGTCCTGCCCTGCCTGATACATTTGCTCATTAATGCGGCGGTTGCGCTCATAGTCTTCTCGATAATTTTTGAGAAAACCATTGACAAGGGCGTGATCCTCATACCGCATTCGAATGAGCAGGAACTGGCGATACACCAGTAAAAGCTCGTAAAACTTTGCAAAATAAAAAGCAGGATGTTGGTAGCGGCGGACGGCTTTCAGTAGTTCTTTTTCTTCGGATAATTGGATGACATCACAGGTGATCTGTAATTCGAGCTTACACATCCATTCGAATTCCCGATCGACATCGATCTGCTCCAGGCGTTTTTGGATCCAGTTTTTCAGATGAGAGTATTTCCGCTTGTCAATAGAAGGGTTGTAGGGAGTAAACTGGTTAATATGCCGACAATTGTGGTTGACTTGTCTAAGAATATCCAGTTTTACCGGGTCGGAGAGGCGTTGCACCTGCATGAGGTAATCAGCCTCATGCGGGAGCAAAGAGTCGGAAAAACGGGTGAAGGTTTGCAGTTTGTTACGCATGGTCTAAAGAACCAGGCCACCGTCTACGCTTAGAACTGTACCAGTGATAAAGCCAGCTTCCTCGGATGAAAGAAAGAGGTAGGCATTGGCAATATCCAGAGGAGTTCCCAGGCGTTGCAGGGGCGTCTTTTTTTCAAGATCTTCGAGTACCTCTGAAGGTATTGTTTCTACCATTTCGGTTCGAATAAAGCCAGGAGCAACTGCATTGACTGTGATGCCTTTGCGGCCAAGTTCTCGGGACCAGACTTTGGTCATGCCAATCACCCCCGACTTTGCAGCCACATAATTGGATTGCCCGAAGTTCCCATACAAGGCTACAATGGAAGCGGCATTGATAATGCGCCCGCCTCCGCGTTCAACAAGATAAGGAGATAGCGCTTTGGTACAGTTAAATACACCTGTCAGATTGACGTCAATGACTTGCTTCCATTGCAGGGCAGACATTTTTTTCAAACTGGCATCTCTGGTAATACCAGCATTATTGATGAGTATGTCTATACCACCAAAATCTCCTACTGTTTGATCGGCAGTGGCCTGTACAGCTTCCAGATCGGCCGTATTCACTTTATAGAAGCGGCAATCACCGCCCTTGCCGTGGCAAAAGGAAACCAGTTCGCGGCCGGCTGTTTCATTGATATCCCATATCGCCAGTCTGGCACCCTCTTCCATAAAACGCTCAGCTGTAGCTTTCCCAATTCCACTGGCACCTCCTGTAATGACAGCCACTTTATTTTCCAGTCTTTTCATTTGTTTAAGTTTTTTAAGTATTGATCTTTAGCAATTGGGAAGGGGATGTTGCCGATTGGGCAATACCTGATTTCCTTCGTGATGTTAAAGGGTATAGTTATTATTGTTGAATAAATTGAAGAATCAGTTGATTGACCTGCTCAGCACACTCCCACTGGGCAAAGTGGCCACAGGGGGATAGCAGTTCCAGACGGGCATTTGGTAATTGCTCCGTTCCAGTTTTGGCCACCGTTTCCGTATCCAATTGGGGATGAAGAATTTTATTGGGGATCAGCAAGTCTTCTTTTCCATAGATGACCAGAACCGGCCAATCAATGGAGTTTAGTCGTTCAAATACCGGGGCATGAAGCATCCCCTGTACACATTGGGGAATCATATTGCTGTATCCTTCGAACAAACCAGTATCGCGCATCATAGCCAGGCGGTCTTCATACATGAAGCGGGCATCTTCGGGTAGTTGGCCATTGTGGAAATTGAGCCCGAAGTTGCGTTCCACCTGAGGCAGGGTAGCGTTGCGCACTACTTCGGGTGTATATACTGCCCTGAACCAGTTCTTTTCCGTTTCGGAAAAAGTCTCGAAGCCGGCCGGGGCGATCAGGACCATTCCTTCGATTGCCTCGGTTTGCTTTGCTTCGAGAGCAAGAGTGAGGGCTATCTGCCCTCCCATGGAGTGGCCGACAAGAGTGACACGTTCCAGCTTTGCTTTTTCGATAAACTCCAGTATGGTCTGTGCAAAAAAGGTCATACTAAAGGGGTAGTCTCCTTTTTTCGAACGCCCGTAATTGGGCAGATCAAGGGCTATGCAGCGGGCTTTTTTGCTTAATGCGGGTATGTTTTTCCGCCAGGCTGGAAGATAGCTACCCAATCCATGGATCATCAGAAGCGTTTGTGCTCCTTCGCCCTCATCCACGTAGCTTAGGGTAATAGAGTCGTTGAGTGTCAGTTGCTTCACTGGGAAGGCGTATTCCCCAATCCCAACCTTATTGCTTTGCGCTTGCATAATCTGAATAAGAAAGAGGATTTTAATCAGTAGCAGGCAGTATTTCTTCATGTGATACGAGTTGATTGGTCTGTGAAGTGGATCGAACGGTTTTTCTGAACGCAAAATAAAGCGAGAATCCCACTAGTAAGGAGGCTATTATTGCAAAGGTCGCCGCTACAGCGGGGTTCCTGACCTCTTCCTGCATGTACCAACTTATCCTTCCGTAATAGGTTCCGAAATGAACGATAATTGCGGTAACAGAAGCTGCTACAGGCGCCACAAGGGGGACTTTGCGAAAGAAGGTGCCCATTAAAACCGGTACGAAAGCTGCAGAGAAATAGGCGTAAACACCGTTTTGGGCAAAAATTCCTACGCTTAGACTGGGGTTTACCAACTGACCCCAGGATAGTACAATGGAAACCAAGGCCAAAAGGGCGATGACCACCTTATTGATAAGGATTAGACGTCGCTGGCGAAGACTGCCCTCGCCAAGAGCCCGGCCGGCCAAAGGCTCAATAATATCGGATGTAATAGAGGTTGGTACCGTTTGGATCAAGCCTTCCAGGGTTGAAAGCCCGGCGGAAAGCAAACCTAAAATGACGATAAGACCGATGGCTACCGGAAATTCACTAACTACATAGGCGGGAACGATCCCATCCATATTTAACGGAACACCATCCACCGTCAGGTCCGGGAAGCTAATGCGTGCATACAAGCCAACCAGGACCACCGAAAAGAAAATGGCCTCTACTACAATGGCAGTGGTCAAATAGCGATTGACGTCCCTTTCATCCTTTAATAATAAGGATTTGGTAATAATATGAGGTTGACAGACCACGGCTATCCCAACAACCAGCATACAAAAGGCAATTTCAAAAAAATCCCGGAATAGAAAGCTCTCCGGATTCGTAAGGGTAACCAGATTGGGGTCAATTACCTGCAGTTTATCCATAAAGGCGTATACACCATCCTTGAAGTGGTCGTAACCGGAACCCAAAAGAATGAAGGCAACCACTAGCATAACACCTGCCTGAATGGTATTGGTGTACACCATGGAATTGGCCCCGCCAAACATCATATAGCCAAATACAAAGGTGACCAGGCCAAGTAATACGTGCCATTCTTCCGCATTTAAAGACATGGAAAGGACTTTGGTCATACCTACGCAGATCAATACGATAAAGGTGATCAGCAAAAGAGAAAGAAAACCAAAAAATACTGCATAGGCCTTACTACCGTAACGCTTGCCGATCCACTGGGCCATGGTAAGTGCCTTGACAGATACGCCCTGAGTTCGAAACTTTTTGGTAAAGACAATCAAACTGGCATAAACCCCCAGAGGCATGATTACCCCAAAGGCTAAAAGGCCACTAATACCATATAGTGCAATGAAGCCTGGATTGATGATGAAGGTGGCAGCACTGGTGATGGAAGCTGCCAGGGATAATCCCACCACCACCGGGGAAAAAGCAATAGTCCCTACGGCATAGTCCTTTATGGACTGGGTACGTAAAGCCCCGCGAATAACAAAAAACAGTATGACCCCTCCATATAAGGCGATCAGAATTGCCGTTGCCCACATCATTTGCGAAGATGCCATAACAGTAGTTGTTAATCCTTTCTCGAAGTATTATTCCGCTTTAAAAGCATATGCAAAATAAATAATGGAAAACAGGCTTTCAGACCAAAAATATAATAGATGACCTATTTTAAAAGGTTGACTTAAAACCATGAATTTTTTTTTTCAAAATAAATATCTGTTAATCAATATTTTAAAATAGAAAATAAAGGGGTTGACTATTCCTGTTCTGGATGGAATTTTTGAATGGTGATAGAAGTTAGATCATCTAAAAGTAGAATAAGCAAGAGAATTGGATGAGCATACTTTTTACATAAACGTCTGATTAATAATACTATATGCAGACAGGCTTCCTTTTAGAAAAGAAAGAAGCCCAATTTTTTTGGGAAAATAATCAAGTATTGGTCAAGTATTATTTTTTAAGAACTAAAAAATTGATAATCAGGGTTTTGTTGAAAAATTAAACACTTAAGTCAACCATTTTCGATAGAAATACAAGCCTTCGGGCAAGGGGTTCAGCACTTAATTTTATTTCAAAATTTCCTTCGGGGTACATTACATAATCAACCCGAATAATCTAGAAAGCAAGATTAATTTGCTCTTTTATTTCAAAACTTAAAACACTTACTCATGAAACCTGCCCTGACACTTCTTTTGACCTTTCTATGTGTTGGACTTTGGGCGCAAAATACGGTTACCGGAACCGTAACCGATCTGGATACCCGAGAGCCCCTGATCGGAGCGAATGTACAAGTAGATGGAACGACCACTGGCGCGGTAACGGATATTGACGGTAAATTCCAGCTCAGTGGCTTGGAGAACGGAACCCTTCGGTTAGTGGTTAGTTATACTGGATATGAAACAGTAGTGGAGACGGTCACTTTAACCGGCGGATCTACAGAAGTTAACTTCGCCCTGGCTTCCGGGCTTATGTTTGGAGAAGAAGTGGTGATCTCCGGTTCCAGGCGCCGGGAAAAACTTACCGAATCACCTGCAACTATTGAAACCGTGATTGCTGATGAAATTCAAAGTTATGCAGGTGCCCCTGCAGAATTATTAGCCCGCCAAAAAGGGCTGGATTATTTCAGAGCGGGAGTTGCGTCTCCTGCGATCAATGTTCGTGGATTCAATTCGAATTTTAACTCGAAAAACCTTCAGGTTACCGATGGTCGGTACTCTACCTTGATTGCAACCGGTTTGCCTTTTGGACCTCTGAATACCACTATCAAGGAAGACATTGAGCGTATTGAAGTCGTACTTGGGCCCAATTCTACCATGTACGGGCCAAACGCGCACAATGGCCTGGTCAACACCATTACCAAAGACCCCCGCACCAGTGCCGGAACAACTATCGCACTAGGAGCCGGTAATCAGAGCTACCTTTCGGGCCGCGTACGGCATGCGCAGGTGTTGAGTGATAAGTTTGCCTTCAAGATCATGGGAGAATACACTCAGGCCGAAGAGTTTGAATACGCAGATACCGTTTATATCGATCGGCTGAATGCAGAGGGGCAACCTGGCTTGGACGGTGTAAAAGAAGCTTATGAAGAATTTGAACTGGACCGGGATGTCAACTTCCTTCGTACCGAAGCCGCACTGTACTACACTCCCAAGGAAAATATGGACATCATCTTCAATTACGGTCGTAGTAACAGTACCTACCTCTCACCCACCAACGTGGGGCGCAACCAGATCATTGACTGGGTGATCGATTACTATCAGGTTCGCTTCTCCACGCCGCGCTTTTATGTGCAGGCTAACCTTACCGGCTCCAGAACAGATGACACCTATTCCATCGATGAACGAACTAAGCAATATTGGCGGGGTATAGATGCCGGGCTCTCCGAAGAAGAAGCTGGTGGAGATTTTTCTTATGCTAGTGGCGCCTTATTCCAGGATAACTCCCGTCGTTGGTCGGCTGAAGCTCAATACAACAATACGTTTGGTAGGCTGGAACTGATCGCTGGAGTGCAATACTTTCTTGATCAGGCCAACTCTCTTGGTACTTACCTGCTGGATGAAGATGAGGACGATTATATTGACGTAGCCCAGTTGGGCGGGTATGCCCACTTGCAGTATGATTTCGGTAGTGGCTGGAAGGCCATCGCCGCCGGCCGTATCGATGATCATGAGATTTACGGAACAAACTTCGTACCTAAATTTGGTCTTTTGAAAAGCGGAAATTTTGGTACTGTGCGCCTGACCTATGGGCAGGGGATTGCGGCACCAACCATCCTAAACATGTTCGGCAACCTTTTCAATGGGTTGATCCTTGGAAATGCAGAGGGGTTCACACTGGTTGATGGAACAGAAGTTCCTGCCCAAAGTGTAGAAAAACTGCAAACCATTGAATTGGGTTATCGTGGCCAGATCGTTCCCAATAAACTGTACGTTGACGCAAACGCTTATTATAATATTTCAGAAGACTTCCTAAGCCCACTGCAGGTACTGGGCGTGGCTACTTTCCGGGGAGATACGCCTATTGACGAAGTACAGGACGGATTTGGAGCGCTTGGTGGCCTTGTAGCCAGCTATGTCAATTTTGGGCAGTTCAATACTTATGGATTTGACCTGAGTGCTACCTACGCCTTTAACAATAAATTGAGCGCTTTTGTCAATTACTCTTTCTTCGACTATGAGATTAATGAAGATGACCTGGAAAACGATTTCGACGGGAATGGAGAGGTAAACTTCCTGGATCTGCTGGTCAATGCGCCTACGAATAAAGCGGGGGCAGGGCTGACCTACCGGGGGAATAAGTTTTATGGGACCATTTTCGGTCGTTGGGTAGAAGCCTACAACTACTTCTCCAGCTTTCAGATCGCTTCGGAAACCATTCCTGGTGAAACCTATCGTGGTGTTCCGATTGTTGAAAATGCCCGTAGTGCAGATGCCTTCAACTATGGCCCATTGGGAGATTTTATCACCCTTGATGTCAATCTGGGGTATCGGCTTAGTGATGTCTTTACAGTGAATGCGCAGGTTACCAACTTGTTCGATACGGAAATGCGGGAGTTTACCGCAGCTCCGCCAACGGGCCGATTGTTCAACCTGGAGCTGTTGGTCAACTTGCCGGCCATTAGCCCGAATAAATAAGGTTAATATTTTTCATTTTAGTGTTTAATTAACGCTGTTGGAATGGAGGCTGTTTTAAAAGCCTCCATTCAACGGTAAGCCATATAACTAACCTACACATATCACCGAACCAAATGCGGAATGCCAAAATCGTAGCTTCCGGCATGTATGCCCCGGAACGCGTTCTGAGAAATGCCTTTTTTGACGAACTATTGGGAGAGGATGTCAGTACCTGGTTAGCGGAAAATGTCCAAATTTACGAGCGTCGTTGGTGCGGCCCGAATGAAAGTACCGCTGACCTTTGTGAAGCGGCTGCCAGGCAAGCCCTTGGCAATGCTGGCTTGCAGGCGGAAGACCTGGATCTTATTATTATTTCAACAGACACCCCCGAGTTTGTTTCCCCCTCCACGGCTTCGGTTGTACAGCATCGGTTGGGCGCGAAAAAGGCTGGGTCTTTCGACATCAATACCGCCTGCGCAGGCTTTGTGACTGCACTGGATATGGCCGCCAAATACATAAAGGCCGACGAACAGTACCAAAATGTATTGGTGATCGGTGGCTATGCAATGAGCAAATACCTGAACCTAGAAGATAAAAAAACCGTAACGCTATTCGCCGATGGCGCAGGAGCTGTTATTTTAACCGCCGATTCGAGTGGAGCACATGGCCTGCTGAGCAGTCAATTGATCACTCATGGCCAGTACAATGAATGGATGGGCATCTATGGGGGCGCTACGCGGCAACCAATAGACCAAGCCGTTTTGGTAAATCATGACCATCAACTGAAGTTCGTTCGAAAATTCCCGAAAGAACTCAACCCGGAAACCTGGACCCAAATGGCCTGCACCATGAGCGACCGCCTAAATATTAAACCAGATGATGTTGATCATTATTTTATTACGCAGATCAACATCAATGCCATTTGGGAAACCATGGACCGTTTAAAGCAGGACCGGGCCAAGGCTCCCACAATTATGCATTATTACGGGTATACGGGTTCAGCTTGTATACCAATGGCCTTTCACCAGGCCTGGGAAGGGGGTAGGGTGAAGGAAGGCGACCTGGCGTTTTTTATCGGTTCGGGAGGCGGGTTAGCTTTTGCGGGAGCAGCTTTTCGAATTTAGTAATTTGTTGCGACATGGATGATTGGATGAGCAAATGGGCGGTGTACAGTCCGGATAAAGTTGCATTGAAGGAATTCGAGACCGGACGTACACTGACCTATGAAAGGTTGAATGCCCTGGGCAACCGACTGGCCCGGTACCTGACCGAAGACCTGGCTCTGAAAAAGGGAGATCGAATTGCCGTTCTGGCTGAAAATTGCCTGGAATTTATTCTACTGTTTTCTGCCTGCCAAAAAACGGGCTTGATCCTTTGTCCATTAAACTACCGGCTGGCTGCCCCGGAAATTGATTATTTATTGAATGATGCTGAACCGGGCCTGGTCATAGGAGAATCTAAATTTCAGCACCTGCTGGATGCGGCCCCGGCTTACCAAAAGGTACAGCATCGCCTTTCGCTAAGTGCCCTTGCCGACCTGGCCCACCCTTCGAAAAAACAAGCAGCAGATGCTCCTTACCCTGCTGTTGAGATCGAGGAGGAGCATCCCATCTTCATTTTATACACCTCTGGTACGACCGGTTTTCCCAAAGGGGCCTTGTACACCCGGAAAATGCTATTCTGGAACAGCATTAATACGGCCATGAGCCTTATCATCAATGCAGATAGCAGGACGATCAATTGCATGCCGCCCTTCCATACCGGTGGATGGAACGTGCTGCTCACGCCCTTTCTGCACCATGGCGGCTATACTTGTTTGATGAAAAAATTTGAACCGGAGGCTGTATTAGAGTTGCTGAAAACAGAATCGCCTACCTTGTTTATGGGGGTGCCCACAATGCTAAAAATGATCGCTGATTGCAAAGGGTTTGAGGGGGCGGACCTATCCAGCCTGTATTATATTATCGTGGGTGGAGAGCCCATGCCGGTCCCCCTTATCGAACGCTGGCATTCGAAGAAGGTCTTTATTCGGCAAGGCTATGGTATGACGGAAGTGGGCCCTAATCTTACCTCTCTACACCATTCGGATGCCATTCGAAAAAAAGGCAGCATTGGCCGCCCTAACTTTTACGTTCAAACCCGGATCGTGGAAGAGAACGGCAGGGAAGTGGAGGTGAATGAAGCAGGGGAATTGCTGCTAAAAGGCCCTATGGTCACTCCAGGCTATTGGCGGAATCCAGAAGCCACCCGTAAAGCACTGCACGATGGTTGGTTCCACACCGGTGATATGCTACGTCGCGACGTAGAGGGCTATCTTTACGTTGTAGATCGCATAAAAAATATGTTCATTTCCGGCGGGGAAAACGTCTATCCCGCAGAAGTGGAGCGGGTGTTGGTCAGTCACCAAAAGGTGCAGGCGGCAGCTGTGATCGGAATTCCCCACCCTAAATGGGGCGAAGTAGGCCGTGCCTTTGTCGTTCCCAATGGTGATCTTACAGAAGCTGACCTGATTGACTTCTGTAAACAACACCTGGCTAAGTTTAAAGTCCCTAAGCAAATCACTTTCCTGGCCGAGTTGCCCCTTAGTTCAACTGGTAAGATCAATAAGCTGGCCCTGAAGGATGAAGGAAGGGAAATGGGCAGTTCGATCTAACCCCCTTAAGTTGCCCTGGAGGTACTATTTGGTCAGGGGCTTTGTCCAGCCCGGGTAGATTATCTTGGATTATGCTTTTATTTTTAACTACCATTATTACACGATAGGCTTTTTGAATAGCCTTGTGGTGAACGTATTTTCATGAAGTTAAGATAGCGTCAGGCTGTTTACCCCGATCGGTTGTCCGACTAACAGCCAGTCCTAGGCTCAAACTTCAAGGTCCAATCCGGGTCCACTAATGTTCGCCCACCAGTCTGGTAACAGGGTATCGGTTGACCGTAGGCTCAAAGTAGGGGCTGTTCTTGTAGATGAATTCCAGTTGGGCACGGGGGGAATCGGCGAATTCTGGGTCTTCCGCTTTGCGGCTTTGGAATGCCTTTTGCAGGTCTGGGTTGTTTTGAAGGTATTCCCAGGCGGTATCTTCGAACACGTAGCTACTGAAGTACTCCTTTTGCTGCAGGATGCCGTCAAAGAAATTCCAGGCGAAGAAAGAGTCCGGGCCCTGAGGTTCCAAGGTTTCGATAATGTAGCGTTTGGCTGGCTGGTCGAGCGATACGAGGTAGTCACCGGCCCGGTAAGACCATTCCTGTGTTCGGGTTTCGACCTGCACATTACGGTGGAGGAAATGCCCTTCGTAGGGGCTTTCCGGACTATCATGAGCGGTGATGTAATAGGCTTCCACTTCCAGGGTAGTGTCTTTTTCCAAGGTTTGTAATTGCACGCCATTCCATCGGAGTCGATCGATTACGGCTGAGTATGCCTGGGGTAGCAGGTAGGCTTTGGGGGCCCTTACCCTTAAGGTAGATTGATAATAATTGTAGTAGGGGATGGTAGCCGTCCAGGCTTGTTGGTGATCATAGTACAAACGATCTTCCCCATGAATACGGCTGGGCTTATATGCGGCGCGGTACCCCTTGAAAGTAATGGAGTCAACCTGGCTTTGGTCGAGGGTCCACTGTAAATCAAAACTATCCTGTGCGGTGACAGCGCGGTAGGCCTGAGCCCGTAAGCTTCGAATGCGTTGCCGGTTGTCATAGGCCAGGTCGAGCAGGTTATCCATAAAGTGGTAAACGGACCAGACGCGGTTTCGAAAAGGCTTTAACATATGCGTTTCCGGCATAAAACTGATAGCGTGATGTAAGGCGGCATAACCGGAGGAATAGCGAGGTAGATCAAGGAAGCCGGCGATGCCATTCTCAGGGGTGCCTCGGGCATACACATAAGGTGTCATTTCCCATTCATCTTCGGCCATGGCCTCGTATAAAGGGGGAAGCAACTCATTTTGCATAAAGGCCGCCAGGCCCGGATCCAATTTATTATGCTGAGTGGCGATAAGGGTGATGGAGTACTGGTAGTCGGCCCCGTTTGAAGTATGGTTATCAATAAAAATATCCGGATCCCAATAGTTATAGACCTGGTTGAAAGTTTGGGCATTTTTCGAATCGCACTTGATAAAATCACGGTTGAGGTCTAGGTTTCGGGCGTTGCCCCGGAACCCATAAGCCTCCGGCCCCTCCTGGTTGGCCCTGCTGAACCCGCTGCGATTTAGAGCGCCTCCCAGGTTGTACATGGGAACGATGACCAGTACGATCCGGTCGAGCAAGCCCCGCCGATCCGGCTGCTGAAGTAGATCTCGAACGAGCATCATGCTGGCATCTACCCCACAGGGCTCTCCCGGGTGTATGGCGTTGTTGACAAAGACAATTAGCTTTTCCTGCCGCTTAAGGATATCCGGATCGAATATCCCATCTACGGATAGAATGAGGGTATGTAAGGGCAGGCCGATATCGGTCGGTCCGTTCTCCATTAATTGTAAGCGTCCGGGATAGGCTTCCGCCAGTCGCTGGTAGTAATCAATGACTTCTTCATAGCTGGCAGAATAATTTTCCTTTTTTTCGAAAGGGGTCACCCAATCCTGGGCGAATAGGAGAGAACAAGGTGGTAAGTAAAACAATACCAGCAGGATCACTAAACTTTTTCGAGCCATTGACGGTCTAAATTTTTATATACGCAATAAGAGATCGTGAAAAAAGTTAAGAGTACCTTAACCATCCTTGGTCCTAAGCCCGTGCACTTTATAATTGAATTGATCGTTCGGGGCTTTACTTCCCGGCAGATAAGATAATAGAAATTCGGTACCGGATAAAATTCAACAAAGGCAATGAATAAAACGGCAAAATGGGGTGCTGCGGTGATGATCTCGATCCTTTTCGCTCAGTCACTGTCGGCCCAGTATTTCGGTCGAAATAAGACCATTTACGATAACCTGGACTTTAAAGTGGTGGAAACGCCCAATTTTGAGTTTTACCACTACCTCGAAAACGAACAAATGGTCAGGGCCATTACAAGCTATGCCGAGGTTTGGTACAAATACCATCAGGCTGTGCTGAAAGATACCATCTATCAGCGTAATCCTTTGATCTTTTACAACAACCATGCGGATTTTCAGCAAACGAACACCATAAGTGGCAATGTAGGTGTAGGGACCGGTGGGGTTACCGAGGCGTTCAAAAACCGGGTGGTCATGCCCATTGCAATGTCCAACCAACAGACCATACAGGTTTTAGGCCATGAAATGGTGCATGCTTTTCAGTTCAATACCATTTTACAAGGGGATTCTACCAGCTTACAAAGTCTTAGCAACCTACCCCTTTGGGTAGTGGAAGGAATGGCTGAGTACATGTCAATTGGTAGCGTAAGCCCGCATACGGCCATGTGGATGAGGGATGCAGTATACAATGATGACATTCCTACCCTGCAGCAAATGAATAATCCGCAGTATTTTCCCTATCGGTATGGACATGCCTTCTGGGCCTTCCTGACGGGCATGATCGGGGATGAGTACATTCAGCCTTTTTTTAAAGCTATTGCCATGTATGGTTTTGACCCGGCTTGCCGGCGGGTGCTGGGCATCACCAGCAAAGACCTTTCCGAGCGTTGGCAACAGGCCTTGAAAGAGCAATTCGAGCCGCTTGTGGAGGGTAAAAAAGCGGGTATCGTCGGTCGCCCTATACTGGATGAACAGGACGGCGGCCGGATGAATATTTCTCCAGCCATCAGCCCCAATGGGAAATATGTCATTTTCATCTCCGAGAAAAACCTATTCTCCACAGATGTTTTCCTGGCGGACGTCAATACCGGTGAGATCGTCAAAACGATTGCCAGTACCACCCGTTCCGGGAATATCGATGCCTTTAATTTTATTGAGTCTGCGGGAACCTGGTCGCCCAACAGCCGCGAAATCGCCCTGGTCGGTTTTTCGAAAGGAAAGAACATCCTGATCATTAAGGAGGTTCCCACCGGTAAAACCACTTTGGAACGGCATATCAAAGGCCTGGAGGCCTTTTCCAACTTATCCTGGTCGCCCTCAGGCGATAAGTTGCTCATGACTGGCTTGAAGAACGGGCATGTTGACCTGTTCCTCTACGACATAAAGGAAGATAAACTGGAACAGTTGACCAACGACCCCTTTAGTGAGATGCATCCTTCCTGGATGCCGGATGGGCAGCGGATCGTTTTTTCAACTGACCAGAAGGCATTTATGAATGGCCGGACTTATGGCGTGTTGACGATGAACCTGGCCACTATGGATCTCAGTACCCGTTTTATCGAGCATCTGGATGTATTTCCCGGGGCGGATAACCTGAACCCCCAGGTGGACACCGCAGGGCATATTATCTTCCTGTCCAACCGCGACGGCTATCGGAATATGTACAGCTATGATACGGAGACCGGCAAAGTGCTACAACTTACGGATATTCCAACCGGGATCAGTGGTATTTCCCAATATTCCCCTGCCATCAGTGTTGAACGCAGAAGGGACCGGGTGCTTTACTCCTTGTACAACAAGCGCGGGTACTCTATCTATCGGGCGCGCAGTAAGGACTTGTTACGCAAAGAAGTTGACCCCCATGATGTTACCTATGAAGCAGCTTTTTTGCCACGGCAAAACAAGGACATCCTCAGTAAGGTGGAGCAGCAACTCTACGGTTTTGATAACGAGCCTTTACTCCAGGACAGATACCTGGTCAGCAAGGAGTTTAAATCGAAATTTAAACTCGATTACATCGGTGGAGGCGCCGGGGTAGGTGTGGGAACCAGTAATACTTTTGGGACCACTGCCGGTCTTGCCGGTTCGGTAGACATGTTGTTTAGCGATATTTTGGGTAATAATCAGTTCTTTGTAAGCCTTGCCCTGAACGGTGAGATCCAGGATTTCGGAGGACAAGTCGCTTACATCAATCGCCAACAGCGCTTCAACTGGGGCGTAGGGGTTTCTCATATTCCCTTCCGAAGCGGGGGGTCTGCATTCCTGGGCTTAGATACGCTACCCATTGAAGATGGTGGCAGCTTCGGACAATATGAGCATTGGTTATTTCAAATAGATCGGATCTTTGAAGAAAAACTGACCGTATTTTCGCAGTATCCTTTTTCGAATACCTTGCGGATAGAAGGCGAGATCGATGCCGCCTATTATTCGCAAAGTATTACTCAGTACGATAACTATTACAATTCTTTTGGGCAACTGATCTATCAGGATCGGGAACCCCTGGATGCCCCTTCCGGTTTTGCTCTTTTTGGGCTGGGTACGGCCCTGGTCAGTGATAACTCCTATTCCGGTTTGACTTCCCCTTTAGATGGCCATCGGTATCGCATTGGGATCAAGCAGTACATTGGCGAACTTGAGTATGCACAAGCTACGGCAGATTTTCGAATGTATCGCTTCCTGCGACCGATCGGTCTGGCGGTGCGACTGGCCCATTGGGGGCGTTACGGTACAGATGCGGATGCCTTTTTCCCTTATTATTTGGGGAACCCCTGGTATTTGCGAGGGTATACTCCCGATGTGCGGGACCAGTTGATCCTGGATGGCACCATACAGGATGAGAACCTGCTGGGGTCAAAAATTATGGTGGCCAATGCTGAAATTAGGCTACCTTTCACGGGGCCAGAGCAATTGGCCATGATCAAATCCAATTTCCTGTTCTCAGATCTTAACCTCTTTTTTGATGCGGGTGTTTCCTGGGATGAGTTCGCTCAGTTTAGCGGAGATACAGAGACTGGTCTCCCACAAATAGAACCGATCTATTCGACCGGTATTTCCCTTAGGGTCAATGTCTTCGGGGCCATAATACTCGAACCCTATTATGCCCTTCCCCTGGTCGGAAATGCTGAACCTGTTTTTGGGTTGAACTTTATTCCGGGCTGGTAAAATTATGGAGCAGAGATTGTCTCAAAAAACGCATGAAGCTTTTTGGAACGCCCTCTTCTCCATCAAATACCTTTCTCTGCAGATAAATTACACAGCAGTTTCAAAAGGCTGCTTACTGAATACCAATCCTTTGGGATCAGTATGCACATAAATGGTATCTCCTGCACCGAATTCTCCGGAAAGGACCAGCTTGGAAAGCTCATTGACCAGTTCTTTTTGTAGTACCCGCTTCATGGGGCGAGCACCAAACTGCGGGTCGTAGCCCAGATCTGCCAGAAGGTTTTTGGCTTCTTCACTGAGTTTGAGCATTATCCCTTGCTTGGCAAGCATTTTCTTGGTCTTTTTCAGCAACAATTCCATGATCTGGTGGATCTCTTCCCGGGTTAGCGGGAGAAACATGATCTGCTCATCGATCCGGTTCAGGAACTCGGGCCGCATGTCTTCTTTCAGCAGGTCGAATACCTCCTGTTTAGTGGTTTCGAGAATTTCTGTACGATGCTTGTCTCCCACCGATTTCAGGTCTTCGAAGTTCTCCAGAATTATATCTGCTCCGGTATTGGAGGTCATAATGATGATGGTATTCTTGAAATTGGCGACCCTGCCTTTATTGTCGGTTAGCCGACCATCGTCCAATACTTGCAAGAGGATATTAAAGGTATCCGGATGCGCTTTTTCGATCTCATCCAACAGGATGATGGAGTAGGGACGTCTGCGAACTGCCTCGGTCAGTTGTCCACCTTCATCGTAGCCGACATATCCGGGAGGTGCACCCACCAGTCGGCTTACCGAATGGCGTTCCTGATATTCGCTCATATCAATTCGGGTGATGGCCTTTTCATCATCGAAGAGGACTTCAGCAAGGGTTTTAGCCAATTCGGTTTTACCCACTCCGGTAGGGCCCAGGAAGATAAAGGAACCAATAGGGCGGTTCTCATCCTGCAATCCGGCCCGGCTTCGGCGAATGGAGTCGGAAACGGCCCGTACCGCTTCTTCCTGTCCGATGAGGCGTTTTCCGATCTCGTCTTCCAGCTTTAGCAGCTTGTCTTTTTCGCTTTGGGTCATCTTATCTACGGGAATCCCAGTCCAGCGGGAGATCACCTCTGCTATGTCATTAGCTGTGACTTCTTCATTGGTAAAGCGGCTTTCATCGGGTAGCTTATCCAGTTTTTCTTCTGCAGCTTTCAGCATTGCCTGTTGTTCCTGCAGCGAACTATAACGTATTTTAGCTACCGTTTCGAAATCACTATTGCGCTCTGCACGCTCGGCTTCCATTTCGAGTTCTTCGATATGTTTTTTTATAGCCTGAGCGGTATCAACGATCTCCTTTTCAGACTGCCAGGCGGCTCGAAGGGAATCTCTTTTTTCCTGTGCGTTGGCTATTTGCTCATTGATGACTTTGAGCTTTTTCTTGTCTTTCTCGCGTTTGATGGCTTCGCGTTCAATTTCCAGTTGCCGCACCTTTCGATCCCATTCATCTACCTCCTCCGGTACGCTGTCCAGTTCAAGGCGCAGCCGTGCGGCTGCCTCATCGATCAGGTCAATGGCTTTATCTGGGAGTTGTCGGTCGGTGATATAGCGATTCGAAAGTTCGGCTGCTGCGACAAGTGCTTCATCCAGTATTTCGATCTTGTGGTAGACCTCATATCGTTCCTGCAGGCCCCGAAGAATGGAAATGGTATCCTCCACGCTGGGCTCTTCAATGACCACGGTCTGAAAACGCCGTACCAGGGCCTTATCCTTTTCAAAATACTTTTGGTACTCATCCAGGGTAGTAGCGCCGATGGTGCGCAGTTCTCCCCGGGCAAGGGCAGGTTTCAGGATGTTGGCTGCATCCATGGCTCCCTGTCCACCTCCGGCCCCAATCAGGGTGTGAATCTCATCGATGAAAAGGATGATATTTCCGTTGGACTCAGAGACCTCCTTGATGACACCTTTGAGGCGTTCCTCGAATTCGCCCTTGTATTTGGCACCAGCAATGAGGGCGGCAATGTCCAGTGTGAAAATGCGCTTGTTCTTGAGGTTCTCGGGGACATCTCCTTTTACGATCCGCCAGGCTATACCTTCAACTATGGCTGTTTTACCAACTCCTGCTTCACCGATCAGTATAGGGTTATTTTTCTTCCTGCGGGAAAGGATATGCAACACCCTTCGGATTTCTTCATCGCGGCCAATGATAGGATCGAGCTTTCCTGATTCCGCTCGCGCATTGAGGTCAATGGCATATTTATTGAGGGCGTTATAGCTATCTTCTGCACTTTGGTCGGTCACTGTACGCCCTTTGCGCAATTCATCAATGGCAGTTCGTAAGGCATCTTCGCTGGCTCCTTGTTCTTTCAGTATTCGGCCACCTTTGTCGTCGCCCAGGAGGATAGCCAGTAGCATGATCTCGAGGGAGATATATTCATCCCCGTAGTCTTTTAATAATTTTCTGGCACGGCTAAGGGCTTTGTTGGCATCGGAAGAAAGATATTGCTTATCCGTGCCTTCTACTTTCGGGTAAGTAGAGATCGTTTCCTGGAGCACCCGCTTAAGGGCAGGAATGTTTACATCCGCTTTTTGGAGCAGGAACTTGGTAACGTTCTCGTCTGTTTCCAAAATCCCGGAAATAAGGTGGGGGGTATCCACCTGTTGTTGGTCGTATCTGCCCGCAATTTGTTGGCCTTTAAGGATGGCCTCCTGGGCTTTTACGGTAAAATTATCGTAGGTCATATCGTTGGATTACTTGCTATTGTTCTAAATATAAGATAGGGGCTTTCTTTTTGAAAACCCTTTCGTTAAAGAATAGCAAAATCAAGACCAAGACGGGTTTTGGTACAATTTGGCAGTGTTTTTTAAGACCTGGTGTCATTTTGGCAGCCCAAGAATGTCTCTACTGTTTATCCACCACAATCCGTTTATCTCGGTTTGCTAATTCCCAGGAGGTATAAAATACTAATCGCCCAATGGTTTCCATTTTTTCGAAATTGATTTTTTCAACAGTGTCGGTGGTGCGGTGGTAATCTTCGTGGGTGCCGTTAAAATAAAAAATGGCAGGGATGCCCTTTTTTGCGAAGTTGTAATGGTCAGACCGATAATAATATCGATTAGGGTCCCCTTCGTCATTATAGGTGTAATCTAATTCCAGTTGGGTATAGGTGGCATTGGCTTGCTCGTTGATCTCGTGTAGTTCGGAACTCAATCGGTCCGCACCGATGACGTAAATATAATTGGGATCCTCAGCATGCTTTTCGTCCACTCTTCCAACCATATCTACATTGACGTTCACGATAGTATTTTCCAAGGGGAATACGGGGTTTTCAGAATAGTATTGTGAACCAAGTAGACCCTTTTCCTCACCGGAGACCAGCATGCAGAGCACGGATCGACGGGGGCCCGAGCCGGTTTTTTTGGCGGTAACAAAAGCTTCTGCAATTTCCAATACGGTGGAAGTACCGGAACCGTTGTCATCTGCGCCATTATAGACGTCATTTCCCCGCTTTCCGAGATGGTCGTAATGCGCAGTAATGATGACCAGCTCTTCTTTCAACTCAGGCTCGGTCCCTTCGATATAGCCCAGCACATTTGAACCTTCGAGGCTTCTGAAGGATTTTTCCTGGCTGATCCCTACCTCCACGGGTAAGGAAAAGGTACCCGGCTTTCCCTTCTGGCTTATCCGGTCTCGTTTTTTGATGAGCTTATCGACCTTTTTACCCACCAGTTGCCGGGCTACCTCTGTCGAAATATAGTAGTTGGGTAAACGGTTTTGCATTTCAAATTCAGCAGGACCCAGCAGTTGTAGCCGGGTGTTAAGGATGGATTTCCGGGCTTCCGCCAGTTGGTTTTTAAAGTCAGTATCAATGAAAAGTACAGCAGCAGCTCCTTTTGCTGCGGCGACCCTGATCTTAACGTGTGGATCACTAAACTTCGGGTCTATCTCAAGGGATGGAGTCCCCTCTGCATCCGTAGGGAGGCCGGTGTACATGATCAACAATCTGCCTTCTGCCGATTTCCCTCCGTAATCAGAGTAATTAGCGGACTCAATCCCGTAACCTACAAAAAGCGCTTTGTCAAAATCCAGACTATCCACCTGAATGTTCGAATTTGGAAAGGCGTAGTAATCTTTTAGGTGTTCCAGACGGGTTCCATTTATGCTCAAATTAATCTCCTTCCAATTGTGGGCTGCAAAGAGAATGGGCTGGAAGTAGGTACTATCTCCTACGATTTTGGGGATTTCCAGTTTGTTAAATTGACCAGCTATATAATCGGCGGCTTTCCGTTGGCCAGGCGTACCCGTTTCACGCCCCTCGTAATCATCAGAGGCAAGTATAGTTACGTGTTCTTTAAGATCTTCGGCTGTAATGGTTTGCACCCATTTTACAACCTGATCACGGGGTACCTGAGCCTGGGCGATCTGGTTCGCAATTAGGAAAAAGAAGAAGAGTGTTTTTATTTTCATTTTCTTTTTTTATGTTTGCTAGTCTAGTGAAAAAGAAAAAGCTGTATTGTTGAGCGGCTATAAACTTAAGCATAAACCATTAATTTAAGTAAGTCTCTCAACCTCCAATTTCACTCCTCTCGTTGAGAAACTTTTGTGGATCAGTTTGCTTTTCGGCATCCTAATCATTCGACTGCCTAAAGGTTAAGGGATAGAATCAATTGTGTTATTTGTTGTTTTTTTAATTTTTTGCACTGCATTGCTTAACCTCCGGGGCTATGTAATGCAGCTGTATTAATTCGGATTAGTTCATTTCTTAACCATCCCCGATGAGTTTCCTAGAATTTGCTGTAAAATTTTAACATCTACCCAGGATTGGTCGGTTTGTCTCGTTCTGGTTGGGTTCTTTTTAATAGATCGCTTTGCTGATCTGTTAAAGGGTAATATTTTTCGACATTATTGGTGGGCAATTAATCAGACTTTCACCAATTTACTATATCCCTTATTGAATAAACGGCAAAAACTACTTATTTAAAATGCCCGTACTCCGGTAACCTCCTGGAGTATCTCGCTAGAATGCATGTTGCTAAACCATGGAGCGCACAGGAAAGTACATTTCCTGTGCCTGCTCATTTATTGCCTGCTTCAAAGCTTATGCAAGCTGGCAAATCAAGTAAACTCTAAATGATGCGAAAGTACATTTACCCAAACTTTATTCCCTTACTTTCAATTAACTCCCTGATAATTGGCCTGTTGATTGGTATTATTGGATCAGGATCAGAGCAAACCTCCTATCCTTCATTGGGCCAAGCAACTGCAGAAGAGGACGGATTTGAACGTATTTTCAATGAAGCATTCCCTTCGAAGGAAAGTTTCAAATGGTCTGCTTTTACTACCGACATTCAAGGCCCATCTTCTCCTAGTTGTAAGGGGGGGGAACTGCTGTGGGAACAAACGGTAGATATATCGAATCCCAATGATGTTAAAGTCTCGAAAGTCCGCTTTCTTGGAGGGGGAAAGTATAAATTATTTGACTCGGATGATCTTCCGGATGCTTTTGACGGCCCGGTTGCAGTTACGATCGAAGAAGCCGTTTCCTGGGATGGGTATGGCGACAGGGAAAACACCTCTACCCAAAGCAGGGAAGAATGGCGGGTTGTTTTCGTTAAAGATGGTGAGGTCATCAAAACCTCCGATTGGACTGATGATCTGGAGGATCAGGTGTCTTCCGCCGAATGGAAAGGTAGTCTTGGAACCTATGAACTTCCGAATGGTGCAGACGAAATATACATAGCTCACCGGGGGGAGTCGGCGCCTTATGGTTCTAATACCGGCGGCCCCAATTCTGTAGTCCCCTCCAGTATCTGCCTTTCCTTTGAAGCTGATGAACCGGAAGCGGATTATGGCGATGCGCCTTCCGCCTATGGAGATATTTGCTTTACCATAGCTTCTTCCGGAACCAAAACCAAACTGGGGGGGGGCATAGATGGAGAAAGTGGCAGTCAACATAGCTCTGATGCCAAAGGGGATGGGAGCGATGAGGATGGTGTTTATTTCATAGGTGGAACAACCCTACAGGCGGGGGAAACAGCATCTGTTGAAATCGAATGGACTACCAACGATCGGGATAGTTATATCTCCGGCTGGGTCGATTTCAATGGGAATAACCGCTTTGATGAAAGCGAAAAAATAATTAATGATCACGAAGTAGGAAGCTGTTGCGGTACTCCCAGTGGGTCAAAAACCTTTGCCTTTCAGGTGCCTCAGCATGCTGATTGTGATCTCACTTTCGCCCGCTTCATCATTAGCAGTGATAGAAATCACGGCCCTACCGGAAATGAATGTAAAGATAATCCCGGGAATGATGGAGAAGTAGAAGACTATCAGCTAAGCATTGAGGGGTGCTGTACTATTACTGTTTCTGCAAACGAAGTGGAACCGGTTTGTGAAGGACAAAGGATTGATCTAGTCGCTACGGTTGGGGGTGCAAGTGGAGGGGAAAAGATCGAATGGTTCGTGGGGAGCCAGAAGATCGGCCAGGGTAATCCGCTGGAAAATATCCTTATTCAATCGAATACCACCTACAGAGTAAAGGTTTCTGAGGATGGATGCGTAGTTGAAGACGAGCTTGTAGTAGGTGTCCATTCCCCACCGAATGTTAGTATCGAAGCGGTAGACCCCGTATGTAATACTTCCGAAGATGCCCTTTCTCTCGTGGGAACACCAGATGGGGGAACCTTCGATGGAGAAGGTGTAAGTGGCACTACCTTCAACCCAGCCGGGTTGAATGACGGTAAATATACTATTACCTATACCTATGAAGATGGTATGGGTTGTGTAGCCTCCGCATCCATTGAGGTTGAGGTATACGATTGTGATCTGACACCCAACTGTCCGGCAGCAAACAGTTTTTTGTGGATCAACAATTCTTTCGATGACCCTAAAGACGTAAGGGGTATAAGTACCCGCTTAATTGATGCCGGGATGCTGACGATCACTCTTCCTTCTTCCCTTATCCCTGATGAGATCAAATCCGGTGAAGTAGAGGTGGAAATTGCCGAGATCATTTCATTTGATGCTTACCCGGAGCGGGTAAACGCCAATCAACCGCAGGAGCGCTGGAGGGTGGTTTTCTTTAAAAATGGCACCATCGCAGGCACCTCTGATTGGACAACAGACCTGGAAGACAACTCGGCCTTTGCAAAAGAAAAAGAAAACCTTGGGAAGGTTACACTACCCAACGGTACCGACCAAATTAAACTGGCTCATTATGAGGCGTCCGTAAGTCAGGGCGGTTCCGGGCAAAGCGCCTCCTCCCCTAATTCGGTGGTGCCGGCCGGAGTGTGTTTTAAGTATACGGAGCTTTGCAATGTTTCCGTGACGGGAAGGGAAGTAGATCCTGTTTGTGAGGAAGAAAAGATAAGCCTGCGTGCAACAGTAGCTAACGGAAGCGGAAATGAACAAGTCGAATGGTTTATCGGGAATCAAAAAATCGGGCAGGGCAACCCACTAAATAATGTAACCATTACTTCAACAACTACCTATAAGGTAGTGGTAATGGATGGAAGTTGTTCCGCCGAGGATGAAATTACCGTAACGGTAAAAGATGGCCCTACTGCCAATGCCGGCAGCTACGATCCGGTATGCGAGGATGGCAGTCCGATCAGTT
>CAYZMS010000005.1:115670-175080 GCA_964479625.1 uncultured Saprospiraceae bacterium
ACGATCACCATCAAGAACACGCCCACTGCCAATGCCGGCAGCTACGATCCGTTATGCGAGGATGGCAGTCCGATCAGTTTGTCGGGTAGTCCCTCGGGGGGCACCTTCAGCGGTGCAGGCGTAACGGGCAACCAGTTCGACCCTACGGGTCTGTCCCCTGGCGATTACACCATTACCTACGAAGTGACGGTAGATGGCTGTACCGATAGCGACCAAACAACGATCACCATCAAGAACACGCCCACTGCCAATGCCGGCAGCTACGATCCGTTATGCGAGGATGGCAGTCCGATCAGTTTGTCGGGTAGTCCCTCGGGGGGCACCTTCAGCGGTGCAGGCGTAACGGGCAACCAGTTCGACCCTACGGGTCTGTCCCCTGGCGATTACACCATTACCTACGAAGTGACGGTAGATGGCTGTACCGGTAGCGACCAAACGACGATCACCATCAAGAACACGCCCACTGCCAATGCCGGCAGCTACGATCCGTTATGCGAGGATGGCAGTCCGATCAGTTTGTCGGGTAGTCCCTCGGGGGGCACCTTCAGCGGTGCAGGCGTAACGGGCAACCAGTTCGACCCTACGGGTCTGTCCCCTGGCGATTACACCATTACCTACGAAGTGACGGTAGATGGCTGTACCGATAGCGACCAAACAACCATCAAAATTAATGGTTTATCGGAAGTAAGCTTGGAGCCGATCGGCCCATTCTGCGAAGATGATGAAACGAGTTATGATCTTGTTGGTCTTTCTACAGGTGGATTCTTCACTGGAGAAGGGGTAAGCAATGGAAAATTCACGCCAACTGATGCTGGTGTTGATGATTGGGTCATTACCTATACCTACACCAATGGAGATGGCTGTACTAATACCACTGAGGTCACAGTAACAGTTAACGAAACTCCGACTATCGAAATCAGTGATATTGAATGCTTCGAGGACCTATTAACCTACAGTTTTGTAATTAGCACCGAACCCGGGAATCTAGTAAGTTGTGAAGGGGCAGATATAGAGGAAAACCCGAACGGTACCCTTACCTGTACCCTGCTGGCCGGAGAAGATGCTTTTGTTGTTGTTACCGATCCTCAGACCGGATGTACTGCTTCCATTTCTGTTACTGCGCCAAACTGCAATTGCCCTACCGTATCTCCTCCAACCAGTGGCGGTGATCAGGAGATCTGTGAAGGAGAAACGATCCAGCCTTTGACGGCCAGTGTGGGAGGGGGTTATGTTATTGATTGGTATGCAAATTCAAGTGGTGGAACTCCCCTTCTGGAAGGGAGCGATGAATTTTTACCCACCGAAGAAGGCACCTACTATGCAGTTTCAAGGGATCCGGTTAACGGCTGCATAAGCAATGTCCGTAGGCCAGTTACCTTGACCATTAACCCCTTGCTTCAGATCACGGAGGTGGATAGGAACTGTTCAGAGGATGCTCAAAACTGGACCTTGCAATTTACTTCTGATGCGGATATTTCCGAATTAGCTGTATTCCCTTCGAATAGAGGGACTATAATCAGCCTTGGTGGAGGGCTTTTTGAAGTAGCGGATATCGACAAAGGCCAGGGCATACAAATTCAGGCTGCGTTTGAAGGTACCGGATGTGAAAATACATTAACCGTAGCTTCTCCTGTTTGCCCGGAAATTGTTGTGGAGGCCTTCTCGTATTGTGAGATGGATGCTCCTTATGTCGAATATACGGTAAGCGTAATTGGGTTTATTCCTACTAATGACCTGACTATAGAGTGGACAGACCCCAACACGAATGCAGTATACGAAACCGAAATCGATGGCATTTACAACAGTGGATCACAAACCTTTAGTGGGGTGCTGTTGTGGCCTGGAGCAGAAGTTGACGGCCAAGGGCGGGGGATCAACTGGCCGGGTTGGAATTTCATCAATGGTCAATGGGTACCTGACCCAACGGATGGACGGCGCCAAGACCTTGACCTGGTTTTCTCTCTCAATCCTGATGAAACGGTAACAGTTAGTTATCCTCCTGGTGATCCGGATTGTTCACCAGATCCAAACCTGGGAGAATTGGGCGATTACGTATGGGAGGACTCGGACGAAGATGGCGTACAGGATAACAATGAGCCTGGAGTTGAAGGGGTGAAGGTTTCTCTGTACACCTGCACGGGGAGTCTGGTTACTTTTACCACTACCGATGAGGAAGGAGCTTACTTATTCGAAAATCTGCAGGTAGGTGATGAGTACTATGTGGTTTTTGATCTTTCCACGGCCAACTCGATCAATATACCGGAAGAATGGGAGTTTACCCGGCAAAACAGCAATACCGGAACGGAAGCAACCGATTCAGATGCGAATCCAAATGGGCGTACCGCCTGTATTACCATTACCGAAGCGCCTTATCTGGATCTGGATGCAGGTGTTTTCCTGAATAATTGCGGGGAAGCCCCGAAAAGTGAAGGGAATGTAGAGATCTGCGCGAATGAGCCCATACCTGCTTTGACGGCTGAGGTGAAAGAGGGTTTCGTCATTGATTGGTATACAGCTCCATCCGGAGGTACCCTTCTGAGCTCTGCTTCGACTTCCTTTACACCTCCTGGGGAAGGCACCTACTATGCAGAAGCCCGCGATCCGATTAATGATTGTGTAAGTCCAAGTCGAACGCCAATAAGTCTGATTGTCAATCCATTACCTGAATTGACTGTTTCCGGCGATATTTCCATCTGTACAGGAGAAATGGTTACCCTGGAAGCTAATGGGGATGGGGATATCAATTGGGATACCGGCTCAACGGAAAATACCATCCAGGTCAGTCCGGAAAGAACCACTACTTATCAGGTCGCTCTAAGTGGGATGAATGGTTGTGTATCCACTGCTTCCGTTACCATTACCGTGCTTCCGGAACCTGAAGTTAACGCTGGGTTCGACCTGACGATTTGCCCGGGCGAGACCGTTACCCTTACAGCTTCGGGAGAAGGAACTTTCCTTTGGGACGGAATAACATCCGGTGAAAGCATCGTAGTCGCTCCAACTTTCAACAGGACCTACGAGGTGGAATTAACCGATGCTAACCGATGTACGGCCACAGATCGGATAACGGTATTTGTAGAGAATCCCCCAACCTTAATCGAAGGAGACAAAATATGCGACTCTGATGGAGATGGATACCGTGTGCAATTTACCTCAGGTGTGCCCCTTGAAGACATTCGTCTGGTCCCTGCTGGCCGTGGCACTATATCCGATCTGGGGAATGGGTTGTTTGAAATAAGTAATCTATCTGGTGGACTGGGAATCCGGATCAATATTACGGATTCAGGGACTGGCTGTTCAAATACTTTATTGGTATCCGCTCCGGAATGTGGTTGTGAAACCGAGGTTAGCCTTGATTTGCCGGAATCCGTTTGTATTGCGGATGATGCTTTTCTCCTGGAAGCGCAAACCATTGAACCTGGCCAATTGACCTTTACCATTAATGGAGTAGAGTCCACTGTTTTTGACCCAGGCGCTCTGGGAATGGGGACCTATACTGTCGAAGTAGCATTTGAAGCAGATGCAGGTGGCTGTACCGATACCGACCAGGCTACGATCATCGTAGATGAAGGCTGTTTGGTTTTTCCGGAAATTACACATGAAAAAACCTTTACCGGGATTTCTAAAGAGGAGGAAATTTATACAGCTACCTATAGCATTCGGGTGATAAATAGCAGCCCTGTAGTTGGATTCTACAACTTGACGGATGAACCAGCCTTTGATGATGATCTGCTAATAACAGCTGCTTCCTTTGCGAGCCAGTTTGACCCTACTGTTAGTGGTGAGCTGGATGTGGAGTCCGGATCATGGGTATTGGTAAATGATCGCTCTATAGGGCCAGGTGAAGAACAGGAATATATACTTACCATTCAATTCCAGTTTGAGCTTTCAGATGGAGTGGGCAGTGAAAGCTATACTCCCTGCGGCGCCAATGGTGGGGAGCCACAGGCGGGAGAAGGCTTGTTTAATCGTTCCTTTCTGGATACGGATATGGATGGAATAGCCGATGAGATCAGCGAAGTTTGTGGAGATATACCAGAAGAATTTATGGAAAATAACGAGTTGGGGGATTTCGTCTGGGAAGATACTGATGAAGATGGGGAACAGGATCCGGATGAAAGAGGAGTGGACAGTGTTCAAATAAAGTTATTCCTGGTGGACCCCGGAACAACCTCCCTGCCTGAGTTGTACGCGGAAACCTATACGGATAGTACAGGAGTTTACTTATTCACAGACCTTCCGGATGGTACCTATTGTGTTCTGGTTTGTCTGCCTGAGGAAGGCTATGAATTTACCCAACCTTTTGCGGTGGTGGATCCTGAATTGGACAGTGATATCGATCCGCTGACTGGAAAGTCCGAGAATGTTGATTTGAAAGGAGGGGCCTCAGACCGTAGTATTGATGCCGGTTTGATCCCAGAGGGAAGGGAAATTTGTGACCTGAGCGTAGCGCTGACAGAAGTGGTTGGTAATGACCAGGATACTCCAGACCTTTTAGATGATACCTTCACCTTTACTCTAATCGTAAACGGAAAGGATACAACAGCTTCCTGGATGGCAAATGACCGCCTGAATACCATGGGTAATTACGGCGACCAGGTAACCTTTGGCCCATATCCAGCAGTTGTGGATACCTTCTCCCTGCTTATTTCGGACAAGGGCGATGAGACCTGTACGCTGGAACTCCGCCTGGAGGTTCCCAGAAAACGTGACCTGCCGGAAGGCCCTGAGGTCAGTTGTCCCTTAAGCAATCATTATTGTCCAATTATAGAAGAGGATATTATGCTTTTCAGCACGGATCCCTTTGACTGTACGGCAACCATAACACTTCCTGTTCCCGACGTCAAAGTTTTCTGCTCCGTATCTGATCGCTTCGATCTGATGACCGAAGTATTGAAGATCGAGCAGGAGTTCGTGTTGGATTCGACCGGTCAAGTGGTGGACACCCTTGAAGTTACTGTGCTTATAGACACCTTCTTTTCGAAGGAGGAGCGAACTATTTCCAGTTTGGAAAAGGGTGACTACTACTTCCGGTATACCGTAACGGATCTTTGTGGAGCAGTAAGCGTTCAATCCTGCCGCTTCAGGGTAGCAGATCAGGAGGCACCCATAGCTATTTGCGCCGACCGTGCCAATATTTCCCTGGGTACCAGTGGGCTGGCAAGGGCCTACGTACGCCATATTGATTTTGGGAGTTATGATAATTGCGGGATCGAAAGCCTGGAAGTTCGTAGAATATTCGAAGGGATCGACCCGGTAAGTGGAGATAGTCTTAAGGCTCCGGTTTATTCGGAATGGGGCCCTTACGCTGAATTCTTCTGTACTGATGCCCCGGGTGAGATAGAAGTTCAATTACTGGTCACAGATTCTTCTGGAAATGAAAACCTCTGCTGGACCAAGGTGCTGATCGAGGATAAAATCGCTCCTGTTTGTATTGGGCTGGAAGATACCCTGGTATATTGCACCGACCTACCTGGTGATTTTGACCCATTCGAACCAGATACTCTGCAAGCTTATTTTGGACTGCCACAGGTATATGATAATTGCGAGGCGGTCGCAATAGAGCTGAGGCCTGCAATCGAAGGGAATGAAGAGGGCGAATGCCTGATTATTCGAAGCTTCTTAGGGCAAGATCTTTCTGGAAACATAAGTCTGGATACTTTTTATCAGGTCGTTACCTTATCGGGCACCCTTAGGATTTGTGGAATATGTGAAGAGTTGGAGGAGTTCGTAGTATCTGGTGCCATTACGACCCCTATAGGCACTCCCGTCCCTGATGTGTCCATTCATGTGAATGGTCTCGATCCCTTAATTGGGCAGACCGATGGAGAAGGTCTTTACTATTTTGATCGGCTGATTTCTGGTTACGATTATACCCTTACACCTGAGTTGGATGATTACCATCGTGCAGGTGTAAATACCGCTGACCTTGTTCGAATTTATTATCATTTGCAAGGCTTGTTCGAATTCAATAACGGATACGAATACCTTGCCGCTGACGTGAATAATAGCCAGGATGTGACGATCCGGGACCTGATCGAGTTGAGAAAACTGATCCTTGGTGATTATACCGCTTTACCGGGAAGCCCAAGTTGGCGCTTCTTGTCTTCTGGGCAAAAATTATGGGATAAGCATTCCTGGCTTAGTGAGTTGGAGGAGTTTGTTAGTATCAACAACCTGGTGAGGAGCGATCAGCGCGTTGATTTTACCGCAGTAAAAGTTGGAGATGTAAACTTTTCCCTCACCCAGACAGACTTGCGAACAAGTGATAAATTAACTCTGGACGTCATTGATCAATACATTGAAGCAGGAGAAGAAACTGTAGTACGCATTTCAGGCACGGACCTCTCTAATTGGGCTGCCTTTCAATTTACACTTAACTGGGACCAGGCAGCAGTTGAACTCATCGATGTAAAGGTCAAAGGAGATATTGGAATGAAAGGTGTTGGATTGAGTTATTTATCTCAGGGTATGTTAACAGTGAGTTGGTTCCGTCCACTTTTGGATGCTGGAGAAGCTGCCCAAACGGAAATGGAATTAGTGGTACGGGCTAAAGTGCCAGGCCACCTGAGCGACTGGCTTCGATTATCTTCCCGTATTACGGAAGCCATCGCTTTTGACCAGCACCTTCAAGCAGGGGAGATCCTGCTGAATTTCAGGGACAGTGAAACATCAGGAGCGGAAAAGGTTCCCTTTGCTTTGAATCAAAATGTACCCAATCCCTTCCTTAATGAAAGCTGGATCAGTTTCCAAATGCCAGAACAGGCAAAGGGGCGCCTTAGTATTTACAATGCCACCGGGGCTTTAATCTGGACCAAAGAGCAAATTTTTGAAGCTGGTTATAATGCGATTAGAATAGACCGTACAGTGCTGCTCGAAACGGGTGTGTATTTCTACACCGTGGAGGCCGGAACCTATAGAGCCACCAGGTCAATGGTGGTTCAGGAGTAGAAATGCTGAGTACATCAATAGTTAACGGACCTTTTTTCTAACCATAAGCCCGCTGCCAGCAGTCTCCAAAATAAGGCGTAATGGCGGCGGGCTTTACTTTTTTTCAAATGGTCAAAAAAATGCAGGCCTTCCTTGGTCAACCAGGGTACAAGGTGGGGGCTTGCTCGTTGCCAAAGCTTCTGGACCTGGGAAGAAGATCGCTTCCCAAGCAACACCTGATCCATGTAATTTTCCCATGGAGTGGGGAACCCCTGTTTATCTCGTCTTTTGAGTACAGCTTGAGGAAGCCTTCCGGCCATGGCGTCCCTGAGTATACCCTTGGCCTGGCCATCGCCCAATAACGCACTGGCTGAAAAGGAAAGGCACAATTCTACCAATTCGTGATCGAGGAATGGAAACCGTGCTTCTACGGCATGTCGCATGCTGCTTCGGTCTGCGTAGTGTAAACGCGCCGGCAAACCCAGTCCTTTGATCATATGGGTCCTTACTGAACGCAAGGAATCTTTTTTTGGCGGTTTCCAAAGGTTTTCAGCTGGAGTTTGCAGGAAGGCAGAAGGAAGGGGGGCGGATCTTGAATAAAAGCGAAAGGTTCGAACTAGTCCCTCTTGGCTGAACTGGTTTCTCCAGTTCCATAGGGTTTTGAGAGCAAGAAAAGGGTTGGCCTGTATAGATTCTAGTAATAGAAAGGGGAAAAATTGTTCGTACCCTCCCAAAATTTCATCTGCTCCTAATCCGTCGATCATTACTTTGTAGCCACAACTGGCTGCGTGCTGATACAGATGGTTTTGAGCAAGGACGCTGAGACTGGGAATGGGCTCATCGTATTGCCCTACCATTGCGGATAATTCCTCCAAAAGCTGGCTGGTAGATAAGGGAATGAAATGCAGTTGACTTCCGGTAAAAGTGGCCACCTGAGCGGCCCAATGGCTCTCGTCAATAGCACTACCGGGGAAGGAAACAGAAAAAGCGGACAGATCCGTGTGAGTCTCCTTTAATAAGCTTACCAGGGTAGAGCTGTCAAGTCCACCTGACAGACAGCTTCCCAGGGGAACATCCGCCCGGCTTCTGATCTGAACGGCATGAGTAAGGGATTGGAGCAGGGCCTCTTTGGGACTGCCTGGCCATTTGATTTTTGGTGGGGGCCAGTTATACCAGGAGATGATCTCCATTTTTTGGGTGGAAAGGGAATAGCCTAAATAATGACCGGGAGGCAGGCTACGAATATCTTCGTAAAGTGTTTCGTTCGTATGGTCATGCCGACCCCAGGCGAGCCATTCGAACCATCGGGTCTCATTGAGCTTGCCCGTCCAGTTGGTCAGGGTTTCGAATTGTTGCAACTCGGAAGCAACCACAACGGAAGATGAATCTGCCCGGTAATAAAGGGGTTTAATCCCAAACCGGTCTCTAACCAAGTAAATTTCCTGTTGGCGTTCATCAAAAAGGACGAATGCAAATTGCCCGTTAAAGCGATGTAAACAAGCTGGCCCCCAGCAATCCCAGGCTGCCGGAATAACCGCTGTATCGGATTGGCTGGCGAAACGGTACCCCCGTTTCTGCAATTCCTTACGAATTTCCGGAAAATTATAGATCGCCCCGTTGTAAATCAGATGGAGGTGGTTCCAGTGGAAGGGTTGTGCACCTGCGGGCCCCGGATCGAAAATGGCCAAGCGATGGTGTCCCAGGTAGAGGTTTTCCTGGCTCCAGGTGCCAAAATCATCCGGCCCCCGATGGGCCGCAGCATTTGCAAGTACTCGGATTCGATCTGGGGGTGTTTTCCCCTTCTGGTCCAGGATTAAGGCCAGGGTACACATTTAGTCGAAATAGAGGACCTGATAATCTCCCCCGGTTTCTTTCCATAGCAGAGCAGTACCCTCCTTAAAATTCTCCAGGGAAGGATATTGTAATACCTTATCCGGCCCCAAGTTGGCTACCGTTGAGGAACGGATGACCTTACCCGCCGGGGATACCTCAGCAAGTTGCAATTGTGCGCCCTCCGGAGCATCAGTAATCCAGCTAACCAAGGCATTCCCCTTTTTGTTGATTGCAATATCCGCCTTGCCCAGGGGAGTACCTCCAGGTAATCGGAAAGGAGGGGAAAAGCTGTCCCCCGCATTTTCTGAAAAGCACACTTCAATTCTCGGATCTTTATCGGATGCACTATACCAGGCCAGGGCAACCAGCTTGTCGCTTGCATCTAAAATGGGGCCTTCAGTAAGGTAATAAGTCAACTTCCAATGATCTGAATGAGGGAAATCAACTTTTTGCCAGCCAGAAGCCTTCCACCGCTTTAAACAGATCGGACGGGATTTATCGGGTAACCTATCGCGATAAACAAGCAAGGGACCTTTAGCAGTAAGGGTGAGGTCAAAAGGGCATAGTTCACTGATCAGGCTGTCTACAACAATACCTTCTGAAAAAGGCTCATTGCCTTGAGTAAGGGCAGACATCAGGTAAATGGAAGCCCCTTCCTTAGGGTAGAAACGGTCGGTACCCGGAACCCGAAACTTGGTGTCCCGTCCGTCCATCCAGAGTAATAGCATTTGCCCGTTTGGCAAGGCCAGAAAACGATTTAATCCAAAATAGGCGGGAATACTTTTATCCGGATAGGGTGAATAAGGTTCGTTCCAACTTTCTCCATCAGGTGAAGAACTGATAAAAATATTGTGATCATAGGGGTTTCGACGGGAGCTACCCACCAACCAGGATGCATAAAAGGTTTTATTTGCGTCCGATCCTCTAGCCAGGCGGGGTGCATCGGCCCAACTTGCATACCATTCCCGGCCACCCTCGGCAATGGTTTTCGGAGCACTCCAGGAATTTTGTTCCCATTGGCTGAATTGAAATTGCCATCCACCGCCCGGGGTTGGGTTCAACCAGGAGGCGTACAACTTACCCTGGGGGTCGGTATTCAGGCGCATCCCTTCCGCACCCTCTGCAGCCGGAAGAGATAGGGGCGCTTTAAAACCTGGCTTAGGACTACAAGAACTGAGCAGGCCAAGAACACCTGATAAACCGAGTATAATTTTTGCAAGGTTGCTGGAAGTTAACATCACTCAAACGTTTCCTGAATATTCGACAAATATAGTTGTAGTTTTTAGAAGCTCATGATTGGGAGTTGTTAAAATAGCGGCTTAGGTTTGAAGAATACGCTCCAGGCTAAGTGTCCTAACTTTTTCTTTCCCAGGCTGAAAGCCTTGCATTTCCTGATGAACAAATAAAGAGAATACTTGCCAATTTGATAGTAATACTTTTATATTTGCAGGCAATTCAAACAAAACCAAATCAAATGGCATTAAAAACTTCTTCTTACGTAGAGGCGATTCCCAATGGGAATGCTGAACCTCCCCGTGTAACGGTTGCTCCCGGTGATGGAATTGGTCGTGAAATAATGACCGCAACTCTGGATATTCTAGATGCGGCAGGTGCCGACCTGGAGTACGAAGAGATCACGATCGGTAAGGAAATGTTCCTGGCTGGACACAGTTCCGGGATCAGCCCGGAAGCTTGGGATGTTTTGCGCCGTAATATGGTGTTTTTAAAGGGGCCAATCACTACCCCTCAGGGAGGTGGGTATAAAAGTTTGAATGTTACCATTCGAAAGACCCTGGGCCTATACGCGAATGTGCGACCCTGTAGGGCGTATACCCCATATGTGGAAAGCCATTTCCCCAATATGGACCTGGTCGTGGTTCGGGAAAACGAAGAAGACCTATATGCCGGTATAGAGCACCAGCAAACCCCAGAGGTAGTTCAGTGCCTGAAACTGGTCAGTCGCCCGGGTTGCGAGCGGGTTATTCGGTATGCTTTTGAATATGCAAGGGCTTACGGCCGAAAAAAGGTTACCTGCATGACCAAAGATAATATCATGAAACACACGGATGGTTTATTCCATCAGGTGTTTGATGAGGTCGCTGCGGAGTACCCCAGTATCGAAGCAGATCATTACATTATTGATATCGGTTCGGCCTTGCTGGCTGACCGTCCGGATCAGTTCGATGTGATCGTTACCTTAAATTTATACGGAGATATCGTGTCTGATATTACGGCCCAGGTGGCAGGCTCTGTTGGTTTGGGTGGGTCTGCAAATATAGGCCCTCACGTTTCCATGTTCGAAGCCATTCATGGCTCAGCTCCTGATATTGCGGGCAAGGGTATTGCAAACCCCTCGGGCCTGGTGCATGCGGCATGCATGATGCTAACCCATTTGGGGCAAGCACAAACTGCTGAGCGTATTTTGAATGCCCTTTTGAAAACCCTGGAGGATGGCATACACACCAATGACCTCTACAACGAATCCTTCTCCCGTCAACGGGTTGGAACACAGGGTTTTGCAAAAGCGGTCATTCAACGATTGGGGCAACGGCCGGAGAAGTTGACCCCGGCAACCTTTGGTGACTCCGCAAAACCCATTCAGGTAGAAGTAAAACCCACCGCAGCGGTTGACAAAATATTACAAGGAGTGGATGTCTTTATCGATTGGACGGAAAAGGAGCGCAACCCCGATGTGCTGGGAAAAGCGCTGGAAGCATTGGCAGGGGAAAAGCTACAATTAAAAATGATCACCAATCGTGGCGTCAAGGTCTACCCCAACGGCTTTCCGGAAACCTTCTGTACCGACCACTGGCGGTGTCGCTTTGTGGCACAGGGGTCAAGGTTAATGCCTTCCGGTAATGGGATGCAAGCTGCGGTCCCGGTGGAGTATACCGAAATAACCGGCCTGCTCGAACGACTGGCTGAAGCAGGTCTGAATTTCATCAAGATCGAGAACCTATACTCGTTCAATGGGGAACGAGCTTATTCCCTGGGACAAGGGGAATAAGCAGGTGGGTGTCAGGGTGACCCCTTAAGCGACAGATGAATTTTGGGCACCCTGATACCTTATTTTTTTCAAGGGAGGGAAGAAAAGGTTGTTGGACAACCCATTGAAGCCCTTTCAAGCAGATGTTTTCAGTTTTACTTTAAGGGCGAATAGTTCATCCCGGAATTGAGCAGCTGAAATAAAATCCAGTTCCTTAGCTGCTTTTTTCATTTTTCGTCCAGTTTCCTGAATGAGTTTTTCCAGATCATCCCGGCCCATATATTCCAGTACAGGGTCGGCAGCGGTGCCAACCGAGTCTGGCTCCACATAGGCTTTGGCAGTTTTCCCTCTAATGTCGAGAATTGATTTTTGATTGAGAATATCCTCGCGGGATTTGAGGACCGTTTGGGGAGTTATACCGTGTTGTTCATTATATTCCATTTGAATGGCTCTACGTCGGTTGGTCTCGTCTATGGTTTGCTGCATGGAATCGGTGATCGTATCCGCATAAAAAATAACAAGTCCGTTGGCATTACGGGCAGCTCTGCCGGCGGTTTGGGTAAGCGAACGATCATTCCGTAGGAAGCCTTCTTTATCGGCATCAATGATAGCGACCAGGGAAACTTCGGGCAAGTCGAGACCTTCCCTTAGGAGGTTCACACCGACCAACACGTCAAATTCTCCCAGACGAAGGTCCCTGATGATCTCCACGCGCTCCATAGTATCTACTTCTGAATGAATATAGCGTACCTTGACCCTGAGTTTGGTCATATATTTGGTTAACTCTTCTGCCATACGTTTGGTCAGGGTAGTGACCAGAACCCGTTCCTGGCGTTCGACCCTGATCCGCACTTCTTCCAGCAGGTCATCGATCTGATTAAGGCTGGGGCGTACTTCAATCGGGGGGTCGAGCAGTCCTGTCGGGCGAATGAGTTGTTCGACGATCTCGCCCTCGGTCTGTTCCAGTTCGTAGTCTCCCGGGGTAGCGCTGACATAAATAACCTGATTGATCAGACTTTGGAATTCCGGAAAGTTCAAGGGGCGGTTATCTATTGCAGAGGGGAGCCGAAAGCCATGGTCAACCAGGCTTAGTTTTCGGGCCCGATCGCCGCCATACATGCCGCGAACCTGTGGGATGGTCACGTGGCTTTCGTCAATTACCATGAGGTAATCATCCGGGAAGTAATCCAGTAGAGTAAAGGGGCGGGTTCCCGGAGCGCGGCCGTCAAAAAAACGGGAGTAGTTTTCCACTCCATTGCAATACCCTAATTCTTTCATCATTTCCACATCGAAAGTCGTACGCTCATGAATGCGCCGGGCTTCGATCAGCCTTGCTTCCCGTTCGAAATATTTTTCCTGCTCATGCAGTTCATCCTGAATATCGCGAATGATCTGGTATATTCGATCTCGTGGAGCAATGTAGAGGTTGGCCGGGAAAATGGCAGCAGTTTCCATTCGCTCAATGCGCTTCCCCGACTCTACTTCGATCTGTTCGATCTCCTCGATCTCATCCCCGAAGAAGGTAATCCGGTAGCCGTAATCGACATAGGGAAGGTTGATGTCGACGGTATCTCCACGCACCCGGAAGGTGGCCCGCCGGAAATCCGTTTCTGTTCTGGAGTAAAGACTTTCGACGAGGAGGTAAAGCAAGCTGTTGCGGGTTATGCTTTGCCCCTTTTTTATTCGAATGATACCGGATTTATAATCTTCCGGATTGCCCATACCGTAGATACAGGAAACGGAGGCGACGATAATAATATCCCTTCGCCCGGAGAGCAGGGAAGAAGTTGCCCGCAGCCGCAGTTTGTCAACCTCTTCATTAATGGAAAGGTCCTTTTCGATATAGGTATCCGAAACAGAGATATATGCTTCGGGCTGGTAGTAATCATAATAGGAAACAAAATACTCTACGGCATTATCGGGAAAAAACTCCCGGAATTCCCCGTAAAGCTGAGCTGTCAGGGTTTTATTATGGGTAAGCACGAGGGTTGGGCGGTTGAGTCGTGCAATGACGTTGGCAACGGTAAAGGTTTTCCCTGAACCGGTTACACCCAGGAGGACCTGTGCAGGTTCGCCGGTATCAATCCCACGGATCAGGTTTTCAATTGCCTGGGGTTGGTCTCCGGTGGGTTCAAATTTGGAAGTAAGTTGGAAGGCCATAAATTGATTTTATGCATAAACGGCAGCAAAAAAAGCTGCCAGTTTTTGTTCGTCCAGCTGTCCGTTAGTTCGAATACCTGAACAAAGGTCGAGGCCGAAGGGTTCGACCGTTTGGAGAGCGTCCTGTACATTGTCCGGCTTAAGGCCTCCTGCAAGAAAAACGGGCTTCCCGGCTTGTTGCCGAATACGCCTGCTTAGGGTCCAGTCATGCTTTCGACCGGTGCCACCTAACTCCTTGACCGCCAGTGTAGGATTACCGCTATCTAAAAGTAGGGCATCAACCTGAGGGGCAATTTTCAGGGCATCCTGGATAGAAGCTTCATTGCGGACATGAATAGCCTGGACTAGCTTTATCCCGGGAAGGGCTTTACGCAGGTCTAGGTAGGAGCCCTTCGAAAGGGTATCAACGATTTGTATGGTAGAGGTATGCACCTTTTGATGATGCCGGACAATAGCAGGAACATTGGTCTCGCTTGTTAATAAAAAAGTCGAAACAGGAGGTGGCGTTTGAAGGGCGATCAATTTAATAAGGTGGTCTGGGATTACTCCGGGGCCACTCGGCATAGAACCCACTAAGCCGAGCGCATCAGCTCCATAGGCAATAGCCATGTCAGCGTCCTGTTTGGAACTGATGCAACAGATCTTGATTCTCGGTCGTAAGCTCATGTATTCATCATTCGAATGATCAATAAAGCTATAATCCACCAAGCCAAAATCACCGACCAAAAGACCAGTCCATAAGCACCCTTTTCCAGCCAGTGGCCGAGGGCGACTCCGGCTGGAAGGGCAATGGGGAAAATCAAGGTCATCAGAATGGCAGCAGGCCAAGCCCGGTCGGATGCGTTTCCGGAAAGGACAGACCCGGTAATCCCGCTTAACTCTCCAGGGATTAATAGCAACATGCCAGGCAATCCCATCAAGGGGATACAGCCGAAAATAGCTATACTCAGGCCAATCAGGCCCATGTTTCGGATTTGTCGGGCGGCTTTCCAGGCAGGCTCTTCCTTATAGGTCGGCAGTGTTTCCTGTTCAGTCTGTTCAATTGAAAATGCTTTTTTGACCTGATGCATTTTAAAAGCGCCAAAGGCTGGAAAAACCAGATAGCCAATAGCCAAAAAAAGTAAGCCTGCGGAAGCTGACATGGATTCGGATTATGCCGGAGTCACTTCGCGTTCTTTTTCTACAAAGTACATATCGATCTGCCCTTTGTTCTTGGCGTTGATCTTACCCCGGTAAGTACATTCAAATTTATACTTGATTTGCTGAAAAGTATCGTTGGAAATATTTACCCTTCCCACCGTTCCTTCAGCCTCCAGGCGGGCTGCAATATTTACCGTGTCCCCCCAAATATCGTAAGCAAATTTCTTTTCTCCAACCACACCTGCCACCACTGGTCCCGTATGTATACCGATACGAGCTTCAAAAAAGGGAAGGCCTTTTGTCAGGCGATCTTCCTGATAATCCCGGAGGTATTCCTGCATTTCCAAAGCGGCCCGAACGAGGTTGTTAGGAAGCGAACGCCTGCCACTCAGGCCGCTTGCACACATATAGGCGTCTCCGATAGTTTTGATCTTTTCAATGTCGGGATACTTGCCAATGATCTTGTCAAATGCTTTAAAGCAAAGATCAAGCTGCTCGACCAGTTGTTCGGGGCTCATGCGTTCAGCGACCTGGCTGAAACCTTCAAAGTCGGAAAATAGTACATTGACCTCCTCATACCGCTTGGCGCTAGCCTGGTTTTTCGCCTTCAACTCGTCGGCAATATGTTGAGGTAGGATGTTAAGCAGCAGTTTGTCGGCCCGGGTTTTTTCTGTTTTGATCTCTTCGTTGGCCTTGGCCAGTTCTTTGGCCTTGCGCTTTCTGTACTGGGCGCTGTTTAGAGCCAGTGCAATGAAACCAAGAAAAGTGACAACGAGTAGACCGGCAGCCACCAGTCCGATGACCATAAGGTCATATCGAGCCGCAAAGGTATTCCATTGTTCCCGAACTCTGTTCAAGCTAGCCTTAGCAGACTCCGATTCTTCCCGCAGGCGTTCGATCTCCCGTTGTTGCTCGGCTGTCAGTTGTTCTACCTTTTGGTTTTTTTGTAATAAACTGTCGAGTTTCCTTCGTGCAGCGAGCTCTTCCGGGCTGGGCCCTCTGGAGGTTTGATTGGTTTCGTTCTGGGATTGCTGAATTACCTGTTCACCGCCCTGGGAGACCGATTCTACTTCAAGCATAGCCTTTCGAACTTCCTCCAGGGTAGCTTGTAGGTGCTGGTTTTGTTGTTCGAGCTGTGCTTTTTGAGATCTTAGCAATTGATTTTCCATCTGTTTGCGTTCTAGTGCTTCGGGGTCAGCACCTTCCCGGATAATGGTTGGCCTGGTGTTGAGATTATCCTGTAAATAATCGATCGCCTGGAGGTTATCATTTTTCAATAGACGGTATTCATCGCCCCGATAATTGCTATTCAACTCTCGGAGTGCTTCAAGGTATAATGCATTATCGTTAGCTTGGCGGGAAAGGGAGATCGAGCGGCGCAACCAATCCTTTTCGTTTCGATCGTTGCGAAGGCGGCCGTGTAAACGGGCAATTTCAAGGGCAAGTTGCCCTTGTTCCCGGGCAGAAGAAGCTTCCTTATAAGCAGACTCTTTTGTTTCCAGCTCTTCTTCAAGGCGGGCTTGAGCATTCATTAGGGTAGAGAAGGATAAAATAAGTATCAGGAGCAGGTATTTCATGCAATTACTCGTATTCAATTTTTTGCAAATTAACCAAGGATAAGGGAACGCTCAAACTTTATTTTAATTGCGTCTGTTTATTGGGCATGCTTAACGAGTCTCAAATAGTCAGTGTCTCCTTTTTCGAATACAAGGGTTGGTCCAGGTCCTGGCAAGGGTTTCGGCAAATGGGGTTAATTCCTCCCCAATTAGCTTCCGTACCTGGCCTTAGCTTTGGTAAAATGCTGGGCAGTGGGGCTGGCAACGGCTTTAGCATTTGGCCTGATTTTGGCCGTTACGGTTTGCTACAGGTCTGGGATGCCAGGTCATATGCCGATCATTTTTTTGAGAAAAGTGATATTTTTCGAACCTTGCGGTCCGGGGCAAGCAGTTACTGGACGATCTTTTTAAGAACGGCGATAGTACATGGTAAATGGGATGGGGAGTGCCCTTTTAAGCCCAGTCTGGACTATTTGGAGGAAAGCCCGGTGGCAGTCTTAACGCGGGCTACTATCGAGCCCAAGCTTCTTTGGCGTTTTTGGCGATTTGTTCCCCCTGTCAGCAGATCGATGGGAGCACATCAGGAAGGTTTGTTGTTTGCCAAAGGGGTAGGGGAGCTGCCTTTGGTTCAGCAAGCAACATTTAGTATCTGGCAAAACAGTGGTCTGATGAAAGCTTATGCTTACCAGAACGCACGTCACCGCGAAGTAGTTCGAAAAACCAGGGAGTTGGGATGGTACAAAGAGGAATTATTTGCTCGCTTCCATCCGATTGGAATAGATGGAACGGGGGCGGAGTTTGAGCGGTTGGAGTTAGCCCTTGGGATGAATCGAGAAAAAGAGGGGTGAAAATTTGATTTTAACAATAATTTTACGTATTAAGTGCCTTGCACCTATAGACGCAAGGCACTTATGCAACTAAATTTCCGAACTTTTGGACAAGGCAAACCCTTGATCATTCTCCATGGTCTTTTTGGTAGCCTGGATAACTGGCAAACCCTGGCCCGATCTTTTGGAAAGGAGTTTCAAGTATTTACTGTTGATCAACGCAATCATGGTAAATCACCGCATGAACAGGTGATGGACTTTTCAACAATGGCTACAGACCTGTTCGAATTTATGGAGCAGCAGGGCATACAAAAAGCGCACTTTCTGGGCCATTCGATGGGAGGTAAAACCGCCATGGAATTGGCATTGCTCTATCCGGGGGCAGTGGAAAAGTTGGTGGTAGTTGATATTGCCCCAAGAGCTTATGAACCGGGGCACAATGCCATTTTTGAAGCTCTCCTAAAATTGGACCCAGAACAGTTGGAGAGCCGCCAAGCAGCTGACGAAGCATTAGCTAAGGATATTTCCAGTTTTCCGATCCGCCAGTTTTTACTGAAAAATCTGGCACGAAGAAAAGAAGGAGGTTTTCACTGGAAAATGAACCTACCGGTGATTTATAAAAATTATTCGTCCTTGATCGCAAAAGTCCATCCAAAGGGACAGTTTGAGGGAGAAGCCTTATTCATCCGTGGTGGTAAATCGAGTTATATAGCCCCGAACGAATTGCCGCAAATTAAAGAACAGTTTCCGAATGCGTACTTGGTAACAGTAGACGCGGCTGGGCATTGGGTCCATGCTGAGGCCCCGGAAGCCTTGCTAAATATAGTGACCGAATTTTTAAAATGAGAAAATAGGTTAAATGGAGGCAGTTCCCCTTTCTCCAAACACCTTGACCAGTTCGATCAGGAATCCAAAACGAGGATCTTTGGTGTACCCTTTTTTCCAGCGGGCATAAATTTGTTGTAGGATAACCCCGATCTTGAAACTTCCGAAAGCAAAGTAAAAATCTAGTGTTTTTAAGTCAAGACCGCTGCGTATGGCATAATGCTCGGCTAAAGCAGAGCGGTTGAGGTTTCCGGGCAACCAGGTTAAATTGGAAACGGCTACTATTCCTGGATTTACCTCTTCCGGCTCCACCCAATAGGCCAGGGTAGTGCCGAGATCCATCAGGGGGTCTCCTACGGTGCACATTTCCCAGTCCAGTACTGCTTTGATATGTGAAGGTTGCTCGGGTTTGAGCACGAGGTTATCGTATTTGTAATCGTTGTGAATAAGACTTACTTGTTGACTTTCCGGGATCTGACCGGGTAACCAATCGGCCAGGGCATTCATACCCTCTACAGATTCTGTTTCTGCCTTGCGATAGCGTTTGATCCAGCCTTCTACCTGGCGTTGTACATAACCTTCTGGTTTACCGAGTTGGATAAGGCCCGACTGTTCGAGTTCCAGTCGGTGTAAGTCTGCCAGGTTATCGATCGCAGCCTTAGAGATAGCCTGCATCCGCTCAGGGGATAGGTTTAACCCCTTGGGTACCTGATTCCGAAGAATAAGACCATCAACACGTTCCATTAGATAAAAAGGAGCACCTATTATAGATTCATCCTGGCAATATATAAGGGGTTTGGGAATTTTCGGGTAGATTCCCTCCAGCATGTTTAATACGCTGAATTCCCGTCCCATATCATGGGCTGTCTTGATGTTGGCACCAAAGGGTGGGCGACGCAATACCAGATCCCCCAGATTAGTCTGAAGTAAATAAGTCAGGTTCGAATAGCCGCCGGGAAATTGCTTGACGACATCAATAGCAAGGAACCCCTCCAGGTTTTGCCGAAGATAATGGCTAAGCACCTCCCGGGGTAATTCCTCTCCCGCTCTGATGGATTTTGCTTCATCCTTCATAGAGTATTATTTATTGTGAAGGTTCAAGCCATATTGTCTGAGAACCTTTCGGGCAAGGGAAGCTTTATGGGCTTCGTCCGGTCCATCGTAGATACGTGCGCCCCGCTCTTCCCGGTAGAAATAGGAAAGAATGGTATCATCGGTGACCCCAAGCGCCCCATGTACCTGGATAGCACGGTCCACCACCTTTTGCAGGATATTGGCCACAAAGAATTTGATCGTAGAAATTTCCGTAGCTGCGGCGCGTTGCCCGGATTCCTGGATCTTCAACGCCGTATGTAAGACCATTAAGCGCGCAGCGTCCACTTCGGCTCGGCTTTCGGCGATGAACCCCTGTATTAATTGTTTTTCTCCTAATTTAACTCCTTCAGCAATTTCCCGGGAGGCTGCTCTGCGGCACATTAGGTCCAGGGCTCTTTCACAGATGCCGATCCACCGCATGCAATGGTGAATACGACCGGGCCCCAAGCGTTCCTGAGCAAGTATAAAACCACCTCCCTCAGGTCCCAACCGATTGGCAACGGGTACCCGTACTTCCCTGTAACGAATTTCTCCATGGCTGTGCCAACCTTCTCCGGCATGGCCCATAACAGGTATGTTTCGAACTAATTCAAAGCCTGGCGTATCCGTAGGTACAATGATCATACTGGCCTGCTGGTAGGGGTCAGCTTCGGGGCGGGTCACCGCCATGACAATGGCGAAGGCCGCTTCATCTGCCGCAGTGGTAAACCATTTGTGACCATTGATCACATAATGGTCACCATCTCGCTCTGCGGTAGTAGACATTTTTACAGGGTTAGAACCCGCATGCTCCGGTTCGGTCATAGAAAAACAGGACCGGATGGTTCCCTCCAGCAAGGGTTGCAAAAATCGCTCCCGAATTCCCCCCGTTGCATAATGTGCCAGCAATTCAATATTTCCGGCGTCAGGAGCCTGACAGTTGAAGGTGAAATGACCAAAGGGGGTCCGCCCCAGGAGCTCACCCAACTGAGCTACCTCCATAAGGGTAAGGCCTGGGCCTCCCAGATCCTCTGGCAGGTAAGGATTCCAGGCTCCTATGCCCTTTACCTTTTCTTTTTTATCTCTTAATACCCGCTCTGTCTCCTTAAATGGTTTTTTCAACCATTCACTCTCATAAGGATAAACCTCTTCTTCCAAAAACCCTTTAACCTTTGGATAAAGCGTTCGTAATCGATCTGTAGCGAAAATTTCCAGCATGGGTTTTTGGTTTATTTATCCTTTTTTCTTTCCTCAAGGCGCTTTCGGGCCAACTCCTGCATGTCCGTAACATCATCAGACTCATCCACGATCTCTCTGCCCAGCAAGGTCTCGAAAATATCTTCCATCGTGACAAGGCCTACTAAACTACCGTATTTATCCGTTACGATGGCGAGATGTTGTTGTTGAGAGATAAGGGTTTCGAATAAGGCAGGGAGGGTGGTCATTTGCTTAACTTCAAAAATGGGTTTTCGAAGATTAGATAAAGGGTCGTTTCCCTTTCCCTCAATGATCGAAGCCAGTACATCATCTTTTAAAACAAAGCCGGAAATGTGATCGGTGTGTTTTTCATAAATGGGGACTCTGGAAAAAGGCATTTTTTGCTGGGAGGCATAATAAGCCTGAATACTCATATTCTCATTGGCTAGGTGAATAACTATACGAGGGGTCATAATATCCTGAACCTTAATATTTTGAAAGCGCAAAAGGTTCTTGATTATATTCGACTCACTTTTCGCAAGAATGCCGTATTCCTCTCCGGCTTGTGTCATTGCTGCCAGGTCAGCGCGTTGTAAGACACTTTGCTTTTCATCATTTTTTACCAGACCGGTGATCTGTTGGCTTAGCCAGACAAATGGCCATAGTATGATCACCAACAGGTTTAAAGATCGAATGGTAAAGGGGGCGAGACGCTTCCAAAAAGAGGCCCCTATGGTTTTTGGGATGATCTCCGAAAGGACAAGAATGGCCAGAGTCATCAAAGCCGCAATGACAGACTCAAAACTCAGGGAAAATGGACCAATGTGAAAATATCGCTCTCCGAACAAGGCTCCCGCCTGGGCTCCTACTCCAATGGCACCTACAGTGTGTGCAATGGTATTAAGGGTTAAAATAGCGGAAAGAGGTTGGTCTATATCCTCTTTCATGTGTTCCATTTGTAATCCTAACTTAGAGCCTTCCTGTTTTTTAATGTTGATATAAGAAGGCGTAATGCTTAGCAGTACAGCTTCCCAAATAGAACACAGGAAGGAAAACACTATAGATAAAGCAAAAAATAAAAGGAGTAGCCCCATTTAAAGTCTGATTGATCTGGAAAACTTTAAAATAGTAATTTTCGAAGCCCGGTGGCAGACTTGTCAGGATTTTATGCATGGAGCAATAAAAAAAGGAGCAGTCTCAAAAGCCATTTTGACTTTTCCAATGGAAAAAAGAATTCTTATTTGACCGTCTCAAAGCGACGAAAAAACTTTGAGACGGTCTAGGTTTTGCTTGTTTCCACCCCCCCTTACCCTTTAATTACCATCTGCAGCGGGAGCCTGCAGCAATTCGAAAAACTGGTCCAGTCTAGGAGTGATGATAATCTCCGTACGTCGGTTCTCCTGGCGGCCGGCTGAGGAGTTGTTATCCGCTTTGGGAACAAATTCCCCACGACCGCCTGCGATCATCCGCTGGGGGTCTACGCTGTACCGATCCTGAAGCAAGCGCACCACAGAGGTTGCCCGCTTGACGCTCAGGTCCCAGTTGTCTTGCAAACACTCCGTCTTGATGGGAACACTATCGGTATGGCCTTCTACCAGAATCTCGATCTCATTGTGATCATTGATCACTCTGGCTACTTTACCGAGCACTTCTACCGCCCGAGAGGTAATCTCGGAACTACCCGAGCGGAACAAGAGTTTATCGGAAATCGAAACGTAGACCACTCCCTTTCTGACCTCTACCTGGATATCCTCATCATTTACATCGGACAGGGAGCGTTTCAGGTTCATAACCAATGCAAGATTGAGGGAGTCCTTGCGCTGAATGCTAGAGGTGAGATCCTGGATGTATTTATTCTGTTCATTAAGTGCTTCCAAGGATTGTTTAATGCTCTCCGCTCCGGATTTACTAATAACGGATAGGTCAGAAAGCCGATCCAGTAAGTTGGTGTTTGACCTTTGAAGGAATTCGAGTTGTTCCTTCAGTTGCTCCATTTGGGAGTCTTTATTTTGGAGGTCGGTTTCTCGGCCGGCCAGTTGAGTGCGTACATCGTTCAGGTGTCGATCGATTTCAGCTTTGGCGGTTTCGCAGGCGCTTAATTCGGCTCGTAGATCATCAAGGCGTTGTTGGATGTCGGCGTTTTCTCCCTGTAGTTCGAGGTATTTTTTCTTACTAACACAGGAAGAGGAAGTTAGCATCAGGACTACAGCAAAAAGGCTGAAAAGATTTCTCATGTGTTTGGATTTGGTTTGTTCAATGTAATGATAACGAATAGATTGGGATGTAAGTTAGTTTGAATTTGGTAACTCTTGTTCGCACCAAGGATTTAAGGGGGAAGCCGCTGATTTGGACTTTACTCTATCATAATTATTGGACGAATTTTCCTCCTAAATTGTTGGTTAATTTTTAGAAAAAGCAGACCAGGCTTGTTAAATATAGCTTAAACTAAAGCTGCTTAGAGGTCGGAAGATCTTCGATCCGGGCTCCCTTTGATTGAACGAAGGCACCTTTTCTTCGGCCTTCTTTCCGGATCTCTATCCCTCTCCAGGATTCACCACAGGCATTATGTAAGAGGGCGTTTTCCAGCAAGGTAAGTTTACCCCCTGCTTCGATCCTGATCAGTGCACCCGGTGCCATGGAAATGCGGTTATTGATGATCAGGTGGGCGTCTTTTGCTATGAAAATATCGGACTCCAGGTCCTTTGCACCATTCCAGGTAATAGTGTCCCGGATCTCCAATTTCTTTTCCGGCTTGAATTCACACCATCGGGGCTCTAAAAAGGCTCGTACCCGGGCGTTGGTATCGGCCATTTTTTGCCGTACTCTACCTATCTGGCAGGGAGACCATGCATTTTGCAAGGCGTTGTCGCCCATGAAATTATTCGAAGCAGCGGTATCGCAGGGAGGTTTCCGGGAACGGTTCCAGCAAGGGTTTGGGTGTTTGGGGGTGTCCTCACAGCCGTCGTTTTGCCAGGCATGTGCCAGACCAAAGATATGTCCGATCTCATGGTTGAGAATGCCCCTGAACGTCCAGGGAGGTTGTTTGCTTTCGAACATACCCGCCATTTTAATGGAAGAGCCCAGAGCGACACCTACCCCTCCCGGTTTAAACCCAGGTTTTGCAACATCCTCCGGGAAAAAGGGCATGATGAAAATATTCAAAACAGTATCCAATTGAATACCGTAGCGTTGAATAACGAGCCGGTCCCCAAGATTTCTACCCTGACCCTTATGCCGATAGAAACATAATGCATCGTCATAATGGAAATAGATTCCATCATCTTCAGGATACCCTGGCCGGCCCACCACCTTATATTCGTAGCGAGGGGGGATTTTGGGAGGCGCCTTGGAATGGGGTAGCCAAAGCGCATTATTCTCGCGAACATCCTTATTAGCAGAAGCCAGCAAGCCACGGATGAATTTCCGACCTTCTTCCTCCCTGAAATTTCGACTGCTATCCAAACTGTTTATGAAATGAATATTCAGGCGTAAAATACGCTTGGGGCTTTCCTCCAGCCTGTTGGTATCCGGGATGTAGTCCAGGTAAGAAGGAGTAGTCGGAGGTATGGTCATTGCTGGTTGGCTGGGAGGGGGAAGACTATCTGCAAATAGTAAGAGACTGGCCGTTCTCGAGCTGCAGCCGGAAAGGAACAAAAAGATTAAAAAGAAAGGCAAGCACTTCATATTACCAACTTCCACCTGCACCACCACCCCCGAAACCACCACCACCAAACCCGCCGAAGCCGCCACCGCCGAAGCCGCCACCACCAAACCCGCCGAAGCCGCCACCACCACCTGGAATGACGATCCAACCTCCAGTGCGGGACCGACGGGACCGGGGGAAGGGACGTTGATCGTAATCGTATTTTCCACCACGGTAGTACCCGCCATCGTCATCGTCGTTATGACGATTGTTTACAACCGTAATGATAATGATGATAAGAATGATCAGAAAAATGACCAGCTCCGGTGGAATACCGCTACCCTGATCCAGGTCGTTTACATATTCTCCCGAGCCCAGCTGCATAATAATATCGGTAGCGCGGTTCAAGCCCTGGTAGTATTGTCCTTCCCGAAATGCAGGTGCTATGACATCCCGAACGATCCTGACGGCGTAGACGTCAGGTAGAAAGCCTTCAGCACCATACCCCGTTTGAATTCTGATCTGCCGCTCAGCCATGGCAACGTAGACCAGTACGCCATTATCACGTCCCTCTTGTCCAATACCCCATGCTTCAGCCAGGCGAATGCTGTATTCGAAAGGATCGTCCCCTTCCAGTGAACGTTCTATCGCCACAGCGATCTGGGTAGAAGTGCTATCATTATAGGCAACCAGTTTTCGTTCCAGGGCGTTCCGCTCAGCGGGAGAAAGTATATTCGCATAATCGGTAACGATAGTAGATGAACGGGGAGGAACCTCTTTTGCTTTTAAAGGAAAGGAAAGGAGGAAAAATAAGCTCAAAAACCCGATACTGCGAATATTCATTAGAAATCTATTTCAGATAAGATAAATGCAATGGGGGTAGAGTACTAATCCCCGATGCATTTACCAGGAAGTCTGTATGATCAAGAACAACCAATGGACTAACTGTAGGAAATATCGTCTTTCAATTCATTGATATCGTTCGCTTGGACGGGGAAAAACGTGCGTAGTTGGTCCCCAACCTGGGCAATCCCCTGGCAGAGGCCTGCTGCAAACTCTCCTTTTCGAAAGTAATCCTGCATTTCATTTCGAATGCTTTCCCAGAAGTCATCAGGGGTCTTTTGGTCGATCCCTTCGTCACCCAAAATGACAAACTTGCGCTCTTCGGGGACTAAGAAAAATAACACTCCCGTCCGACCGATGGTTTTGTGCATGCCCAGTCGGTAGAAGATCCGTTTGGCTTCCTCAAAAGGGGATTTATTCCCCAGCTTTTGCTGTATGTGTACCCGGATCTCACCGGAAGTGAGCGATTCCGCGGTTTGGATGGCCTGAATGATCTTTTTTTCCTCTTCTGGTTGGAACAACCGAATCATAAGCGCCTTTAATTAAAGTCTACCGTAGGAGCGTCTTGCGCATTATCAGAGGCTTCGAATTGCCCACGCTGATCGAAGCCGAACATGCCGGCGAACATACTGGTCGGGAACCGCCTGACGGTTTTATTGTAGTCGGTTACCACGTCGTTGTACCGGTCCCTGGAAACTTTGATCCTGTTCTCTGTACCTTCCAATTGGGCTTGTAGGTCTCGAAACGATTGACTGGCCTGTAGTTCGGGGTAGCGCTCGGAGACCATCATCAGCCGTGCCAAAGCAGAAGAAACCCCGGCCTGAGCTTCCTGGAACTCCTTTATCTGCTCAGGAGTTGCCTTGGAAGGGTCAATGGTAATATTGGTTGCCTTCGCTCGGGCTTCGGTAACAGCCGTGAGGGTTTCCTGTTCAAAATTAGCAGCTCCTTTTACGGTGTTTACGAGGTTGGGGATCAGGTCGGCCCGGCGCTGGTAGTCAGATTGTACCTTACTCCAGGCGTTTTCAACATCTTCATCTATACTGACGAGGCTGTTGTAAGTGCTACAACCTCCCAATAATACGATCAGACCTAACACAATTAGGATAATAGAAAGTGTTAAGTTTTTCATTGCGTTGGTTTTTAGTGATTAATGCGGTGTTTTTTCGAAAGTTATTCTTTTTACAGGACAATAGCAGTTCTTTTCTACTTATTCATTCCGGATTAATCTCAGAAGCTGCTCAGCTGCATGAAAGGGGGAAATATTTCCCTGCAATACAGCCTGTCTGAGTTGTGGGAGCTTCTGTGCTACTGCATTCTGGCTGAAGAACCAGGATCGAAGTTCCCGATTTATGGTTTCATCCAACCAATAACGGGCTTGCTCTTTTCGCTTGGTCTGGAGACGGCCGTTTTCCGTCATGATTTGCCGGAACTGTTTTAGAATCTCCCAAACGGTATCGATACCCTTCCCAGTAGAGGAAGAGCAACATTCTACGCGTGGAGACCATCCGTCCGGCCTCGGGGGGAACAAATGTAAAGCATTGCGATATTCCCGTTGGGCGATTTTTGCCAGCTGGGCTCGTTCTCCGTCTGACTTATTCACTATCAAGCTGTCAGCCATTTCGACTATACCTCTTTTAATCCCCTGCAATTCATCTCCTGCCCCGGGTAAAAGGAGCAAAAGAAAAAAATCGGTCATTGAATGTACGGCTAACTCGGATTGACCAACTCCTACGGTTTCCACCAGGATCAAGTCATAGCTTGCTGCTTCACAGAGAATGATCGTCTCCCGGGTTTGCTGCGCCACCCCACCTAAAGCATCACCGGCAGGAGAAGGGCGAATAAACACATCATGGCTATGGGATAAATACTCCATTCGGGTCTTATCCCCTAAGATCGAACCCTGGCTCACCTGAGAACTGGGGTCAATTGCCAAAACGGCAATACGATGCCCCTCCTCTAACCCTTTTTTCCCTAGGGCCTCAATAAAGGTACTTTTCCCGGCACCGGGAGAACCCGTAATCCCAATGCGGAAGGAGTTGCCACTAAAGGGCAGACAGGCATCAATGATGCCCCGGGCAAGTTGACGATGATTGGCTGACCTGCTTTCGATCAAGGTGATCGCCTTACCCAGTGTGACGCGATTGCCTTCGCGAATTCCCTGAACATATTCCCTTACCGGTTTTAGTTGGCGTTGAGGCCTGTTGGCCAGGTAAGGATTGATACTGCCTGGACCCTTCACCCCCTTTCGAATAAGGGGTTTGACCTTATCTGGATTATCTTTCGCCATATTTACTTTCCGGTAAATAGTGGTTTTCGCTTCTCAAGAAAAGCCTGAACCCCCTCCTGGTAATCTGCACTTCGGCCTGCTGTCGCCTGCAATTCAAGCTCTATGGCCAGTTGTTTATCGAGATCATTATTCAATGAGTAATTCAATGCGCGTTTAGTCAGCCCCAGGGCCCGTGTTGGCATTTTTGAAAGTCTGCTGGCAAGTTGTTCCGCTTCGTCCAGGAAGGTATCATCGGGGAAAACGGCATAGATCATGCCCATGTCAGCTGCTGCTTTGGCCGATATCTTATCTCCCAGCATCATCAGAGCGGTCGCCCGTTGCCAGCCGATCAAACGAGGTAAAAAATAGGTGCCTCCACTGTCTGGGATGAGCCCGATCTTGCTGAATGCCTGAATGAAAACAGCGGACTCAGCAGCTATCGTCAGGTCTGCCGCCAGTGCGATATTGGCCCCGGCCCCGGCTGCCACCCCGTTCACTGCGGCTATTATCGGTTTTTCAAGTTCGCGCATTAACCGAATGATGGGATTGAAATGTTCATTCAACACCGTATTGAAGGATGGTGCCTTTTCCCCGGTCATTTCCTTTAAGTCCTGGCCGGCACAGAAAGCCTTGCCGGCACCAGTCAATAATACCGCCCGTATGGATTCATCTTCCGCAGCAGCCTTGAGGACCTGCTGTAATTCCAGGGCCATACCCCGGCAAAAACTATTAAATACGTCCGGGCGGTTAAGGGTTACTTTGGCAATCTGTTGATTTAATTCGAACTCCAAAAAATCCATATGGGCTTTGGTTAGTGACATTTAAAATAATCAAAAGGTTCAAGGCAATCTTTGCACTGGTACATGGATTTACAGGCAGTACTGCCAAACTGGCTGACCAGGCGGGTATGTGTTGACCCGCATTGGGGGCAGGGTACTATCTTTTCTTCTCCGAATAGCAGGCTTTTATCCGAACTGGACCCAACGGGTGGAGCGATACCATAAGCTTTTAATTTTTGCCGGCCTTCTTCGCTCATCCAGTCAGTAGTCCATGCAGGGCTAAGTACGGTATTTACCTGAACGGGCTCTATCCCAGCCTCCTGCAAGGCAGCCCGAATATTTACTTCAATGGTATTCATAGCGGGACAACCGGAGTAGGTCGGCGTGATTACTACTTCCACCTCCCCTTTTTCTGAAATATTAACATCCCGGATGATCCCAAGGTCCCTAACGGTCAAAACCGGGATCTCAGGATCACAGACTTCATCTAGTATCTGGTTGATCTTTTCTTTATTGTACGAGGGCATAAATTCGGTTTTATGCTGGTTGGTATTTGAGCTCCCCTCCAGATTAATCCACTCATTTAAAATCAAGCTTCCGGATCATCAACAAAAAGGAGCGGGCGAATTCGGGAAGGGAGTTATAATTTAAAAGCCCCAGAGCCGGATTTAGTTTTGGATACTCCTCCTTGTTGCCATCTACAACATCTTTAATTGCCTTCCGGATGGCTTTTTTGTCGAGTTTGCCGTTCTGTTGGTCGGTATATCTCCTGGAAAACCCTAACTGGGTGAAAAACCATGGCTCGGTAATGCTATAATACAGGTGAAAAAGGTCGCGGTCTGGTTTTGGTAAGGCGTAATTAAAAAGTGCATATCCGATGATATAACCCGGAATGGCCAGCGCTATGTCTGTTTCTCCTTGGTCGAGATACCAATCCATATTGGGGAGCACGGTATCAATGAACCCGGTAAGCCGGTCGTGGTAAACCGGAGCAGTAATCCCAAAGGTGGACCGTACGTCATACATTTCCCGGTAAAAGTCCGCCTCGGAACGCTGGCGAAGTTTTTCAAATTCACGCCACAGCATTCGGTTCTTTTCGACCTTCGCCCGGTCATCTTCGGCGAAATACTGCCGGTGCATGCGTTCCAGCGCCTCCATCATATAGCCCTCGGGCCGGATTAGGTAATCGAGCTTGTAGACGGTATTTAACAGGAGGTAGGCAAAACCATCGGGGTATTGATCCTGGTTCAGTTTACTTCTGAATGAGGCATTGAAAAGGTTTTCGACCCGGCTGCGGGTAAAAATGTACTTTATGGACTTTTCATTGTCTGGCAAGTGGATCAAATGTTCGGTGTCGACCTGTTCCAGGGTCTTGAACTCCTCCAACAGCAGGTCATCCTGCTTATCGGCGTTGACCGCCAGTTCTTTTAAGGCAAAGTACAGTTTATAGGGAGAGGCGTTAACCGTGTGGGAGTCAAAGACAATGGTGATATGGTTTTGGTCATCCAGGCCAAAACGACTGTATTTCAAACCATAGTTCTTTTCTAGTAGGCGGCGAAGGAAACCGATATTTGGATCACCGGCTCGGGCAATGCGAGCAGCCGCCTGTACGCGATGTTGATCTGCAGTTCCGATAATGCGCTTGGAACCCTGGAATAATTCAAAACGAATGCCTTCCACTTCCTGCCAGAAACGGACGTTATCCTCCCGCTCATCACGCAGGTAATTAAAAAACTCCAGGTAGGAATCGAGGTAATTACCCTCCTCAAAAGCTTGTAAAGAACGGTCCCAGGCGGCATATTGTGAAGGCTGCTTATAGGTATCTGTATACCGCCCGAAGCGTAGAACAGGCTCCCGTGAAGTAGTGGAAGAAGTACCCAGAAGTTGATTTAGCCAGCCCATTCTGAAAATGATTTTCCTTTAGTCTTTCGATGGTTAAAACGGGAAAGCAATTTACTTATGCCTTAACGGTAAAACTACCAATTCTTTGATACTTCGCGAGTTTACCCGGAATGGGAATTTACTATCTTTTTCAATTTGGGGGCCAGGCTTTGAGGAAAATGGGGTTTGGTTGCCCAGAGTATGAAAAACTATGGAGGAAGTCACTTGTCTGAAAGTTTATACTTGCTTAACTTTGATTTTACAGAACAAGTTTTGGTCTATGAGGTTTATGAATCGGCAAGAAGTAGGGTATAGGTATTGGTTACACTTGAGTGCGATAAGCTTATTTCCGTTCTACTTTAGCAAATTGCATCAAACTTTTTAAAAGTCAGCAAGCTTTATTTTTAGTCTTAGATCTAAAGCTACCATCCCTCCTTTGAACCTTGGGGAGGGAACTTCACTTTTCAATTACCTTTAAAAACACTTTATCTATGCAGTTTTATTTACGTTGGGTCTTATTGATTTTCCTGGGGATAGCACTCCCTTTGAGCAGTGCCCAGGGGCAACAATTGGTTCGGTCGGAATACCTTCAGACGGTAAGTAAGGAGGAAATTAACGGAATTATCGGACTCAGCCTTGCCCAGTTTGACGTTGACCTGCACAAGGTCTGGTACACTACCCTGGACATAAACGGGGTGAGGGATACTGCTTCCGGCTTGATAATGCTGCCAGTAGCCGAAAACCTGGCTTTTCCCTTGTTGAATTACTCTCATGGTACGGTAAATGATCGAAACGATGTCCCTTCCAATCTTCGTGGACAATGGGAAGGTGGGGCCGTCTTTGCCGGTATCGGGTATGTGGTCAGTGCTCCGGATTACCTGGGGATGGGAGAGGCGCGCGGATTCCACCCTTACGTACACGCTGAGACTGAAGCTTCAGCCTCAATAGATATGTTATTTGCTACCCAAAGTTTTGTGGAACAAACAGAAGGTATTGATTTAAATGATCAGTTGTTCACTACTGGCTATTCCCAGGGCGGCCATGCGTCTATGGCGATCCATCGAGCTATTCAAAATGAGTTTCAGGATGATTTTGAGGTTACGGCTGCCGCTCATTTGTCAGGCCCTTACAGTATTTCAGGTACTATGTTTGATCTTATGATCGGAGAGGCTCCTTATTTTTTTGTGGCCTATGCTCCATATGCCTTGCTTTCCTACGACCTGGCCTATGACCTGTTCGATGAGGTGGAGGAGATTTTCAAGCAACCTTATGCCGCTATTATCGAACAGTTTGCAAATGAGGAGATACCCTTATCTACGCTCAATGCCATGCTGATCGACAGTCTGGTTGCAGCCCAGGGTTTCCCCAATGCCCGGGGTTTATTCCAGGATAGTATTCTAATGCAAATTGAAGACCCTGATCACCCTATCCGAGTAGCCCTGGCGGATAATGATACTTACGACTGGGCACCAGAGGCGCCTACGGCCTTGTACTATTGTGTGGGTGACGATCAGGTGACCTTCCGTAACAGCGTAATAGCTGATTCGGTCATGAGGGCGAACGGAGCCATGGTATTGACCTCTGTAAACCTGGGCGATATGCTCGATCATGGCGCCTGTTCGGTACCTGCTTTTACCCAGACGATCTTCTTTTTTTTGCAGTTTCAGGACGTCGTCACAAGCACCACAGAGTTCATACCAGGACGCCCGGTTGGCCTGGCGCCAAACCCGGCTAGTTCGAATATTCGTATTTTAAACAGTCCGGAAGGTGCCCGCCTTTTAATTTTTGACACTCAGGGTCGACTGGTGCACCAACAGCTCACCATGATGGAACAAACAGAAGTGGATGTATCCCGTTTGGAAAATGGGATTTACCTTATACGGATCATAGGTAATGAAGGAAGCTGGAGCGAGCGTTTGCTCATCCAGCGCTAAGCTAATCGTTGCACCTGGACTCCGGCGTCTAATTTTAGGTCTTTATCCAGGTTCAGGTGTAGCACACCTGGCTTCTTACCGACCTCAAAGCTCCCCAGGTCGTTTTCGAAGCCAAGGGCTAGGGCTCCATGGTAGGTTGCCCAGCGGAATAAAGTTTCCAGGGGCACATAGGACTGGTAGCGGGCAATGGTTTTCATTTCTTCCAGAATGGATAGTTGCCAGTTTGAGGTAAGGCTATCGGTGCCAATGGCTACATGGGCGTTGGTATCCAGAAAGTATTGGTAATTGGGTATTCGGTTTTCGATGTAAAGGTTGGCATTCGGGCAGGTCACCCAATAGGTGTGATCACTCCAGGCATGAGCTGCTTTGATGTCTTCAGGAGTAGTCTGGGTGTTGTGGACAAAAAGGGTTTTACCATTGGGGTCCATTTGTTGTAAGGCGTAATGAATGGAGGGATTTCCCGTAGGTTCAAAATGTTCAAGAGAGAATCCGAATGCTTTATAAAAATCCAGGAATCCTCCACTTTTGCTTTCGAAAAGAGCATTCTCATGTGCGGTCTCCTGATTATGTATACTGGTGCTTGCCCCTCTGGGGTTGGCGGCTCTAATTTGTTGGAATAGTTTTTTGGAAACGGTATAAGGGGCGTGTGGTGCATAAGATTTTTTATCGCCTCCCTCTGCACTTTGACCTTCCAAAACGGCTTGGTGCTTTTGGAAGGTTTCTTCGGCCAGGTCATCCTGCAAAAAGTCAAATAATTCTACGAAGGTATAGTATCGAATGGGGCTTTTCGCTTTTTGTGCCGCAGTATCCAGCTTGTTCGAAATATCTCCTACTGCTACGATGCCCTCTGCCTGCATAGCTTCATCGGACTTTTCAATGGCGTCCAGTATAACTTCTTCCGGGAAATCCCTGAACGCGACCACTGATTGTAAAAAGGGCAACAGCCCGGTGCCGGTATCCACTTTGTCTTTCATGTGGGAAAGTTCCAGATGGCAATGAGCATTGATGAAGCCCGGGATCAGTACGCCCGGCAGATACTGAACGGAAGCCGAATCGTGTTCACGGAGGTTGGAGATCTCCAGTATACGGCTATTGTCATCCAGGATTAAAAGGCCCTTTTCTATTGGCGTTGAAGTGATGGGGAAGATCCAGTCGGCGGCGATTTTTTGCATGCTGCTAAGGCTTTATGATTGTTCATTAAAATCGAGTACGAGGAGCCCATTGCGCAGCCGGGGTTGGAACCAGGTTGATTTTGGGGGCAGCATGATTTGCTTGTCTGCCAGGTCAAAGAAATCATCAAGATCCACTGGGTAGAGACAAAAACCTGCTTTATTGCCTCCTTTTCGAACGAGTTCCCCTATACTTTCCAGGCCTCTCGGGCTTTCCAGGTATTCAATGCTGGGGTTATCCCTGATATTGGTAATGCCCAGGCATTCCTTAAAGATCAAATCATTTAATAGGCTAACATCAAGCAGGACGGCTTCCTGACTTGCTTTCAGACAGTGTTGTTTCCAGCTTAACTCAAACCAACGATCGTAGCCATACAAACACAGCTGCCTTTTGTGAATAGGGAGGCGACCTTGTTTTAATGGCTTCAGGTGAAAATAAGAGTATAATTTACTTAAAAAAGTTTCCAGGGGCCAGTCTTCTGGGAGGTCTACAATTCGATTGAATGCCTTAATATCTATCTCAGAACCAGCAAAAAAAGCAGCGTACAGCTTATCAGTAGGCGTATTGGACATAGTAGACTGCCAATGAACTGTCGCTGCGGTTCGATGGTGACCATCTGCGATATAGATTCTTGGGACCTGCTCCCTGAATAACTGAACTAGCTTTTGGCACTCTTCCTGATCAGCTACCATCCAGAAAAGATGGACCTCTTCCTGCCAGGCAATTACATAAGTATGGTCGGGGCCACGCGCTTCGATTTTTTCGTGGATCCATTCATTAATGGCCTTTATATCCCGATAAAGGAGCAGCACCGGTTTAACCGAAGCCTGACGTTTTTCAAGTATTTCTCGTTGTTTGGCCTCCTTATCCACCAGGGTTTTCTCGTGTGGGCGTATCCTTTTCTCGAAAAAGTCATTCAGGTCAGCGCAAGCCAAGATGCCAGTATGTGTTCTAAAGGATTGCTGGATTTGATAGATCCAGAAGGCAGGCTTTTTTTGAGTATGAAAGCAATGATCGGTCTTGAGACTTCGATAGTCTTCTTTAACCTCCCGGAAAAAGCCAGGATGGGACAAGACAATGGATTTTTCGGCAATGCTAGCTCGAAAAGGCGATATGTGCATAAATGCGGTTCGCTAGGAGTTTGATCAGCTAAGCTGGAACTGGCTAGAAAAAAGAAAGGGTGAAATGTTGTTACATTTCACGCCTTTCTGCAAAAAAAACTAAACCCCAGTTATGTATCTTAATGCGCCCTAGATGCGCTATAAATATCTATCTGATGCGAAAATAAGAAGATTAAACTTAAATTAACAAATAAAGTGAAAAGACTTTAATGATAATGTTTTCAAGCTGAAACAACTTACTCTACAACCCTAATTTAGGGATAAACATAGGGATTCTTATGGAGAAACGCAAATTAAATTCTAAATCGGGAACTTTTTCTTTCCTCTCAGAAGTTAGCAATAGTTTCATCACTAAAGTAGAATTAAAGAAAGTTGCGCCCGGACGGTTAGTTTCCATTGTCTATCTTTGCTTTTCGCCGGGTTAAAGGCAGGTTTAATACCATTAGCAGGGTAAATTCCTGAACAGTTGGTCTTATACCCTGCACTCCATGCTGCATCTGGTCTATAAATTGATCCAACTTACTGAAAGTTATGCCAAAAAGATACCTCGTAACCTCAGCTTTACCGTACGCCAACGGAGCCCTACACCTGGGGCACCTGGCCGGCGCTTACCTTCCGGCCGATATTTTTGTGCGCTACCTTCGGCTACTTGGCCGGGAGGTGTTGTGGGTGTGTGGTTCTGACGAACATGGTGCGGCCATCACCCTTAGAGCGAAAAAAGAGGGTATAAGCCCTAAAGACATTATTGATAAGTACCATGATTTAAATAAGGATACATTCGATAGCTTGGGTATTGCCTTCGATTATTACCATCGAACCAGCGCTCCCCTGCACCATGAAACCTCTCAGGCTTTTTTCAAGGAACTGTACGAGCAGGGAGACCAGTTTGAGGTAAGGGAACAGGAACAATACTACGATGAGGATTACGAGCAATTCCTGGCCGATCGCTACATCACAGGAGGGTGCCCGCGTTGTGGTTATGAAAGAGCCTATGGCGACCAGTGCGAAAATTGCGGTTCGGATCTTTCACCAACAGAGTTGATCAACCCGGTTTCTACTCTCAGTGGCAAGCTCCCTGTTTTGAAGGTAACACAGCATTGGTATTTCCGCCTGGACAAGCATGAAGCCTGGCTGCGCAAATGGATCGCGGAAGGAATCCTGGACGGCAAACAGCAGCACGAGCCAACCGCCTGGAAGAAGCATGTGATCGGCCAGTGTCTTTCCTGGCTGGACAATGGATTGCACCCCCGTTCGGTCACCCGCGATCTTGATTGGGGGATACCTGTACCTCTGCCGGAAGCAAAAGGAAAGGTACTGTATGTCTGGTTTGATGCGCCGATAGGGTACATTTCCGCCACTCGTCAATGGGCGATCGAAAACGGGAAAAACTGGGAACTTTATTGGAAAGATCAGGAAACCGAATTGGTACATTTTATCGGGAAGGATAATATTGTTTTCCATTGTATTGTTTTTCCAGCTATGCTCAAAGCCCATGGGGACTTTGTGTTGCCGCAAAATGTTCCTGCCAATCAATTCCTGAATTTTGAAGGCCAGAAGTTTTCAAAATCCAGAGGGTGGGGGATAGAACAACACGTTTACCTGGAAGCGTTCAGGGAATTCCCGAATAAGGAAGATGCCCTGCGATATGCCTTGATCCGGAATTTACCCGAAAACAGGGATAGTGATTTTAAATGGGATGAGTTTATCGAATTTCACGATAAAGAGCTGGCTGATAACCTGGGGAATTTCCTCAACCGGGTAACTGTATTGACCAATAAATACTTTGCCGGAACCCTCCCTGAAGTAGCGTTTTCCGGGCATCCCGGTCTCCCGAAGATCTTAAACCTGGCGAAGCGTCTGGGGCAGGAGATAGAGGCTTACCAATTCAAGGCGGCGGTCTTGACCTTTATGGAATTGGGCAGTTTCGGAAATACTTATTTACAGGATGTTTCTCCCTGGAAACTGTGGAAGGAAGATCCAGAGCATCCGGAGATTGCTAACTGTTTGTTTTTCAGTATCCAATTGGCAGCACTGCTGAGCCTGTTGAGTGAACCCTTTATTCCCTTTACCGCTCCCCGGATCAGAACATTATTGAACATGCCCCCTATCCAAAGGGGAGACCTGGCCGAAGCGTTCCGGCTGTTGAGAATAGGGAAACCACTGCTACCCCCTGGACATGTGATCGGGGAAGCCAAAGTGCTTTTCCCTAAAATAATGGACCGAAAGGACGAGAGCCGACTGGCCATCGTCAAACGGCAAAAAGAAAAATTGCAAGCGATCGCCATGGAAGAAGAAAAACAGGAACGCCCGAAAGTAAAGGAAGAAATACAATTTGAGGACTTCTCAAAGATCGATCTTCGTACAGGAACCATCCTGGAGGCTGAAAAGATCCCCAAGGCTAAAAACCTTCTAAAGCTGACCGTAGAACTTGAATTTGAAACCAGAACGGTGGTCTCGGGAGTAGCCGCGTTTTTTAAACCTGAAGCATTGGTTGGGCAAAAGGTGGTACTCGTAGCCAACTTGGCTCCTCGCAAATTGCGCGGAGTAGAATCCCAGGGGATGATCCTGATGGCGGAAGATGGAGAAGGGAATTTAAGCTTTGTTGCTCCCGGCCCTGATACAGGGAATGGATTCACAGTGCGATAAAGGGGCCTTGCCTTCTACCTCTGCCACGAACTCTAATTTTGTTGGACACAAATTTTTCAGCCCATCCGGGCTTATTTCATCTTTGGGCGTTTGCGCTTACTTTTTCCTTGCTGGCGCATAACGCCCCCACCTCTTCCTCCGGCACCCATCCGCATGGCAGCTTTGGCTTGTCCTCGGTTGGCAAGAGCTTTTTCAAGTTGTACCAATTGTTCTATTACTCCGGCTTCAGTGATATTGAGCTTCTTTAGCTCGCGGTAGTGGTTTTGGGCTTGCTTCCATTTCCCTTTAGAGGCAGCAATATTCGCAAGCTGGATATCGATCATGGCTTTTTCATTGTCCGTAGGAACGTTGACGGCCTGGGCTTTGCGCAGCCATTCTTCTCCTGCTACCGTATCCCGCCTTGCCAGTGCAATAGACCCTTTGAGCATGTAATAGTAAGCCCTGTTGGTCACATATAGCCATGTCGGTTTAAAGGTGAGTTGGAGCCGCTGGTCTGCTTTTTCAAGCTCACCCTCCTGTAGTAGTTGTGCAGTAGATTGTACGGTTCCCAAAAAGATATAGCCTAACAACAGGATCAGGGCCCCCAGAAATAAAGGGAAGGCATACCAGAACCCAAAGAAATAGGTCAACACAGCCCCGACAATGGTAAGCAAACCGATAAGGGCAAACCGAAGATAAATATTGACAGTGAACATAATGCGTGTTTTTAAACCGGGTAATTGCTAAAACAAAGGTAAGAATATGATCTGAAGGAGCGGCAAAACAGCTGTGCTCCGAAAAAACTTCACCTCTTTAAACGGCCTGGTGTAACACTGGGTTTATACAATAAGAAAATAAAAATGGCCGACTCAAAAAAGGAATCGACCAAATACCGGGCAGTTAAACAGAGTTCTTTTTGGAGTTAGTTGGAGGGCTTGAAAAACCTTTCAACTTCCCTTATCCAATAGCATCGATCAAAAATAGAACCTCCTCAAATAAAAGCCACAAAATTGAGCTAAGTCAAAAATACTGCAATGGGGAGTAATTCGGCAAGCCCGGCTTGATTTTTTTCCTTCTTCGCTGGAAACCCAAAGAAACCCTTTTTAGTTTAGCTTAGTGTAAAAACGACACTTTGTTCTCCGGATTGTATTCAGAGGAAATTATCTTTTCTTTTAAGGCCAGATAATATAAAAAATTTTAAAAAATAAAAACTAATTTAACCATAAGTTGTCTTTTGTTAGTTTTTTGTGTTAATATAGAATCATTATTGGTCAATTTTGTAGTAGCCAAGCCCTGTTACAACCCATAGTTTTGCATTGTATTCGAGAAGAGGGGAATCATTAGAAACTAAATAGGGAAATCATTATTCTTCTCCTTATTAATCACCCAAACTGTTTACTTATGCGAAACCTGAAATTAATTTTCGCTTTCTTAATTACTGTAAGTGCCTTTTCTTTGAAGGCCGAGCCTTCTACCCTTTTACCCAATATCCGTATTGAGGAGGTTCCAGGGGCCCAGAAGATAAGCATTCAGGCTATTGCGCTCACGGATGATTTGAAGATCCGCTTGTACGACAATAATCACAAAATTGTTTTCGAAGAAACCTGCACAGAGGCCGAGTATGGTAAGGTCCTCAATTTTGAGGGTATGGCCGGTGGGATCTACGAACTGAGTCTTGAAACCGGATTACGGGAAATCGTACAGACTATTGAATTTGAAGAGGAAGGGATAGCCCTTTTGAATCGCAGGGAATTATTGATCCCGGTCATTCGTTCAAGTGGGAACCACGTTGATCTCACTATGATGAATAAGCGTATTGCTGATGTTTCTGTTGAGATTATAGACGGATCTGGAGATTTGGTTTTTTCAGATGAGTTGGCCAACGTACTGAAAGTGGAGAAGCGGTATAACCTGGCTTACCTTTCCAGAGGAGCGTACAGCTTCGTAGTGAAAACATCGGAACGTACTTATACGCAATTGGTGTATTGCCGATAGGTTAAAGACCCGTAATCATCTTTAGAAGTACGCAAGGGCGGCTGTCTCAAAAGTCAAAATGGCTTTGAGGCAGCCGCCCCTTTTTTATGCTAAAAGATGCGCTTATCTGTCCTTAACAGGAGTTTCAAAATTAAGTGAATCTGGGAAGGGGAATATCTTTTGCAAGTTTTTATCTTGGTATTAAAATACACCTAGAAATTGGATTGAATCAATTTCAAATTTTTAAAACCCTAAAGTCACTTTTATGAAGCTCTTTTTGAGAATCTTGGCTGTTTTAGTAGGAATCCTGCTAATCCTAGCCCTGGCAGGTTTTGCCTTTCTACAGTTTGCCCCTCCGGCCCACCCATGAAGTACAGGCAGCTGAAGTTACCATTGAATACACTTCTGAAAGAATAGCCAAAAGGGAACGCCTAGTGAACATGGTTTGTGCGGAATGCCACCGCGGAAGCGATTCCAGGTTATCAGGACAAAAATTGATAGATGTACCAGGCGAGTTTGGTGAATTTTATTCTTTCAATATTACGAATCATCCCGAACATGGCATTGGAAAATACACGGATGGAGAGTTGTTTTATCTGTTTCGAACTGGGATTAAACGAAATGGGAAACAGTCTATGATCATGCCCAAATTCTACCATACGTCTGATGAGGATGTGTACAGCCTGATCGCCTATCTGCGCTCCGACACCCGTCCTGTTCAGGCATCCAATAAGCCTTCGGTACCGTCCAGGCCCAGTTTGTTCGGTAAGTTTCTAGAGCGGGTCGCTATTAAACCATTGCCTTTTCCCGAAGAACCGGTTATTGCTCCTCCGGTTTCGGATAAGACTGCCTACGGAGAATATATTGTGCACAGGATGGTAAGTTGTTACGATGGCCATTCAGCCAATTTTTCCACTAATAACGCCCTGGAACCTCCAAAATCCAAAGGATATTAGGAGGCGGAAATAAGTTGTTGGGCCTTGGTGGAAATCCCATCTATGCTTCCAATATCAACATGGACGAAACCGGATTGGGCGGTTGGACAGAAGCAGAGTTTATCCGGTGTATCAAGCAGGGCATTCGCACCGATAACTCCATGATGCAATATCCAATGCTAAAGCTCACTTCAATTACAGATGAAGAAGCGAGTGCAATCTGGGCTTATCTTCAGACCGTCCTCAAAATTGAAAATGAAGTGTCCAGAGGGGGAGTTGGTGAATAAAAAAAGCCTCAACACTCTTCCAAAGTTGGACAGATTTAGCTCCTTTTAGAAAAAATGCGCCTTTTTTGCCCAGAAAAATGCGCATTTTTTAGTATTTGAGTGGTATTTGTTCTTCAAATTCTATGGATTCAACTAATTGATTTTTAGTTATTTACGGGGGTGATTGTGTTTGTTTTCAGCTAAATCTAGTCTCTTTTTATTTGTGTTTTTTGTCCTTTCGGAGTATTCAAGTACCCTTTAAATTTGCTTATGTAAAACGACCAGAAAGCTCGCTGCTAAAGTGTAGCGAGAATTGGTTTTGGATTGTGAATGGGTGCTTTGAGGGGTGTTGGAAGAGTGGCAAACGTTATTCTTCTCGCCCCTTTTTAAAGGCAATTCCTAACCCTCAGTTGTGTAAATGGCCAAAAAAGTAAGGGTTAGTTTATTATATATAATGCCCTATTGGGCAGGGGTTTCTTATCGTAACTATTGGGGCTTGCCAGGCAAGCCCCTTCTTTTTGGCCGATAGACGTTCAATTTATCGGTCAAATCCATTTACTGGTCGATGCGATTGAGATAAAAGCAATTGCTATTTTTACCTTGGCAATTGACGAAAACCGGTAGCAAGCCAAAAAGGTAAAGGCCTGAACGTTCCAGCTTTATTGGATAAAGGCTGCTCACTGGAAAAACTATCCGGGCTACAGACAACGCCTTAATGTGAACCAGTTTATCGATTTGAAGCCTGAATTCGAACAAGTATGGAAACGCATTCAAGCAGATGACCGAACGGCTCTGCAGGAATTGTTTGAGTGGCAATATCAACCCATATGTGCTGCCATCCATCGCCTGGTGAGGGATCGGAGTCTAACGGAGGACCTGGCCCAGGAAGTATTTGTTCGATTTTGGCAGAAACGCCATTCCATCCAGGTGTCCAGCTCTCTTCCTGCTTATCTGCGCAGAATGGCGGTCAATGAAGCTCTTGGTCATTTGAGGAGCAGAAAGTCCCATCTTGAAGAGATCAACGAAAGAGTGGTCAGTGGCCGCCATCATTCGGGGGAGGAAGAGTTTTTACACGGAGAATTGGAAGCACAGGTAGATCAGGCGGTAGCCAACTTGCCCCCAAAGTGTCAACTGATCTTTAAATTGAGTCGACAAGAGCAATTGAGCTATCGGGAAATTGCCGATCAATTGAATCTTTCCATTAAAACAGTAGAAAATCAAATGGGAAAAGCACTTCGCTTGCTTCGACAAGAACTGAAACCTTATCTTAGTCGTTAAATGGACAAAAAAGATAGGGGCGCTTTGCCCTTAAGAGCATCTTAACAATATTAAGGAAGAAATAAACACAGGCAAAGGCTTTTTTCAAGGTAATGGGTGTGACAAACGAAATATACTACTCCGAATTGATCAGCAGATACTTCTCGGGCAATTGCCAGCCTGAAGAAGTGGAAGCCCTTTTGGAGTGGGCCCAAGAGACACCAGAAAACCAAGCCTACCTGGAGGAGTTGAGTCAGCTGTGGGACCAGGCAGCTACTGAAGATATTCCTTTCCAAACAAATGTAGAACTTGCATGGGGAAAGGTTGCTGACCGCTTATTTGTCCTGGAAGAAATTCGTCCGCTGGAGGTAATGCCATCTGAAAGCCCTGGCCGGGCTATCCGGCTGAACTGGAAAATGGCTGCAGCAATACTGGCCCTGCTTAGTTTGGGGCTTTGGTGGTATGCATTCCAAGCCGGTCCGGCTTCTACTAATGCGGTGGCTACTTCTATTTCGACCAAACCGAGCCAACAGGCCACTGTATTGCTACCTGATGGGAGCAAGGTATGGTTGAATGAAGAAACGACTGTCGAATATGAAGAAACGACCGGTGAACGTTTCATAAACCTTACCGGTGAAGCCTATTTTGACGTAGAAAAGGATTCGAACCGGCCATTCGTTATTCTTACCCGGCGAGTTCGAACGGAGGTACTTGGGACGGAGTTTAATATCCGTGCCTATCCGGAAGAAAAAAAAGTCGAAGTTTCCGTAGCGGAAGGTAGTGTGAAGGTGGAGTTACTTGATGCTTTGGCAAATAACGCCACCGTATTAGATGAGCGCCGCCTCGATCGCCAAACGGCCATAAGCGTGGAGCAAACCGCAGTAATTTTGCCCGACCTAAAACCAAGCCCCCCAAAAATAACCGCCTGGAAGGAGGGCGATTTGAATTTTGCTGATCAGACTCCACTTACAGGAATACTCGAAGCACTGGGGCGTTATCATCGTACCGAAATCCAATTTGATCCCAAAGAGATTGCCGGCTGTGTAGCTAATCCTGATTTTACCGGGAGTGACCTGGCCATGGCAAGCGAAATACTCTATTACTCCCTGGGAGTTAAATTAGAGGCTTCTTCCAATGGGTATCGCCTCGATACTACAGATTGCAACTGCTGTCAGCAATAAGCCCCGGATCACCCGAAAAGAAAAAGTCAGCGCTTCATGCGACCTATCCGCCGCAACAGTTGGGTTTTTGGGGCGCTATTCATGGGCGTCTCTTGGGTCGTCCAGGGTCAAACTCTGGATCGGGAAGTTTCCCTTTCTTATCATGAGGTCTCTCTGGAAGCTATCCTGGCAGATCTCGGAGATGCTTATAATCTGCGGTTTACTTATAGTAGCAGCCTACTTCCCCTTCAACGAAGACTGAGCGTACAGGTTAACCGGCAACCTTTAGGCGATGCCCTGTGGGTGGTTTGCAAAGAAGCGGAGGTGGAGTACAGGTCTATTGGGGGGCAGATCGTTTTACGCCCTAATCCCGCCCCCGTTCCGGAGCTCACCCAAAAAGAGCTCCCAAAGGAAGTTCCACAAGAAACACCACTTTATCAGGACGAACAGAAACAGGAAATATTTGAAGCCCGGCAGGAGCTTTGGCGGAGCTTTTCCCCCAGGATAAGAGAGCGGAGCTTCCCCGAACAGGTGGATCAGCCCTATTATCCCTATGTGATCGAAAATCTCGAACGGTATCAAATGCCTGTGCCAAAACCCGATCCTCCCCCTCCAACCAATCGTTTTGCACAGGTTTCTCTGCTCCCTTACCTGGGGACCAATGCCGTTCGAAGCCCGGAGATCAATAACAAGGTCTCTTTAAACCTCCTCTGGGGCACGAATGGGGGCGTGCAGGGGGTGGAGGTTGGAGGGATTGGAAATACCATTCAGGAAGATGTGGTCGGGATGCAACTTGCAGGTCTGATCAATACAGTTGGTGATGACGTATATGGTACTCAGATCGGGGGCTTGTTCAATATGGTAGCCGATACAATGGCCGGTGTGCAGATTGCCGGCTTATTTAATGTAGCCGGTAATACAGATGCCTTTCAGGTCGCCACTCTCTTCAATATTACCGCGCATGAAGCCTCGGGCATGCAATCCGCTCTGGGCTTTAATATCAGCGGAGGGAGTGCCGATGGCGCTCAGACAGCACTTGGGTTTAACTACGCGGGCGGAGATGTGCGTTTTCAAACTAGTTTATTATTGAACCGAGCCCGTAATGTAGAACGAGGACAATTGGGACTACTGATGAACATCGCCAGGGAAGTAAATGGTGATCAGGTCGGCTTGATCAACGTTGCCGATTCTATTATTGGAGTGCCGGTAGGCCTAATTAATATTGTTCGAAAGGGCTATAACAGCCTTGAAATAGCTACTTCTGATGTTTTTTATGGAAATATTGGCCTAAAAATGGGGGTGCGGGCTTTTTACAACATCTTTTATCTGGGAGGTCGTAGTGACGATCGTCCGGATGAGGGCGGAGGAGAGGTCAACTGGGGGTTGGGGTATGGTCTGGGCACTTCGGCGCCACTTGCCCGGAACTTTTACCTCAACCTCGAGATCCTGAGTATGCATGTCAATGAAGAGGAAAGTTGGACACGCGAATTAAATCAACTCAACCAATTGCGCGTCCTGTTCGAAGGCCGGGTCGGCCGTAGAACCAGCCTCTTTGTCGGCCCTGTTGGAAACTGGATGGTCTCCAAACGCCGGGATCCGGAAACGGGAGAACTGATCGGCTCCGGACTTGCCCCAGGTGCCGGCTACGCCTACACCCGAAATGGGGTGAATACCAAGCTTTGGCTGGGCTTCACTGCCGGTATTCGATTGTAAAAGATGGCTGTGGTTGATGGTTTAAAACCTTCCTTCTCCACAACCGAAAAACAAAAAACATCATGAAGCAGTATCCCTTGCTTTTCGCATTGTTATTTGGCCTCAGTGCCACTGGCTGGGCCCAAACCCAAACCCTTTTCGATAATACCCGTGTAGTAGGGGGCTTTGGTGCGCCAATTACGGAAATCGGCATCAACAACAGTCTCAATACCTCTGTAGGTGGAGGCGGGGCCGTCATAATAAACAGCTTCTGGATCGGCGGCTACGGTATGGGTAGTATTGATTTTGAGCAACTATTCGAAGAAGACGAAATCGACAACCTGGAAATGGGTCATGGGGGGATCTGGCTGGGTTTCAACATAGAGCCCTACAAACTTATTCACCTCTACGCAAGTGGTCGTATTGGTTGGGGGGCCGTCGATATTCGGTTTAATGATAACGGACAATCTTTTGAAGACGTTGACCAGATCTTTGTTATGACCCCGGAGCTAGGTTTGGAAATAAATGTTACGAACTGGTTTCGTTTGGCAGGAGCTGCTGGCTATCGCTTTGTCAATGGCCTGCGGGAGGGACAAGCCTACGAACAGGATGACTTCCAGGGTGCTATAGCTACCATTACCCTGCGATTCGGTGGTTTTGGTCATTATAATAATTACGATAATTATAACTGGTAACCCCCGGGCCAATGAAAAAATTATTCCTTTTTCTGCTGCCCCTGTTATGTTTGCAGGGCTGTATCATCGAAATTAATGAAGATGACGATGATTACGATAATTGTGTGGATGGTTACGGGCCTATTGAATACCGGGAGTTGTTTATTCCCTTTTTCGACGGGATTAGCCTGGATATTCCCGTAGACTTGGTCCTGAGAGGTGGCCCGGAGCAGCGGGTCTTTGCAGAGGGCTACGATAATGTCATTCGCAGTATCGATCTGGACGTACGCAATGGGATCTGGGAAATCGAGTTTGATGAATGTGTACGTGACATTGATCGCCTGACCATTTATGTCACGACTCCTGTCTTAACCTATCTTCGAATTAATGGTTCCGGTCTTGCCTATAGTGAAAATTTCCTTGTAGTGGATGATATTGACCTACGGATCAATGGCTCCGGCGATATTACCCTAGAGGGGCTGGCTGACGAATTAGACCTTAATACCAGCGGCTCAGGGGATCTTCGTGCCTTTGGGCTGGATACCCGCCGCGCTGATATTGATATCTATGGTTCAGGTGATGCCGAAGTATTTGTACGTGATTTCCTTAGAGTTCGGATTTCGGGCAGTGGGGATGTACTTTACCGCGGCCGACCAAGCCTGGATATTAATACTTCCGGTTCCGGATCTGTGATCGATGCAAATTGATTGGAAAAGCGGAACCTTTTGGTTAATAGGTGACTCGGAGCGACCAAGGAACTTTGAGTCACCTATTATATATTTTAGGCTCCCTTGAGTGGAAAAAGCCATTTTGGTGCCTCCTCTCTTCGAAACAAAAAGCTGATAGTAGCTGCTTGAAAGGAGTGGAAATGTCAATAAACCAAAATTGAAGTTGTCAACTATGACCTTCAAGAGGCAGTCCCTTCTGTCCCGAATATTTTTTTAAAACGCAATCGTTGTCGATAGGGGAACACCGTAAGCATTTCTCCCGCGCGAAGGCGCTTCTGCATATCTCGCCAAAAGGGGACATCGAAGAGGTCGGCATGGCGCTTCAGGAACAATTGCCGGATTTCCGAACGCCCGATAAGAAACCTCCCAAACTCTTCCGGAAAAATATCGAATGGGCCTACAGAATACCAGGGCTCGCCCAATAGTTCCTCTTCATAGGAGCGCGCTTCTGGGATGCGTCGGAAATTATAATCCGTGAGAAAGCCGATCTCATCATAGTCGTAAAATACTACTCGTTTTAAGCGGGTAACTCCGAAGTTCTTCAGCAGCATGTCTCCTGGAAAGATGTTCACCGCTGCCATTTGTTTAATGGCTTTACCGTACTCATTTATAACTTCCTTGGCCTCTTCCGGGCTGGCATCTTTAAGGAAGAGATCAAGGGGCGTCATTTTCTTTTCTATGTAGAGGTGCTTTATAATCACTTCATTCCCCTTAATGGTGACCTTAGAGGGGGCCTGTTCCATTAATTCTTCCAGTAGAGATTTGGAGAAGCGATCCAGGGGAAGGGAGAAGTTTTCGAACATATGGCTGTCGGCCATTCGACCCACCCGATCATGCAGGGAGACCAATTCGTATTTTTCCCGGACTTGCTGTTCGGTCATATTCTTGGGAGGGGCAAAGCGATCTTTGATAAGCTTGAAGACCATGTTATAGGAAGGCATAGTAAAAACCAACATAACCATTCCTTTAACGCCCGGGGCAAAGTCGAATTTATCAGAGGATTGTGGAAGATGCCGGAGAAAGTCACGATATAATACGGTCTTTCCATGCTTCTCAAAACCAATGGAATTATACAACTCTCCCATATTCTTTGTTGGGAGAATAGAACGAAGAAAGTCAACCATTTCACTGGCAATGCCCGTTTCGACCAGAAAGTAAGAACGATTGTAACTGAAAATAGAACTAACGTCATTCATTTCCAGTAAAACCGTATCCACATAGATACCCTGTTCTTCATTAAGCAGAGGGAGAACGAAGGGAAACAGTTTATCGTCAATGTACAAACGGCCTACCAGGTAGGCTGCCTTGTTTCGGTAAAAAACAGACTTAAGGACCTCGATCCTTGCGGTTCGAAAGGGGTGGTCCATTACCAGGAGCTTCCGTCGCAAGCTTTCGGCTATATAGCCAATGTCGCGTTGCAGGTCTTCAAAGGGGGCATCGAAAGTGAAGAAGGTAAACAATTGCCGGATGGTGACCTCCAGAGGCATAGCCAGATACATGGTATGGTAGATAGGTAAAGCCGAGCGGAACTCCCGGTAACTTCCGGTGGCGTGTACGAACATTTGCTCGGCATCAGCACTGAGACCTTTATGACTGTGCCTAAAGATGGAATTAAAATAAGTTTCTGCTATATTTCGAGTATTGAAGTTAAAGATCTCCTCCAGATACATGGCCTTAATTTCCTGCCAGGTGGCTCGGTCCTGAGCTCGGTCACCCAGAAATTGGAGGATCTTCTCGGTGGTCGTACCCACCGAATCACGATAAAGGGTAATCCTGCTGCGCGCATCGGCCTGGGTGCCCTGCCAGTCTCGATGTTCGAAACGGATCTTTGCCCGTTTGGTGATTCGCTTGAATAAATGATGATATTGGATATATTCATCCAGGATAAGGTAAGCTGCGTCGTATGGGAGGAGTTTTTCGAACATAAGCCGATGGGCGCTTTTCTACAATAATGCAAAAAGAACCTTTTTTTTCCATCATTTTACCAACTTATAATCGTCTTCAACTCTTGAAAGAGGCTGTTGCAAGTATTCTTTCCCAAAGCTGGACAGACTGGGAGTTAATCATCGTTGATGACGGATCAACCGATGGCACGGGTAGTTGGGCCAAAACCATCAGGGATGAAAGGGTTCGGTATGTGCATCAATTCAATCAGGAGAGAGCGGCCGCCCGGCGGAATGGCTTTCTTCTGGCCCGTGGGCGCTTCCTTTGTTTTCTGGATGATGACGATGGTTACTATCCAAGGCATCTAAAGGTTCAGCGGGATTTTATCGTACAACATTTGCTCAACGAACAAGTGATTTACGGTGGGGGCTATGCCCTCATTTCTGATCGCAAAAGAAGTATCCAGGCCTTTATTGCAGGTCGGTACCGGTCTGCAATTCAATACGTTTGGCTGAGAGGGGCCAACCTGATCTCCTATGCCATCCCTCGTTCAGCTTTAGTGAAAGAAGACTTTGTAACCACTTTTAATCAGGGGGAGGATCAGGATCTGATGCTGCGATTGGCCTGCCGTTTGCCCTTTTCCTATCATCAGGATGCCTCTGCCTGGGTCCGGGTACATAAGGGCCGCTCCCTTCATCGAAAGTTTTTACAAAATGGGCATAGGAATTTCGAAAAGCACCGGGCAGCCTTTGAACGAATGTTCGAAGATATGGGACCTTGTTTAGGAAAACATCTGCGACGCAGGGAAATCAACCGCTTTATCAGTGAAGTCTACTTTGCTTATGCCAGTGGACTATTGAAAACAGGCGACCGGCAAGCTGCCCGCCCGATCATAAAAGCGCTGAGGCAACAGTATTTTTGTTTTCCGGTTTCCCTTCGTTACTTAGCTACTCTTCAACTCTGGAAAATTTTATATAGGTAAACCCAAACCACAATTTTTGAAAAAGGCTTCCCATTGCATTGGTATCGTTTTAAATAAAGGCCTGGGTGATGGACTGGCAATGATCCCCCTTGCGAACTATCTTCGAAGTAAAGGGCATCAGATGGAGGTGATCATTCAGTCACCCTGGGGAATAAAGGAGGTTTTGGACCCTTTGAGTGCTCCCTTTCGAACCTGGACCCTGGTCCCCGGCCAAAGAAGGGCGGTCTGGCAGTTTGCAACTAGGCATTTTCGCAGGTATGATTATTTGCTTTTAGATAGAAACGCAGCCAGTGCCAACTGGCTAGCTGCAGCACCTCTGCTTGCAAAACAGGTGCATACGAACCGGATGGATGTCTGGGTAAGTTACCTGCCGGCAGTACGAAAAATTGCTCCATTATCAGGACTGAACAATTTCATTGAGCACCATTTTCGATTGTGGCCGTTTGATCCGCTGCCCAATCTTGCAGATGCCATTTCCAAGGCCCTTCGCTATCCCGACCTTTCGAAAACGCTGAATCCGATTTTCCCAATGGGGTTGCCGGAACGAGCCATCCTGATTCAGCCTTCTGCTGCTAATTTCAAGGTGCAATGGAAAAACTGGCCGACCACCAAATGGGTAGCCTTATTTCAACGACTTAGATCCCATTATCCCCAGACGGAATTGATCCTGTTGGGAGATCAAAACGAAGTGCCACTTAGTAAAGCCATCGAAACCCTTTCGCAAGTACCCCTGACCAATTTTATTGGACAGACCAGCTTGCTTCAGGTAATCGCCTTATTGCAGCGATATGAATGGTACCTGGGACTGGATAGCGGCCTAATGCATCTGGCTGCAATGATGGGTAAATCTACCTTTTCCATTTGGGGACCTACCTGTCCAGTCTCAGCGGGCTACCAGGATCTGCTGCCGAACCAACATTTTTGCATGCAACAGCCAATGCCCTGCCAACCTTGCTGGAACTGGCCAAAACCTAACCGGAGCCGGGTCGACCACCCTAACTATTGCCCTGATTGGGCCTGCATTAAGGAATTACCAGTGGATAGTGTTTGGAAGGAACTTCAGGCTTTTATCGAAGGATTACCAACTTCCCAATCCCCTTCTTGAAAAAGCGGTCTACCGTATCATTTTCATACTGGGCCATATCGAGGGTGGCTTCTTTGTCGAAAAGGAACTGGTAAAGGTAAACGCCGTTGGCGAGTTGATCCCCATAGGCATCTGTTCCATCCCAACTGTACTCGGTAAGGTGCGTTCCAATTTGCAGAGGGCCGAGGTCTTGTTCAGTTAATTCTCTGACTACCCTTCCGCTAACAGTCATGATCCGTATACGGTAGAAGTTTGGTGGTGTACTGCCCGATAGTGTATAATGAAAGCGGGTACTGGTGCTAAAGGGGTTGGGATAGTTCAAAACGTTTGAAATAGCCGCCCGTTGTTCCACCCTGAATCGTTGTTGTAAAGCAAACTGACCGGCCTGGTTGCCTTCGACGTCCCGTGCTTTGACATGCAGGGTGTGAACCCCATCCACAGGGATATCCACCTGCCATTGGATTTGGAGGGTATTTTCTGTTCCTGCTTCGGGAAGGTTTACGAGAACAGAAGGGTCGGAAAATTGGAGCGGAATGGTTTGTCTGTCCTCTAATTCAATATAAACATTTATCAGACTGGTATCCGAGAGCGGAAAGTAAGGGTTGTCATCTCTCAACTCGATTCGGATTTCCGGCCTGGCAGAAACCAGCTCGCTGTCCGCTATGCGCCGTCCGTCAAAAATGGCATCCAAAATTGGTGCGCTTTGGTCACTGGCAATATAGAATGGCTGCACCAATTGATTCTCGAAACGTTCATTTTGTGCTAATTCGGCTTTTGGGTCTAGCTGTAAAATTAAGCGCTGACCGCCCTCAAGATCGATAGTGGGCAGACCGAACGCTAAAACTGTTGCGGTATCCGGGGCAAGGGCCGGAACGTTTAGTAGACCCGAAAGGGCCGGATTGCTGTTTTCTACCCGCCATTCCACCAGAGTAGAATCAGTGGGATACCTGGAATAATTTTCCAGGCTTAGCTGTACTTTTAGGCTATCCCCCCGAAGAAGCGTATCGCCTTTAAATTGATAAACGCTTGCAGGGTCAAAGGCGATATCCGGCAAGCCAGTGTAGTTAACTGACCAGTGATTGAGGTTCGGGGGTGTCCGTTTATTGAGATCCCGGGCAAACCACTCTAATTGTAAGAAAGGAAACCGGGTGGGGTCGATGTGTTGGAGGCTTTGGCCATTAAAAGCATCGGGAATGAGTAAATGCCGTTCTTGCATGGAGTCGACCCCATAGACCCTTACCTGGAGAGAATCCGTTTCGGGTTCGAAAGTATTCAGTTCCCAGTGTAGGCTGCCCCATTCGGCTGCCGGGCCAACCAGGGGGCTTCGGAAAAGACCTTCCGTTCGAAAGCGAGGGATTAATATATCCGTTCTCAGGGTATCGGTGGGTTCTAAAGCCAGGGCTTCTTCGATCGGCCCTTCATTCTTTTGAAAGACAAAGGTGTATGGTCGGGAAATTCCGGTCTCCACCAGGGCCCGGGCTTGGACAGCCCCCTGGTTTTCCAGGAAGTTCAGGAGGTCCGCTTCAGGGGCTGCCCAGGTTTGGGGCATAAAATCCCGATCCGGCCCCGCTTGTCCGGTATAAAAAGCTACATAGTGGCCTTTGGGTATGCTATCCAGTAAGGCCAAGAGTTCTTGCCGTTTTTCAGGGGTATCTGTTCGAAAACAAAAGCTGGGAATATTCCAACTGTAATTTCGGGTATTTTCGCTACCATAGGCCCCCCCGGGAGGGTTGATCCAAAAACCCTCATAGGGGTCAACTATAAAAAGTTGTACCCCGACCTGTTGATTGCTGGCTTGCCAGATCCACATGGGAAGCCAGTTGTTGCCGTTTACAAAAACGGTAGCTCCCAGGCTTTGCCCCTGCCTGCTGGCCTGGTTCTTTATGGCAATATCCCAGTAATCGGTCATGAAGTTCCAGGGACCCGATTTCGGTAAGAAGGAAGAGGTATCTGCTTGATTCCATTGGTGGTCGGAGGCTTGCAACCAAGCATTGGTTTGGTCAGGTTGATAGGTAAATGACCTCTCCCGCCAAACATAACCCAGGGCTGTCTGGGTACTGTCGGGGCTTATGCGCCAGTAGTAGGTTTGCCCATCCTGCCAATCCATTGGAGGGCTCCATTTCAGCAGGCCACCCTTTTGAGTGAGCTCAAGTTGTTGTCGAAGGGGACTGTTGAAGGCACCACTCGTATCGATCTGGAAAATATATCGACGTTCCGGAGCTAAAAGATCAGTAGTTGCAGCCACCAGTACGGGTGGAGTATAGAGGGCAGCCATGTCGAGTGGGTAAACGGGAATGGCAGTATTGTCCACTACGTAAAATTCAAACCCTGGTTTCCTGTTCGATCCTATTACCTGGTTATTGTTACGGGCAGCAGGTAGTGGTGCTTCCTCAACTTGTTCGTCGGCATTGAGTTGGATCCCGATCCGGTTCCAGCCAACCATGTTTTCCTGTACGGGCAGGGCAAGCTTTAGCGTACTCCGATATTGTCTGGCGGTTGTTTTAAAAGTGTCTGCACTGGCCAGCGCTTCGGAAGGTAGGTAGTGGGAAACGATAATTTGAAGAGAATCTTTCAGTTTTTGTCCTAGATTGACCAGGTCAAATTCCAGATAAAAACTATCCAATTGTTCATCAATGACCTCGGGGGATACCTTAACACTATTAAAGTCAGGAGTAATGTCGGGTCCTTCAACGGGGTGTAGGCGTAGGGCGGGATCGCCGTGCAGGCTAAACTGTTCGACCAATACTTCAGTCCCGATATTTGTAGCTCTTTCAAAACCTTCCGATACTGTTTTGAAAAGGGTTCCGATCCCCTGTCCATATCCTTCAGGGCTTCCCATTTCCCGGTAGATTGCATTGGCAAACTCAGCCAGGGAAGAAACAAACCCTAACCCTCTGGAGCCGGCCATGGCTACTGCTGCCTTTTCGTCATAAAAACAAAAGCGCTCGGCGGTACTCGGCGTGGTGGAATAAGTATTTCCGGTATAACAACCCAGCGAAAGCAGTACGGGATATTTACCTCGGTTTTGATAATTCTCCGGGTTGTCAATGTTGAAGTCAAAATTATTTGGACCTGCATGACCAAAAAAGGTGATCATGGCAGCTCCTTCATTGATGCTTTCGAAAATATTGTCGGAAAGGGCGAGTTCTACAGGGTCGGTACTGGTTCGAAAGAAAGAAACAACATTTGGGTCCTGCAGGCCATCTTCTGCTGTGCTTTCCATGTAGCGCAACAGGGAGCGGATCAATTCCTGTTCGGACCTTGCACTACCCCCACCCAGGTGGATGATCTTCTTCATCCAGGCCCGGTCTGCTATGGTTTGCGGGTTATCCCGGTTGGCCTCGAATTGCATGACCTTGTTGAGGTAAGTTCGGATCTGGGCTCCGTTGGTGGCCGCAATCCGGCCATTTGAAACAAGGGGCACCCGGCCTCGCAAGGGGGCCAGAATAAGGTTGTCGCTGGCCGGATAGGCAAGGGCTGGTACAAAAAAACTATTTTCCACGGCCTCTGCGAGGCTTTGGTCATTCCGCACATTGGGGTACTCCCGGCCCTTCCCCAGGAATAAAATATGATCAGGGGCATTTCCTTTGGCTGCTAGATGGTTGACGAAGTGTTGTATGGCCAGCCCATGTCCGTAAATCCCCCAAGAATAGAGATCGTACAACTCTTCAGCCTGAATGATCGCGGTGCGGTAACCGCCTCCTGCTGCCGAGCTTCGATAAGCTGCATAATCCTGAACAGGATCTCCACCCTGGCCATCATCCATAAGGGCAGCATGTGAAATAATAAGATAGTCAACCTCCAGCTTCGAAAAATCAGGGAAATTAACAGGTCGAATTAGAGGCAATCTAAGGCGTTCGCTTTCGGGGGTCCATTGCAATTGATAAGGGGCTGCCTGGGCAGGTAAGGAAATAAACCGCGCGCCAGCTTCTACCTTCAGGCGAAAGGATCCGTTTAAATTCCAAAGGTAACCGGCAACAGCGGGTTCGACCAACTCCAGGACCAATCCATTGGGGCCTGAGGAAAGTTCGAAAATTCGATTTTCCTCCTGTAAGGTCGCCTTGTGAGGGTATTGAAGCTCGGCGAGAGCTACAGCATGCCTGTCGGATCCGTTTACCCGACCCTCGATACGCAATTGGTTATTATTATCGAGTTGAGCAAGCGGGATGCTCAATTTCCAATCTCGCAGAGCCACATTTTCAAAGGTGTCGATCTGTAATAGTTCGCCATTCCAAAGCATAGCCAGTTGATGGCCTCCGCTCCCTGCATTGGTAATTAGTCGAACATGCAAATGCGCAATTTTATTTGCAGATTCCGTCCGCCCGGTAGCCGGTAGCTGGATATTTCGGTTTCGACTCAGCTCGCTTGCAAAGCCATCTCCATTAAAAACAGAACGGTATACGGCCTGCCCTGAGACCGTTTCATAAAATTTGTAAAACTTTTGGGAAAAGACCTGTTGAGTAGTATGCCAGAACCAGTTGATCGTATCTGCCGAAAGGTCATTCTGGTTCGATGCTTCCATCCATTCAGGGCCCGGGGAATCGGACCAGGTAATAAAATAGGTAGCGGTATCGGTAAAAAGGCTGTATTCGGGATTGAGTTGTTCGGTTTCCGGGTTTTCAAATAGACGGGCATCCGCCGCTCCCCGGTTTTTTCTACCGAGGAATTCAAAAACGGTACCTGGTTCGAAGGTGTGGTTTGGATGGTTAACATACAAAGGGACCGATTGCCCCAGGTGCCATAACTGCAAGTGTTTTCCATGGAAATTTTCGACGGGAATTCCGGCATTGCGTAGATCTTCATAACTGAAACGTCGACTGCCATCTTGCAGAAGCCCAAATTTGTAATAGGCCTGTTCGGGCTTGATCCATTCATAACCCAAATCAGTCATCTGGGCCGAAAGAAGCCCTGGGGTGGTAGAAAAAAGAAGGATGATCAGGTAAAGGGGTAGTATTTTATACATTCCAATGTACAATTTTCCAGTTTCGAGGGTTACCTAAACGAAAAGCGACCTTAATGGAATGAGTTTTGGGTCTGAGCAATGACCAGGTGGTAATTTCCCCGGCGCTTTGTTATTTTTTACGAAAATACGGAATTCAAAGATGTAATGCTGGTCAGGCAATAAGCAAAAGGGTTTTTCCACTTTACACGAACAAAATCTTTTATCTTTCAGCTAATCCAAAACACCCGACATGATTTTTCCCTTCGGAGACGACAACATCAAAGGCGGCCACCGACCCGTGGTTTGTTACACCTTCATTGTACTCAATATGCTGACCTTCGGTCTGGAATTGATGCAAGGTGATCAACTGGATGCCTTCATTACTACCTACGGAGCGATTCCCGCCCATATTATGGCCGGTGAGGATTATTATACCCTTTTTACTTCTATGTTTTTGCACGGAGGCTTCGCCCATATTTTTGGGAACATGCTCTTTTTATGGATTTTTGCGGATAATATCGAGGCGGTGATCGGCAGTCCACGCTTTTTCCTTTTCTACATTCTTGGCGGATTGGTCGCACACGCTGCACACATCTATTTTAATCCAGGGAGCCCTGTACCCACAGTGGGGGCGAGTGGGGCCATAGCAGCGGTCATGGGTGCTTATCTGGTTATGTTCCCGACCTCTTCTATCAAGGTGCTTTTCATTGTTTTTCCATTCCGGGTTTCGGCATATATTTTTCTTGGTTTGTGGATTTATTTACAGTTCCAGAGTGGGATAGGTAGCCTGAAGGTCAATACGGCAAACGCTGCAGGAGTGGCTTATTGGGCACATATCGGAGGATTTGTTTTTGGGGTGTTGTATGGCTTCCTGTTTCGAATGAGGCGTCGAATGCCTCCCTTTGGGAATGGCACGGCCTTGCCCAGAGAAAGTGAATATGTATAAGCAGGAAATCCGGGAGTTAATTGATTTATTAAGGTTTACAACGTTATCGCTACCAGCTTTGCGCTCCTTGGTATGGGCTACCTGGTCAAGGTTCCCCCGGATCTTATTGCCGACTACAGCGACTTGCTGACATCCCAGAAAAGGCAGCTGGATGTGGGGCTTTCCGCCTTTATGCAGGGGTTCGCCCCACGCTAATTTTCCCCTGCAGGAGTATCAAACCTAGGAAAAGTACATAAATGGCTACCCCAAGTGCATTTTCAACCGTGTTTTCAACCATAAAGGAGAGCCATAGCACCGTACAAACCAGGGGGAATAGTTCTTCACGGTAGCCTTTTTGGTATAGCAATGGCCCCAGCATGCCCCACGTAAAAAAGACAAAACCGATGATTCCTGTTCCAGCCAGAACACTTAGGAATTGATTGTGTGGCATACGACGTTGTTCAAAGTTGGGGTAATCATCCTTATACCGACTATTGACTTCCCTTCGCAGGTCTCCGGCCCCCACACCGATCAAGGGGTGCTTGGTGAATAGGTCCCAACCAATCTTCCAGGATAGTATACGTCCGGCATCACTATAATCCACAGCTGCCTCGTTTTGATGTTTTCTCAGGTGCATTTCCCATCGCATATAGTTTATTTTAGTCCGAAAACTGGGTAATAACCAATAGGCAGCAAGGGGAGTGGCCAACATTCCTGTGATCAATATTGCGCCAAGCGCGTAGCGTTTACTGCTCCAAATAAATCTTAGTATTCCTAAACCCAGTGCGGCATAAAACGCCAGAAGCCCCGTTCGAACCGATAATAAATGCAGAAAAAGGATCAGGAAAATGCTCAACCCCAACTGGAGTCGCCATTGAAGATCGCGTTGACCTCTCATCACCTGATGGAGTCCATATAAAATTACCAATCCAATTAATAAACTAAATCGGATGTGATTTAGAGGCATGGGCATATGTTGCCCTCTTCGGATCATCAGGTTAACAGTTTCGAAATGCAGAAAATAATTGATCAGCACCCCTGCAGCTACAAGGCTAGTCAATAATAACATACCTGTTACCAGGCTTCGGAAAGCCTTCCTCGAGAAGGGGGGTAAAAGGAAAAAAGCAAAAGGTAAGAGCAGGAAAGGTAATTTTATACGTAAGCGTTCTGTCCAGTAACTCCAATCGGTCGACCAGAGGCTGCTAATCAGCACGATGAAAAACCAAAGGGTCAGGGTCCAAAATTCCGGATGGTTCCAAAAAGCATTAAATTGATTAATAAGGTCTCGTCGAACTGCTACTTGGAATGGAGAAAACTGCACTTGCAACAGGCTCCAGATAAATATAGCAATAAGCCCTATGGATTGTAGGGCAGGTGCAGCAAGCATACCGGCGATAGTGATTAAGACAAGTAGAATGGTTAAGTGTTCGGGTCGGTTGGAGTGCATTAAAAAAAATTGACTAGGGGCGAGACACCTGATAAGGAAATTAATTCAACAAACCAAATTTTAAAACCTCTTTTTGCGCTGCTTTTCAATGGGACAATTCATCTTCTACCCGGGTAGTTTCGGAACGAAAGTATTAGATTTGCGGTTGCTTTTTAGAAAATTACAAATTATGGCCGCTTCAGCATTCGAACAACTCCGGGACCTGTTAAAAGCTATTAAAGCTGCTCAGCCCTCTACTCCTGAAGAAGTAGAAGCGTTTCGCATCCGTTATTTGGGATCGAAAAACGTGATCAAGCCTTTAATGGGAGAGATCCGCAACATCCCTAATGAGCAAAAGAAGGAATTTGGACAGTTAATTAATCAGGTCCGTACCTATGCCGAAACAAAGTTTGCCAAGCTCCACCGCCAGGCAGAGGCTGAGGCAGAAAAGGCGCAAGCAGCTGATCTGGACCTTAGGAGGCCTGGGGAACCGCTGGAATTGGGTTCCCGGCATCCTGTTGCCATCACTATGAACCGCATCATTGAAATTTTTCAACGACAAGGTTTTGTGGTAGCTGAGGAACGGGAGATCGAAGATGACTGGCATAACTTCACGGCCATGAATACACCGGAAGATCACCCTGCCCGTGATATGCAGGATACTTATTATCTCAAGGATAGTACCAAGACCCTGCTGCGCACCCATACTTCTTCAGTGCAGGCACGGGTAATGACAAGCCAACAGCCGCCCATTCGAATTATTGCACCGGGCAGGGTATATCGAAATGAAACTATTTCCGCCCGTTCCCATGCGCAATTCCACCAGGTGGAAGGCCTGTATGTTGACGAAAACGTGTCTTTCGCAGATATGAAGCAAGCCCTTTACCATTTTGCGCGGGAAATGTTCGGTCCGGATGTAAAGATCCGTTTGCGACCCTCTTATTTCCCATTCACGGAGCCCAGCGCTGAAATGGATGTCTTTCTAGGAACAGCAACGGAAAAAGATTACCGCCTGACAAAAGGTACCGGTTGGTTAGAAATCATGGGTTGTGGAATGGTCGACCCCCAGGTATTATCAAATTGTGGCATTGACCCGGAAAAATATTCGGGCTATGCCTTTGGTATGGGTATCGAACGTCAGGCCCTGAGACTATACGATATTGGGGATATTCGTCTGTTTTTCGAAAACGATGTCCGTTTCCTAAAGCAATTCCGGTCCGCTTTTTAAGGGTAAGCCTGCAAATACCTTTTTTCAAATCAACTACCTGGCCAGTGGCCTTAAAATGCAGCATGCTCTGTGGCCGCAACTAATACATAGAACTATGAAACCCGGTATTCCAAAAGGGGTTCGCGATTTTGGGCCCGAAGAGGTTCGGAAGCGCAATTATATTTTCGAAACTATCCAACAGGTATTCGAAAGGTACGCCTATCAACCTATTGAAACGCCAACTATGGAAAACCTTTCGACTCTTACAGGAAAATATGGGGAGGAGGGAGACCGTCTGCTTTTTAAAGTACTGAACAACGGGGATTATCTGGCTAAGGCCGATGAGAAAGCCCTGCAAAACAGGGACTCCACTGCTCTAACTTCGTCAATATCGAAACGCGGTTTGCGATACGATCTTACTGTGCCTTTCGCCCGTTTCGTTGTTATGCGCCAAAATGAGCTTGCTTTTCCCTTCAAAAGGTACCAAATACAACCGGTCTGGCGGGCTGATCGGCCCCAAAAAGGGCGGTTTCAGGAATTTTATCAATGTGACGCAGATGTGGTAGGTTCTAATTCCCTCATGTATGAGGCTGAATTGGTCGAAGTCTACGATCAGGTATTCGAACAATTACAACTTCCCGTGACGATCAAGGTCAATAACCGGAAAGTATTGTTTGGGATCGCAGAAGCAGTTGGTGTCCCCGATCAATTTATGGATATGACCATAGCTATTGATAAACTGGATAAAGTCGGGCCGGAGGGAGTGCAAAATGAATTACGGGACCGCGGCATTCCTGTATCCTCAGTAGAACTAATCAGTGAGATTTTGACTATTAAGAAATTAGGGGAACTGAGATCCCGTTTTAAGGATAGTCCTACCGGTTTGGCCGGCATCGAAGAGTTGCAGACTTTCCATGATTATTTTGATAGTCGGACACCCAGCAACACCGTTGAGTTTGATATTACCCTTGCCAGAGGGCTGAATTATTACACCGGCTGTATTTTTGAAGTGAAAACCAAGGGGATTGAACTGGGTAGTATAGGCGGAGGCGGTCGATATGATGACCTGACGGGGGTTTTTGGGTTAAAGAACACCTCTGGAGTTGGTATTTCTTTTGGGGCGGATCGCATTTATCTGGCTTTAGAGGAATTAGGTCTTTTCCCTGAAACGGTGGGTAATCCCTTGCAGCTTTTGTTAATTGCTTTTGATGAAACTACTCACCGATTTGCCTGGACGGTTTTACGAAAAATCCGAGCAGCGGGAATAACGGCTGACCTGTATCCGGAACCCACCAAAATGAAAAAGCAAATGAAATACGCCAATGATCGATACGTCCCATGGACCCTGCTCATAGGCGAAAATGAAATGCAAACCGGAAAGCTTAGTTTGAAGAATATGGAAACGGGTAATCAACAGGCCCTAAGCTTGGAGGAGATCATTCAAGAACTGGGCTGATTGCAGGAACTGGAGGAGGGATCATAGC
>CAYZMS010000005.1:175180-176867 GCA_964479625.1 uncultured Saprospiraceae bacterium
TTTTATGACGTGGCGGCCTTTGCGGTTCGCTGCGAACGTTGCGTGCAACCCTTTCCAGACTCGTACAACTTTTGACGGTGCACCATACTTTGAAAGATTAACAGGAAGAGAGACCCTAGCTGAGGAGATCATTCAAGAACTGGGCTGATTGCAGGAACTGGAGGAGGGATCATAGCTTTATTTTTATGACGTGGCGGCCTTTGCGGTTCGCTGCGAACGTTGCGTGCAACCCTTTCTAGACTTGAACAACTTTTGACTATGTATGATAATTTGAAGGATTTACAGGAGGCTCTCCTTAAAGGAGAAACGACTATTGAAGAAGAAGTCGAAGGATATCTTCAGCGTATGGAGGCCAACAGCCATCTCAATATCTATGTGGAGATATGGAAAGAAGAAGTGCTTGACCAGGCTGCTGTTCTTGATCGTAAAATCAGGGAAGAACCAGGAAAGCTGGGTAAATTATTCGGCTTGGTAGTTTCCATTAAGGATGTGATCTGTTATAAAGACCATGGTGTTTCTGCCGGATCGAGGATACTGGAGGGTTTCAAATCGATTTATTCAGCTACGGCGGTGGAAAGGCTACTGGCCGAAGATGCTTTGATTATAGGGCGGACAAATTGTGATGAATTTGCCATGGGATCGACCAATGAGACTTCTTACTACGGACCCAGCAAAAATGCTGCTGACCCCGGGCGAAGTCCGGGGGGATCATCTGGCGGTGCGGCAGTTGCGGTGCAGGCCGATACCTGCATGCTGTCTTTAGGCTCTGATACCGGTGGAAGTGTTCGTCAACCCGCGGCTTTTTGCGGAGTAATTGGCTTTAAACCAACTTATGGTCGAATTTCCCGCCACGGCCTGCTGGCCTACGGGTCTTCCTTCGATCAAATAGGCCTGATCGCCAGAGATATTGCGACTATTTCAACCTGCCTGGAAGTTATCGCAGGCCCTGACGAGTACGATAGTACGGCTATACCTGAACCTTTTCGTTTCTCCCAAAAGCCAGGCGCTGGTAAAACCACCTGTAAAATTGCCTTCCTTCGACCGGCTCTTGCTAAAGAAGGGTTGCAGCCGGAAGTAAGAAAAGCAACTGAACAAGCCCTTTCCAAGTTGGAAGCCGCCGGGCATTCAGTAGAAGGAGTTGATTTTAAATTATTGGATTATATGATTCCGGCGTATTATGTATTAACCACTGCGGAGGCTTCGTCTAATTTAAGTCGGTACGATGGGATCCGATACGGTTATCGGAGTAAGGAGGCAGAAAACCTATTCGAAACATATACCAGAAGCCGTTCAGAAGGGTTTGGACGAGAAGTGAAACGAAGGATCATGTTGGGGGCCTTCGTGCTCAGCGCCGGTTATTACGATGCCTACTATGGACAGGCTCAGAAAGTACGCCGGCTGATTCGAGAACAGACGGAAGCCATTTTTAAGGAGTATGATTTCGTGATCATGCCATCAAGCCCAACTACGGCTCTGCCCCTAGGTGGGAACTTAGAGGATCCGGTAAGTATGTACCTTGCAGATATTTTTACCGTACAGGCCAATTTATGCGGTATCCCGGCCGTTTCTCTCCCAATCAGTAAAGACAAAGCGGGCTTACCGATCGGCATTCAGCTCATGGCACCAGCGGGGAAAGAAGCTGATCTGCTCAGGTTTGCAGAGGAATGTTTTGTTAATACCTTCTAAT
>CAYZMS010000006.1:0-16534 GCA_964479625.1 uncultured Saprospiraceae bacterium
CGGTCAACTTTTTGACCGAAAGTTCGCTTTTTTTATTTTGATGCGTTTGCCCTAGTTCCCAAATCCTAGCCACATTAATTTTTAATAAATTTCGGTTTTGGGAGAATTCGTAGAAAAGCTACCGCCCCACTGCCTTGGCAGTAAAGGCGGCAGGCGTAGTAAAATGCTTATTTTTTACTCCTTCCAGAGGGAGATCCAATTGCCAGAATGAGCCCCGTCGTTGCAAGGGGAAGGTACCAAGGTGAATACGGGCTTCCCTAGAGACCCCCAGTCGTTGGCTTACCAGCAAGCTCAGGTAGGGCGTGCTTTCGATAGAGATAGTGCCATCGTTTAACTGCTCCTCTTCCCAGGCACCTCCGGCTAGCAAATAACAACGGATTTCACCGGACTGTCGGTTCCATGAAAGGAACCCCCGCACATGTCGGTTGCTGAGTACCTTAGGCAATGCTTTTACTCGATTCGCAGCCAATACCCTGCAGATTCCCTGCCCATCACAACTACGGGAAGAGTTTCCAAAAATGATCTCTGCAGGAATGAACTGCGGATGGTTATTCTCCATTTTTTTCATAACTTTCTTACCTATTCTATTTCAGCATCATCAAATGGGCCGAACCGGCAAATTGTGAAAACAATTTCCCATTCAATTTAACTCTACTACCCTTATCAGCGTAATTTGACCTTTAGGCGGCCGGGCCGATCGTATCAATTTCGATTACACGACTGACCTTATGGAAAGTGTTGAATTGGAACATGGCTACTTGCGTTTAGGTACGGACCCAATGGTCACATAAAAATTTCTTACAATTCAAAAATAGTCCTAAACAGTAGCCGGAATGAAGACAGTGCCCTAGGGGTACGTCCCCTTGGCTTTCTACATCATCGCAATTAATTTATCTTTAAATAATTGCTTATCAATTATTTATAAAATCATCTTTTTACCCAGGGCGCAAAGATTAATTCAGGAATCAAAAAAACCGGCAGCTTGGAGGGCCTTGCTGAAAAAGAAAGGGAATAAAAAAAGCCTGCAAACTTCCGCTTGCAGGCTTTGGAGAGGATACTTAAGATCACCCGAGGTCAAGCCATTGGTGCCGGCCCGGTCGTGTCGATTTCAATAATCCCCAAAATAGTTAGGTGTACTTGCTTTTCATGCATGACCTATTTTTTATAGTGTTTCAAATGTGAAGAATTTCCTTAATAGCAGAAGTCAGAATTGGTAAGTGAAAGGACATGGGTGATGATCTTTGGCCTTGAGCTGAAACAGCTTAGCCGTTTCGATCCCATCTTTGAACAAAAGTTCACCAATCCACCATCACTGCCGACTAAAGCCGGCGAACCACCTGGCTCCTTGTTGGATTTGGTCACGCGTAGACAGCCTTGTAAAAAATGATTTGGTATGTAGAATGCCTGTAAAAAAGAAAATACTTAGGTCCTGATCCTGGCTCTATCTTCCTGCCTGAGTCGGGGAAAGCGCCTAGGCAGAAGACTTTGCATAATTTCCCATAGATCTTCGTAAGGTATCAATTCTATGTGTACCGTTTGTTCGGCATCCTCAAGAGGTGTATTTTGCAGTTTAGTCCAGTATTCCTGAGTCTTTCGAATAACACCATCCTGATGGAATCCGGCAACTGGTATCTGGAGCAGCATTTTAATGAAATAATAAGAACGATAGGTATTTCCCTGCTGCAGGTGCCGGGTACAATACTTTTCAATGGCTTCCATTCGGTCGATCACCATACCGAATTGTTGCTTGGAAAGCATTACAGCGATCTGTACGATCAGAATGGTGATGTTGACCCCTTGCTTGTCCCTAGAATAGATCGGCAACTCATTGAGGAACTTACCCAGCCTGAAGTGGCTTTTTTGCTCCTGATTGATCAAACCATTCAACTGGAGCAAGTAAAAATAAGCCTCCATCACCCGCCAATATTCACGAACGTGCCCTTGTAGAAAGGAGAATCGCTTGTGTTCTTTTGCCTGCTCAAAAACATCATAGCCTTCCTGATAGGCACCACTACGCAGGCAAAGTAAAATGTACAACTCCTGGTATTTGAACCAGTTAAACGAACCTTCCTCCACCAGGTCGGCACAGCGAAGGGCAGCCTGCCGGCCTTTTTCGAAATCGCGTAATTGCAAGTAGCAAATGAATTGCTGATAGTGTGCCCCAAGTAGGGGAACTGCAGCTACATAGGGTTTGTCTTCGAAAAACCGGATCATTCGTTCACTCACCTGAAGTGCCCCCTGATAATCATTTACCGAAGTGTAGATTGACAACTCTATTAAAAAGGCATATAAATGCAATCGATAGCTATCGGATTTTTTCAGATGAGGCTCTAGCTGTCCATACAGTTGAATGGCCTGCTCTCGCTTTTCCGATTTAGCGGACTTCGAATTTACAAAGTCGAGCATGATCTGGGTGTAGTATTCCTCTGCCAGGTTCTCTGCTATAAAGGCTTCCTGATATCGATGATAAAGGGTGTTAAGTTCGTGGTATTTCTTTTCATTGGCCAGGCGGGTCCCATAGTGCAATCGAAGAATGTGGCTGATATCCAGGCAAAGTTCTGTGAACTCATACTGTTGAGCCTGCTGAAACAACTTTTCGGTCAGTTCGATACCTGCATTGCGCGCATGTTTCCCCAACATGATCTTTGCGGCAGCCCAATACCGAAAGGATTCGTAATAGGCCCGTTGACGATCGGTGTAGGAAGCTTGTTTAACATCAATAAAAAAAAGGTGATTGTAAAGCCGTTCCTTAAGACTGGATTTCAATTTGCGGTAGGCAGAGGAGCGAGATTCCCCGTAGAAGTGTTCAGAAGCTTCTTCATCATTGTGAAACCGCCCGTCGAGGATGCCTTCGTATAATCGAAAGATCTTCGAATCGGATTCCGTTTCCTGCAATAGTTCTATTTTCCGCAGCTTGTTCTTATTGACAATCTGCGCCAATTCCTTTAAGTTCTGCATTTACTACGACTTGTACGTGAAGCGTCTACTAATTCCAGGGTAATGATCTTGATGGCCTTTCAAAAGAACAGCTCAATTACCACAGCTTAAAACTGTAGCCTGAACGTACAAAAATCGGTTGGGAAACTTGGGACAGACCCCTAAAGATGCAGAAAGGAGGGGTGCAGGTCTAGGGATGTCTTTCTTTCTTTTGGCTGCAAGATAGATAAATTCTGACGACTAGAAAAGCTTAGAAATGATTAAGCCCTGATTCAATAACCCTAAGCACCTAAAAATCAGCCACTTATTTTTTTGCGTTATGGTAAAAATTACCCTTGGATCGAACTACCGGCCCGGAAGAAAGCCCTTATTCCAGTAAATACTCAATGTCCCCCCTGGAGAAAGCAGCTTTTCTGACATTATCAATAATATCTTCTGCCAGGCGGGATTTCCGATCCTGCAGTTTTAGGATCTTTTCTTCAATGCTATCCCGGGTAATGAATTTAACGGCGATCACGTTTTTTTCCTGACCGATGCGATGCGCCCTTGCGATGGCCTGTTGTTCGGTAGTGGGGTTCCACCAGGGGTCGAGGATGAAAACATAATCCGCAGCGGTTAAATTCAGACCTGACCCTCCTGATTTAATAGAGATCAAAAAAGATTGTACTTCCTGTTCTGTTTCAAACCGTTGGATCTGTCGTTGTCGTTCGACCAGAGCGGAACTGCCGGATAGCCAGGCGTAATCCAGCTGTCGTTTTTCGAAATTCGTCCTGAATAACTCCAGGTATTGTACGAAGGAGCTGAAAAACAAGGCCTTGTGCTCCGATTTTCGAATTACCTCCCAATGTTCCAGAATGTCATTGAATTTGCCGCTATCCTTTTCGTAAGCCTCATTGACCAGGCTTGGATGGTTAACTAATTGACGCAATTTGGTAAGGGAACGCAGTACCTGCATGCGGTACTGGGGGTTTTGGGCATCGAAATGCTCCAGCAAAAAATTCCGGGCAGCTGATTTTTCCCGTTCGTACAACCGCTTTTGCTCTTTGGTCATTTCTGAATAAAAGACCTTGGTAGTGAGAGGAGGTAAATCGCTGGCGACTTCTTCTTTGGTCCTCCTGAGCAAATAAGGGGCTACCAGGGTCCGAAGGCGATCTTTTTTTTCCTCCACCTGGTGTTTTTCTATGGGGGTTATAAATTCCCTTTTAAAAAAGGAAAAACTGCCCAGCAGGTCCGGATTAATGAACTGCATTTGAGACCATAAGTCTGAAAGGGAGTTTTCGATAGGCGTACCACTCAGGGAGACTTTGTGTTTGCCCTGTAGGGTGTTGATAGCTTTAAAGACCTTGCTTTCCCGGTTCTTAATCTGTTGACTTTCATCCAACACGATGTACTCAAACTCCATTTGGCCGAGCAGATCTACATCCCGGAGGGCCGTCTGGTAAGTCGTCAAGACCAGATCGAAGCGCTTAAGTAATTTGATATCCCGGTGTCGTTTTGGCCCAACATGTTTATACACTGTCATCGCCGGGGCGAATTTACGGACTTCACTTTCCCAGTTGAAGACCAGGGAGGCCGGAAGAATGATCAATGCCTGTAAAGGTTGTAAAAAGGATTCATCTGCTCCAGCACTACCAAAAAGGTCCAGTTGGACATCCGTAAGGGGTGCTGTTTGAAGGGCCGCCTTCTGCTCCTTGGCATGCAGTAGCAAGGTGATGGTCTGCAGGGTTTTCCCTAATCCCATATCATCCGCCAGACAGGCACCCAGTTCGTTGCGGTATAATTGGACCAGCCACTTTACTCCATCCAGCTGATAAGGGCGTAGTGCAGCCTTCAGACCATTGGGAGTGGTAAACTCCACCTGATCCAGGTCGGCAGATACCTGGCCCTCCCCTCTCAGGCCAAGTTCCTGCAGCAGGGTAAATTGATTTTTATTCAACCTGAGGTGGTCACTATCCCGTTTGGCAAATTGTACCAGGGGGCGGTAGCGGGCCATCCATTCCTGGAAAATTAAAAAATACCGGCCGTTGGGCAAAGGAAAGAAGCGGTTGTCCTCCCGGATGTATTTAGCGATATCCAGAAAGGGAATATTGAATTCCCCGATCTTCACTTGCCCCATAATATCGAACCAATCGTTGGTCTGTTCAGAAGCCAGGTCCAGAACGGGAACATGCAGGTAAAGGGGCTGCTCTCCCGGACAGGGGGTAGCGACCTCAAAGCCGAGGTCTTCCAGGTGTATCCGGTATTCGATCAACCATTCCAGCAGGCGATACGGATGTTCTTCCTCCGGAAAAACCCAAAACCGATCGTTGCTTAGCTGTAACCCAAGTTGGTTGATCTTTTCGATGAAAACGGCTTCTTCGTCCTGTCTTCGCTGTATCTGTATGATCCGAACATCTTCTTCACCAAATTCAAGACGGGTCGAACGATTTTGCCGGGCGTACCAATCAAAGGTCATCTCGTGTGGGTATAACATTTTCGCCGTCAGCATCAAACCGCTCTCTTCGAAAGGTTGTGGAACAACCTCCAGACGACAACCCAGCAGTTGGTCGTGCTGAACCACTTCGAATCCTTCTGCTTCGATCTCCAGTTTGGAAGCTACTTTGACGATAAACTTCTGGAAGTAGGTTTTAACATTTGCCTCCGGGATAATGACCTCGTCGCGTTGTCGAAAGGGCTTGACCATGAACCCGTTCATGTGCTCGGCTCGATATAGAACATAGTCCACAAACAACCAGGCTCCCTCATTGGTGATGGGCACTACATCCCGGTCCCGCACTTTCCAAGTCTTCCCATTTTCCTTGAGGTTGAGGCGATAGCGTACCCCACGGTCCATTCGTTCGAAAAACAATTGGACTTGAAGGGGGGCTTTGGCATGTTCCAATACGAAGTCCTTTACCAACACTTTGCGTTCCACATTCCAGGTCAGGGGGAAACCTCCTTCGTGAACGATCTCCAGCAATTCGTTTAAATGCCGATGGGCATACTTTTGAATAGCCTTAAGGCTTTCCCGATCTTTCAATAACACCTCCAGGGGGCGGAGTTTTCTACGGGGCGGGCTAAAATTTTGTTCGAGCACCTTGGGCTGCAGGCGCTCGATCAAAGAAAAGGCACGGCGACGCTCATCCGTCAGTTCCAGGCCAAAATGCGTGATGGTATCTTCCATGGCCCGCTGTTGGATATGGGCCAGGTACCCCTCCCGGTCGATAGAAACAACGTATGCGTTGGGCAGGAACAGATCTGGTCCTGCCTCTGCCAGGTTGTAAACGATCTCAAAAATGCCGATATGTCCTTTTGCACTGGGATACTGCATGGGATCTGTTATAAATCTTCTATTTTTTGGGCCAGGACGCGAGCATGGCCTTCTTTTGATTCCCTGGACCAGCCGGCGATATGGGGGCTCAGTACCACATTCGCAGCTTCCCGCAAGTATTGGAAAGGCGCCGGCAAACTGGAAAGATCAAGCTTTGAAAAAGCCATTTCTTCGTATTCCAGAACATCCAGGGCAGCACCTGCAACCTTTCCTGTTTTCAAGTGCTGCACCAGCGCAGCCGTATCCAAAACCGTGCCTCTGGCCGTATTCAGCAAGTACAGGCTTTTTTGGAAATTGCGAATGAATTCATCGTTAACAAAATGATAATTCTCCGGGAGGAAGGGAATGTGAAGACTGACAATATCCGCCTCTTCGAATAATCGCTCCAGGGAGGCTTCTTCAGCGTAGGCATCGCTAAATCCTTGTTTAAATTTGTCATAGGCCAGCACCCGGGCCTCAAACCCTTGCAGGCGTTGGGCGAAAGCCGTTCCCATATTGCCGTAGCCGATGATCCCTATGGTTTTGCCTTTGATCTCGACCCCCCGGTTGGGTTCCCGCAGCCACATTCCGGCCCGGATCTCCCGCTCCGCTTTTCCCAGCTTATTCAACAACATCAGGAGTAAACCGAGGGTGTGCTCCCCCACTGTATCGCGACTTCCCTCTGGAGAGGTCAGCACCCGAACACCCCTGCGTGCTGCACACTCTAGGTCGATATGTTCTACGCCCACTCCCAACCGGGCAACAAATTTCAACCTGCTGCCCGCCTGTAACAATTCCTCATCTACCTCTAAGCGCGATCGAATGACCAGGCCGTCATAGTTCGAAAGCACGGCTAAAATGGCCTCCCGGCTGCTTTGGTAATGAAAATCACACTGGAAACCCAGGTCGTTCAGGCGTTTTGCCAAAAAAGGGTGAGGTTCATCAACAAAAATGACATTCCCTTGCTTCATTCCATTTTGCTTAAAGGGCTAATATCCGAAGCAATGAGGGAAATTGCAAGCCAGACTAGAAGGGAAGAGGAATGAGAGATGAGGGGGCATTTATCTCCGCATCCCTTTTGATCAAAACGGCTCCGTTCCAGGCAGTGGAGGAAGGTGCCCGGCAGAAACAAAGGCTGTTTTCCCATTCCCAGAGGAAAAGGATATTCCCACCGGCAGGCCGTTCAGGAAGGCCCTCAAATAGCGTCCAATGGCCTCAAACTCCACCAAAAAGCCATCATGCCCATAGGGGCTTTCAATTTCAATCAATCGAGCCTTAGTGATATGCTTTGCCAATAAGCGCTGCTCTGAAAGGGGAAAAAGCAGGTCTGTGGTGATGCCGAAAATGAGGGTTCTGGCCTGAATTTGTCTTAAGGCATTATCCACGCCTCCACGACCGCGCCCCAGGTGATGACTGTCCATGGCTTTACTCAATATTAAATAACTGTAGAGGTCGAAGCGCCCCCAAAGCTTCTCTCCCTGGTACCGCTGATAGGAAGCGGCCCGATAGTTGCCGATTTTGGCGGGATCCGATTCTCCTTGTGTGGCCTGATAAGTGTTGTAATGCCGATAAGAAAGCATTCCAATAGCCCTGGCGGCTTCCAGGCCCGCTTTTCCATTACCGGAGGCCAGGGCACCCTCAATGGCCATGCGCTGGGCCTCATTGAAGGCGACTCCCCAAGGGGAATGCTGGGCATTCGATGCCAAAATGACCAGATGTTCGAACAGGCCCGCTTCCATTACCGCCCACTCCAGGGCTTGTTGTCCTCCCATGGATCCCCCGATCACCAGGTGAATACGCTCGATCTGGAGGTGCCGGCGTAGTTCAATATGTGCCCGGACTATATCCCGAACGGTCACCTCTGGAAAGGTATCCTTGTAGAACCTCCCGCTTTGGGGGTTCAGGCTGCAGGGCCCCGAACTACCGTAACAGCTTCCCAGCATGTTCGCACACACAATGAAATACCGCTCTGGGTCCAACACCTTACCAGGCCCCACCAGGCCGGCCCACCAGTCGGAGGCTTCGGCATTACCGGTAAAGGCATGGCAGATCCAAACGACGTTATCCGCCTGACTATTTAGTTGGCCATAGGTATTAAACCCGATCAATAACTCTGGTAACACTTGCCCGTTCTCGAGCTGGAAAGGTCTTTGAAGCAGTAATTGTTGCAAGGTGCTAAAGGATTTTATATTCCAAAATAACTTTGGCGGGAATTGGCACCTTTTCGGCTTGCGCAGGTTGCCAGAGGTTCAAAGAGCCCGTTCTCTCCCCTCTTCTTTATAAAACCATTTTGAAGATGCAAAGACTCGCTTGTCTTTGTTTTTTCTGTCAAATGTATACCTGGCTTGAAAGAGCCTTAAAAGTAGGTCGCTTTGACCAAAAAGTCAAGGGCAACTTTTGCAGCTAGGCTTTTTTATCTTTTTTTGCAGCAAATAAAAAATTCAACTACCATGATCGTCGAACTCGAACGCCTGGATGATAACTACCACATGCAAGTTACCAACGAAGGGGGGAACACTGTACTACTGGACGGCTCCCCCGATATCGGCGGCGGCAACAAGGCCATGCGCCCCATGCAAATGCTACTGTCCAGCCTGGCTGGTTGTACCGCCATCGATGTGATCCTGTTCTTGCGAAAGATGAAAGAACCCCTGGAGGATATTAAAATGACCGTGACAGGAGAGCGGGAAAAGGATAAAACTCCTTCTCTATTCACTGAAATAACCATCAAATACAAATTATTCGGCAATATCGACCCAAAAAAAGCAGAACGCGCCATTAGCATGTCGGTAGATAAATACTGCTCCGTATCAAAAATGATCGAAAAACAGGCCCCCGTTAAATGGGAGATGGAGATCTTTAGCAATACGGATAGCTGATTTTCAGTCTACTTTCGAAAATCAGTCCCATACTAGTTAATCGTTACAAACAAGTGTTTTATGGAAAAATTCGAGACCCGGGCCATCCGGGGTCAGATGGATAGAACCGAATACCGGGAGCACTCTGCTCCTCTGTTCATGACTTCCAGCTTCACCTTCCCCTCAGCAGAGCGGATGGCGGAGACCTTTGCGGGAGAAACAGAGGATATCATTTACTCCCGGTACAACAATCCCAATACGGATGAGTTGATCCGAAAAGTATGTCTATTGGAAGGCGCCGAAGAAGGCTTTGCCACCGCCAGCGGCATGTCGGCTGTATTTGCGAGTATGGCCGCTTTTCTCCAGGCCGGGGACCATATTCTGGCCTCCCGGGCCGTTTTTGGATCCACGCACCAGATCTTAAGTCAGCTCTTACCGAAATGGGGCATATCGCATACCTATGTCGAACCGGACCAGATCGATGACTGGGCGATACACCTACGCCCCAATACGAAAATGCTGGTCCTGGAGTCGCCCTCTAACCCCGGCCTGGCCCTGGTCGACCTGGAGCGGGCGGGTCGGTTTGCTAAAGAACACCAACTGCTTTTCAATATCGACAATTGTTTTGCCACCCCCTACCTTCAACGCCCTGCCGAATACGGAGCTGACCTTGTGGTGCATTCCGCTACCAAATGGATGGACGGGCAGGGGCGGGCCCTGGCAGGTCTGGTAGTCGGCAAACCGGAGGTCATTGAAAAGGTCCGTTTTTTTTGCCGCCACACTGGACCAGCCCTTTCGCCCTTTAATGCCTGGCTGATCTCCAAAAGCCTGGAAACGCTGGCGGTACGCATGGACAGGCACTGCAGCAATGCGCTCGCATTGGCTCGCCGGTTGGAACAACACCCCCGGATCGAAAGGGTACGCTATCCTCATCTGCCCTCCCATCCGCAATACGAACTTGCCAAACGGCAAATGCGACTGGGAGGTGGCATAGTGGCCATCGAACTGAAAGGGGGCCTGGAAGCCGGTTCGCGTTTCCTGAATAGCATTCGGATGTGCAGCCTTTCGTCTAATTTGGGCGACACCCGGACCATCGTCACCCACCCGGCTTCCACGACTCATTCCAAACTAAGCGAGGAAGAACGGGCAGCCGTCGGAATTACGCCCGGGATGGTGCGCATTTCAGTGGGCCTGGAACATATAGACGATATTTCAGCCGACCTAATTCAGGCTTTATGATAAAACTACTGGCGATCAGCTCCTACCGAAGTAATTACAACAGTGTACGCCCGGAGGGCGAAATGTTGATCAGCCTGCACCAAAGCGGCCTGCAGGTAGATATTATGGCCGAAGCCGAAAGCCCCTTTTCCCAGCGTTTCCGGGAGGAGGGGCTGCGCTTGATCGATCGGAGCATTCGAAAGAAGATCGATCTGCAGGCCATACAAGCCATTCGAAAGGAAATAAAGGAACAGGCTTATGACGCCCTGTATTTGTTTAACAGCAAGACCATTTCGAACGGCATCCTCGCCGCCTGGGGCTTACCGGTAAAGATCATTACCTACCGGGGGGCGGAGGGCTTGCGCCTTACCGACCCAAGTGCCTACCTCACTCACCTGCACCCAAGAGTGGACCTGATCACCTGTAATTCAGAAGCCGTTCGACAGAACGCCCGCAAGGCATTGGTTCGCAATAAGGACAAAGCAGTAACCATTTACAAAGGTCAATCACCGGATTGGTACCGGGATATTCCCCCTTTCCAGCGTTACTCCTTGGGCATTCCATCTGACGCAAGGGTGCTGGTTTGTGTGGCCAACATGCGCTGGGTCAAAGGGCTGAGGTACCTACTCCAGGCTACCCGCCTTTTACCCCAGTACGAAAATACGCACCTCATCTTGGTAGGCCGGGGTACAGAACAGGCACAACTGAGCAAGTTTATTAAATCGCACCCCTGGAAAGGGCGGATCCATGGGATGGGCATTCGAAAAGATGCCGTTTCCTTTATTGCCGGCGCAGATATTTACACTCAACCCTCTCTTTCTGAAGGACTCCCCAGAACAGTAATCGAAGCCATGGCCAAAGCCCGGCCGATCGTTGCCACTACCGCCGGTGGCACCCCCGAATTGATCGAGGATGGCCAAAGCGGTACCATAGTGCCTACTGCAGATGCACCTGCACTGGCAAAGGCCATACAGTACTACCTCGAACACCCAGCTATTGCCCAAGCTCATGGCCAGGCAGGGCTAGAGCGCCTCTCCCTTAGGTTTTCCCACACTACTTACGTCAAAGAGATCGAAAAAGCTATTCGAAACCTGGTGGAAAGGTAAGTGGGAAAACATGTAACAAACTTACTACAAAATTAACTGAGGCCGGCGGACTTTATCCTTCCATCTTTTTATTTCCTGCTATCTTTGCAGGAAACAGCAGGTATCATGTCGCTTTGGAAGCATTTGTCCATAGAGCAGATCCGGAGCCGCGTTTTTCAAGCTCTTCAGGAAAACATCAATTTCTATGATCAGGGCATTTTGGGCGTGCCCGCCTCTCACCTGGATGGGAAGGTTTTTCCCCAGGATATGCCATTTTTAAAAGAGGCGCCCTTCCTTTCCACCCTCATTCACAATCCCAATCATATCGGTTGCCATACACTGGGGGAATCAGAGGCCTTTTTTCAAGGCACTCAGGAATTGGAGCGGGAGGTAATCCACATCTGCGCCCAAGACATTCTCAAAGGGGAAGCGGGCCAGCACGACGGCTATGTAGCGGCAGGTGGGACAGAAGCCAATATCCAGGCCCTTTGGATCTATAGAAACTACTTTTTTCGAAAACTAAATGCCCGGACAAAGGAAATACTCGTGCTTTGCTCAGAAGACAGCCATTATTCCATTGCTAAGGGAGCTGACCTTCTACAACTGGACCTACACCAGGCCAGGGTTACCCCCAACGACCGCCAGGTAGACCCCATTCAATTGCGAGTTGACCTGGAATATTGGAAATCGAAAGGCAAGAAATACATCATTGCCGTAGTAAATATGATGACGACCATGTTTGGCTCGGTGGATCAGCCTGAAACCTATCTGGAGGTGATGGATGACCTGGAGTTCTCCTATAAAATGCATGCTGACGGCGCCTATGGTGGGTTTATTTACCCCTTTAGCAACCAGGACAACCCCTTGAATTTTGAACATCCCGCGATTACTTCGGTAACCCTGGATGCCCATAAAATGGTCCAGGCCCCCTATGGGACTGGGATATTTGTCATTCGAAAAAACTGGATGCAATATACCCTCACCGAATCAGCAGCTTACGTCAAAGGTTTGGATGCTACCCTTTCAGGCAGCCGTTCCGGAGCGAATGCTGTGGCAGTTTGGATGATCCTGAGCACCTATGGGCCCCATGGCTGGTTTGAAAAAATCCAAATCCTTCAACTTCGCACCAATTGGCTGGAACGACAGTTAAAAGAGGTGGAGGTCCCTTACTTCCGGGAGCCTTATTCGAATATCATTACCCTGCAGGCCGACTATCTGCCAGCAGCTACCGCGGAAAAATTCGGATTGGTCCCGGATGATCATCACCAGCCCAACTGGTATAAGATCGTAGTAATGGACCATGTTACTGTTGACAAACTGGAACCGCTCATTCAAAGCCTTCGCTCAAAGGTAGTTCACTAAAAGCGCAACGAACATGAAAAATTGGAAAACCTGCGTTCTGGCCATCTGCTGTTTTGCAGCCCTTGCCTGCAACCCCTGTAATTCCCTTCGAAAGACAGATGATAAGATCTCCGCGAAATTCGACAAGCTCAATGCGAAATTCGAAGCAGGAAAACTGGACACAGCTGCCTTCAAACAGCAACTTACGGATTTACGGGAACGGGAGCTCGAGCTTTTCGAAACTGTTAAAAGTTGCGACCTGACGGAGGATCGAACGGAGCACAATTACTGGTACCGCGCACGAATGAAATTCCCAAGCCAGGTAGAAATGAAGCTGCAACGCCTGGAAATGGGCTTTTAAAAACACAACTCCCATTTCACCGAAGACGAAATGGGAGTTGTGTTCATTGAATCTGGTGCGTAGAAATGTTCGCTTTACCGCCAGCCAAATGCAAACTGAGTGGGCGATCTGCCTTCTAAAGGCCTACTCACCAAAGGAGGCATTGCTAACTTACATGCTCCACTCCTTAATGGAAGCTTCATTCATTCGAATATAGTCATTATTGCCGGCTTCTTTTGCCAATTCCATTGATTTTGTGGCGGTGGCAATGGCTTCCTCCTTACGGCCAAGGTCAGCCAGGATCAATGCCTCCCGACGAAGCATCCAATAGCGTGGATTTTCCGCATTGGCTTTTTGGACCCAGGTCAAGGCCTGGTTCAGGTCTTTCCCAGCCTCGTGGTAGTAAGAAGCAGCTGCAAAATAGTCATTTGCGGTAGGCCCGGCCATTACCTTGTCAATGCTGGCCATCACCGCCTCATCGGTCATGACTTCCAAAGGAAAAGAGACTTTGGTGTCCGCCCATTTCAAATAAATATTGGCCCCTTCCGCTGTGATGTCGTTGATGTCGAAGGTCATGGATTCGCGAGGACTGCTCAACTTGGCACTTTTCGCCTTGACCGTAGCAGCGGGGGTCTTATCCACATAGCTGGTCCAGTTTCCGGATTCATAAGGGTAGAACATGAATTCCCACTCCTTGGCATCAGGTTTGGTCAGGATAGCATAGGAGCCGGCTTCCAAAGCCTGGCCGCCTAACTTTACGTCCTCAGAAAAAGAGATCATGGTAGCAGAATTGGCACCTGTACGCCATACTTCGCCAAAGGGGACCAGTCCGTCCTTGGCAAAAATAGTTCTACCGCGCACAGCAGGGCGGGAGTATTCAATCTCCACCTCCGTCAGTCCAACCGTTTGCTCTAATTCGCAGGCAGGGCTGGCAGCAGGGGTTTGCAATTGTGCATTTGCTTTCACACTGAAAGCCAGAACGGCAATTGCCAGGAAAGTTTTCAACAATGATTTCATGATAACCTGGTTTTTATTTGTCTTAATTAAATTTGGCTCAAATTTAGAAATTTAAGCGTATACCGGAAGGTTCGGGCCGTATTTCACAATTTAATAACACCAATAAGCATGTCTGAAAACAGTAGAGAGTACCTCATCCTTGCCATCATTGCCCACGATAGTAAAAAAGTGGACATGGTTGGTTTTATTCGCGACAATATTGATTTTTTTCAACGCAATAATATTCACCTGATCGCCACCGGGACTACAGGGAGCTACCTTGAAAAAGCAGGCTTGGAAGTAGAGAAAATGGCAAGTGGTCCCTACGGTGGGGATGCTCAGATCGCCAGCCGCATCGTCGAAGGACGGGTAGACATGGTCATCTTTTTCCGGGACCCCCTGGGTAAGCACCCTCATGAAGTAGATGTCAGTATGCTCATGCGCCTTTGTGATGTCCACAATATACCCTTAGCTACCAATCCCGCTGCAGCCACCCGCCTGGTGCAATCCCTCGAATTCGAACTGGAAAACCCAAAAAAAGGGTAGAGACCCAGTTCCCCGAGCCTCTACCTTGAAGTTTTATTGATGGTACGTTACCTCAGCCAGCAGAAGACCGGCATAAGACAGCTACACCGATTTGGTGTGGTCTCCTGGAAAAATTACCGCTTCGTGATCGGCAACAATTCGCGGCTGATAGAACCATATTCCATCATGATCAGGTAATTGCCCTGAGGGGCGTTCCCTGTTGTGATAGTGGCCATTTCCGTTCCCGGACCAAATTCCCACTGGTTCAATACCCGGCCGTTCAGGTCAGTCAAGCTGATGGTCACCTCCCGATCCTGAAAAATGGAAGGGATCTCCACATTTATTGATCCCTGAGTCGGGTTGGGGTAAACATGGGCATCCGGAGGAGCGCAGGAGCTTACCTGGAAGGGAGCTCCGACTACATCCAAAGCACCACAAAGGGTGCCGCCACCTTGAATTAAAAGGCTATTGATATCAAACCCGGTCGTTTGGAAAGGCTGTACAATGAAAGGGTTGAGCGTTTCCGGATCATAAACCAGAGTATGAATACGGTGGGAGCCAGCGGTACGAACTTCAAAAGAAGGCCTGGAACTCACTTTTAGGATGTTCAATCCATCACCTTTGGTCAATACATAAGCTACCTGAAAGCCATTGGGTACAAATGGTTGGCTCTTCACCTGTGCTTCCAGTTCTACCCGGTCGAATCGATCTTCCAGGCAAGCAGTCGCTCCATTAGGCTCCAAGGTTCCGGCATCAGCTCCACAGTCGAATTCCGCACAGGTAACCACTTCGAAAGGGGCTCCTGCAACATCCAGTGCACCACAGATATCGCCACCGCCCGCTGTCAGCAAACCAAACACATCTACGCCAGTGGTCACACCAAACTCCACAATGCCCAGATCCAGGGTCTCCGGATTGTATACCAGGGTGTGGATGGTGAACAAGCCAGTCGAATTCACTTCGAAAGCAGGTTCAGCATTGACATTTTCAATAACCAGTTCAGCTCCTGAAGTCAGTACATAGATCAATTCGAAGCCTGCAGGCACAGCCGCCTCTCCCGTGCGATCGGCAGTGAGGGTAAGCCCCCCCTCTTCTGGTAGGCAAACTCCGGTGGTAGAAGCCATCAAGCTTCCTGCGGAAGCATCACAGGCGAGGTTAGCACAGAAGTCCACGGTAAATGGAGCTCCGGCAACATCCAGTGCACCACAGATCTCGCCACCGCCTTGCTGCAGCAGGTTATTCACATCTACTCCGGTGGTTACGCCAAATTCAACGATGCCCAGGTCGAGGGTCATTGGGTTATAGACCAATGTATGAATGGTGTAATCTCCTGCTTCACTTACTTCAAACTCAGGCGCAGTATTCACCGCTTCGATGATCAGGTCACTGCCGCTGGTCAGGACATAGATCAAGTCGTAGCCTTCCGGCACGACCGCCGCCTCGGTCACCCCGGCACTTAAGGTGACCGTTGAATTCGCTTCAGCAGCATCCAAACAACCAATATCATTCGACATCAAGCTGCCAAAATCCGCTTCGCAGGGACAAATATCCACATCGAAAGGAGCTCCGGCCACGTCCAGTGCACCGCAGATCTCTCCGCCGCCTTGTTGCAGAAGACCATTCACATCAACTCCGGTGGTTACACCAAATTCAACAATGCCCAGATCCAGAGTCTCCGGATTGTACACCAGGGTATGAATGGTGTATCTTCCGGGCTCATCCACCACAAAGGCAGCTTGAGCAAATACAGATTCGATCACCAGGTTTTCTCCACTTGTCAATACATAGACTAATTCGTATCCTTCCGGCACATTGGGTGCTTCATTGACTGCAGCCGCCAGAACTGCAAATCCATGATCGTTAATACAGGCCTCTTCTGCTTTGGCTTCCAGGGTGCCGGCCATCGCTTCACAGGGGCAAGCTTCCACATCGAAAGCGGCTCCGG
>CAYZMS010000006.1:16634-105020 GCA_964479625.1 uncultured Saprospiraceae bacterium
TGATCTCCTCCAGGCAGGCATCGGCTTCGGCAGTAAGGGTGCCGGCCATCGCTTCACAGGGGCAAGCTTCCACATCGAAAGCGGCTCCGGCCACATCCAGTGCACCACAGATCTCTCCGCCGCCTTGCTGCAACAGGCCGTTCACATCAACTCCGGTAGTTACACCAAACTCCACAATGCCCAGATCCAGGGTCTGCGGATTGTACACCAGGGTGTGAATGGTAAAGCGACCGGTGGTATCTACTTCAAAGCTTGGTGCACCGTTTACGGCTTCGATCACCAGGTTCTCGCCACTGGTCAGGACATACAGCAGTTCGTATCCTTCCGGCACTACGGCATCCATATCGCGGGTAGCAGTAAGGCTGGCAGTTCCGCTGATCTCCTCCAGGCAGGCATCGGCTTCGGCAGTAAGGGTGCCGGCCATCGCTTCGCAGGGGGCTTCACAACTACCGAACTGGAATTGAGCACCGCTTACGTCCAAAGCAGCGCAAATAGTGCCACCGCCCTGGATTAAAAGACCGTTTACGTCAAAACCGGTAGTTACGCCAAATTCCACTATCCCCAGGTCCAGGGTGGTGGGGTCAAAGACCAGCGTATGGATAGTGAAAAGCCCTTCGGGACTTACTTCAAAATAGGGTTCAGTATTCACGGCTTCGATGACCAGGTCTTCACCACTGGTCAAAACGTACAAAATGTCAAAACCCTCCGGTGCTACGGCACCATCAGCTGGGTTTGTTTGCAGGGCAGTTGTTTCTCCCATACACAATTTCAGACCGGTTAGTGCTCCGAAATCCGCTTCACAGGTATCCTGTGCGGAAAGGGACACACTTCCCAGTGCCAAAAAGAGGATCAGCATCCAGGCTGATCGCCCTCTTGGATCGAAGGTAAAATTTGGGTTCATAAACCTAGTTTTTGGATTAGAAAATATGTCCGTGTAACTCAGATGGGAACCTAAAAGATCACAGAAAAGCTCAGGAAGGCACGAAATGACAAATCACCGTCAAAATAAATGACGTACAATTTACATTTAAATCAGTTCTCCAATAAAGCTGCTTCGATCTCTGGATAGGCGTCTGCGATTTGTTCGAAAGATTCAATGACGTAGTACTCTTCCTGGATGATATCTGTTCGAAAGTGGTGTCGAAAGATCTTTTGGATATCGAAATCGTGTTTGATCGAATGATTACTCAGGGCATGTTCGGTTTCGCCTTTGGAGGAAATAATGCCGGCTCCATAGATCTTAAGGCCGTCACGGTTTCGAATAAGGCCAAACTCGATCGTAAACCAGTACAGTTTTTGCAGTTTAAGGATCACCTCCGGTTTCCCGGGGTATTTTCCGGCCAGCAGGCCCATTTTATGAAAAAAATCAGTGTAGGCTTCATTGGTGAGCAATGGAGTATGGCCAAAAACATCGTGAAACATATCTGGCTCTTCCAGGTAATCCAATTCGCTCATCTTGCGCAGCCAGCAGGTGGCGGTAAATTGCTTTTGAGCCAGCCGTTGAAAGAAAACGTCCGCAGGTGCAATGTTGGGGACGGTAATGATCTCCCAGCCGGTAGTTTTGGCCAGGCGCTGGTTGACCTGTTTGAAATCCGGGATCTCTTCTGCAGAAAAACCGATCACCTTCAGTGCCTCCATGAATTCTTCGGCAACCTTCCCCTCCAGGTGCTGCAATTGCCGATGGTACAGCAATTTCCAAACGTCAAAATCTTCCTGGGTGTAATTCGAGTATATTTGTTGGGTAGGTCGTGCCGTCATAAGATTCTAATTTAAGCGCTTAAAACTACAACAAGGCCTCAAAGTACTTTGTCAGGTCCATGTCATTCTTTGAAATCGGATAAAGGGGGCCACCATATATCTTTGGCTTCCGTCAAGTTCTCTTGGATAATGGCAAATTAAACCGTTGCCTCGCCTATGGGTTGTATTTTTAGGATAAAATATAAAGGCGTACTTTTGCACCAATTATTTATGCTTTAAATACCTTCCGAATGGATTCTGTAAGCACCAAATTGAATTACAAAGTAAAAGACATCTCCCTGGCCGAATGGGGACGTAAGGAAATCGAACTGGCCGAAGCCGAAATGCCTGGCCTTATGGCCTTGCGTGAAAAATACGGACCCTCCAAACCATTAGCCGGTGCCCGCATTGCCGGTTGTTTGCACATGACCATTCAAACGGCGGTCCTGATCGAGACCCTTACCGAATTGGGCGCCGAAGTGACCTGGTCTTCCTGCAACATTTTTTCCACTCAAGATCATGCCGCTGCTGCAGTTGCTGCTGCCGGCATCCCCGTTTTTGCCTGGAAAGGCATGACTGAAGAAGAGTTCTGGTGGGCCATCGAACAGACCCTGTTTGCTTTCGAAGACAACCAACCTCTGAATATGATCCTGGACGACGGCGGCGATCTGACCAATGTCGTACTCGATAAGCACCCCGAGTTAGTGGATGCTATTAAAGGCCTGAGCGAAGAAACCACCACAGGGGTACACCGCCTGTATGAACGCCAAAAGAACGGCACACTGCCCATGCCGGCTATCAACGTCAACGACTCCGTAACCAAATCGAAATTCGACAATAAGTACGGTTGCAAAGAGTCCCTGGTAGACGCCATCCGTCGCGCCACGGATATCATGTTGGCCGGTAAGGTCGCTGTGGTAGCCGGGTATGGAGATGTGGGTAAAGGTTCGGCTGCCTCTCTGCGTGGAGCGGGATGCCGGGTCATCGTTACCGAGATCGACCCAATTTGCGCACTACAGGCTGCCATGGACGGCTTTGAAGTAAAACGCATGGAAAATGCTATCCCCCGGGTGGACATTGTCGTTACAGCTACTGGTAACAAGGATATTGTAACCGAACGGCATTTCAGGATGATGAAAGACAAGACCATTGTCTGCAATATCGGCCACTTTGACAACGAGATCGACGTAGCCTACCTGAACAAACACCATGGTGATTCAAAGGTTACCATCAAACCACAAGTGGATAAGTATACCATTGACGGCAATGACATTATCCTTTTAGCCGAAGGTCGCCTGGTCAACCTGGGGTGTGCTACCGGCCACCCTTCCTTCGTAATGTCCAACTCCTTTACCAACCAGGTATTGGCACAAATGGAGCTTTGGGATCAGGCCGATAAATACGAGAACAAGGTGTACACCCTGCCAAAGCACCTGGATGAGGAAGTAGCCCGCCTGCACCTGGCCAAAATCGGTGTCGAACTGGAAGAACTGTCTGCCGATCAGGCCACCTATATCGGCGTGGAACAACAAGGGCCTTACAAACCGGAGTATTACCGGTACTAGGCCTGTTGCCTAAAAGGCATATAAAAGGGGCTGCGGCTTATGAGGCTGCAGCTCCTTATCCTTTTGGGTTAGGTTAAATGTTGATTTTTTTTGAATATTGAGGGTTGAATACCTAAATATTCAACATCAAAAATCACCAGCATTGCGTTCCGTTTTTTCCACCTATCTCCAACTGGGTTTCGAGCACATAGCCGACCTGAATGGCTATGACCACATCCTTTTTATCGTTGCACTTTGCGCCATTTACCGGCTTTCCGAATGGCGGAAGGTGGCACTTTTGGTAACCGCATTTACCATTGGGCACTCCATTACCCTGGCCCTGGCTGCTTTAGACATCATCCCCATCAATGCCGCCTGGATCGAGTTTTTGATCCCGGTCACCATTTTCCTAACCGCCTTATACAATGTGCTGTTTCACCGCTTTGATTCGGGCCTGACGGAAAAGACCTTTGCCCGCAACCTCAACTTCAACTATCTGTTCGCCCTTGTTTTCGGCCTGATCCACGGTATGGGTTTTTCGAATTTTTTCCGCTCTCTGATCATGCCGGGGGAGACCGGGCAATTGGTTACCCAGTTATTTGCCTTTAATGTGGGTGTCGAATTGGGGCAACTGGCTATAGTCGCTGTGATCCTGCTGGTTTCGGGCCTGGCCTTTTATGTTTTTCGAATTCCTCAACGGGACTGGAACCTCTTCATCTCCGGCGGAGCAGCGGGTATTGCCCTGATCATGGCCTTGGAAAGGATTCCGTTTTAGTGGATTTGGGCATTTTGGCGCCCGCTTGTTTAAGGGGATACTTAAGCTCTCCACAAAGAAAAGATTAAAAAGGAAGTTGCTGCTAAAGCAAATTGCCTGGTACTAAAATAAAGGCGTCCTTTCCCACAACAACAAAGCCTTTTATTAGAAGGGTTTAACAGGAAAATCTAGTTGATGTTAAAGGGGAAACAGGATCAAAATTTTCCCTCCGATCGGCTATACGTGCAACAAGAAGATCATTGTTGTTGTTTTACAGATAGCCAGAAAATACGGAGAAGAGCTCGAAAGAAGTATGACACCCCACTCCATGGAGCAAGGGTAATGGAAGAAAAATTTATCCAAAAGTAATAAGGGTAAAAAACAGCCTTTCGAAAGTGCAGGCTTTCCTATACTTGACAAATTACTATTCAACAGACCAATGAAAAAATTTATCCTAACGCTGCTTGCTATCCTCGCGATCCTCCTGGCCATTGTCTGGACAGGCCTTACCTTTTATCCGGAAAAAATCGTCCCTTATTTCATCCGTAAACAGGTAGCATCCCTGGGAACCGATTTGAGCACCATCTACGAAAAGAATGCCATTGTGGTGGTGACGGTAGGGACTGCAACCCCACTGCCGGGAACAAGAGCCCAAACCGGAACAGCCGTGTTTGTCAATGATCTTTTTTTCCTCTTCGATGTTGGGGCAGGAACAGTACAAAAGTCTGAAAACCTGGGCCTTCCACTAACCGAACTAGATGGTATCTTTCTCACTCATTTCCACTCTGATCACATGATGGACCTGCCAAATATGATCAGTCGAACATGGGTACTCGGAAGAACCGATGACTTACACATTTATGGTCCCGATAGTGTAACTGCTCTCGTGAATGCGGCCAATGCCTTTCTGGAGATCGAAAACAGCTATCGGGTAGCTCACCATGGCCCGGAAATTATGAACATCGCCAAAGCAGTTGGGATTCCTCATGAATACCATGTGGAGCAAAACGCTTCAAAAGTCGTATTTCAAAAAGATGGGATTACCATCACGGCCTTTGATGTTAACCACGAGCCCATAGAGCCTGCCGTTGGATACCTGATCGAATACCAGGATAAAAAAGTGGTCATCAGCGGTGATACTAAGGAGAATGCGCTACTGGAGAAGATGGCACAAGACTGTGAACTGCTGGTGCATGAAGTCATGCTAATGTCTTTTCAAAAAATGCTGGAGGAAGAACTGGACCAGGCGGGCCAGGATAGAACAAGCAAGATCATTCACGATATCCAGGATTACCATACCGGGACAAAAGAGGTGGCGGCCCTGGCTCAACGTGCTGGAGTAAAGAAGCTGGTCTTAAACCATTTAGCTCCTCCACCAGACAATATAACCCTGAAGAACATGTACTTGAATGAATTAAAAGCCTATAAGGGGCCCATCCACCTAGCCAATGACGGAGACAAGTTTATTATAAGGTAAGTATTCTGTTAGCTAGCTCGTCGCCCGTCTGCTTTTCAAATATGCATTGATCTGTTCATACTCCTCTCTACCCTTTTTGGTCAGATAAGGCAGGATCATGTACCAGGTCATATCCACCATGTCCATGGGCTTTTCGAAAATCTCCCCTGGTGTGATCACCCGGCTTTGAATATTCCAAAAGGCCGCCACCATCCATACATTATGGGTCAGGTAATTATAATTGATCCCTTCCCCTTCAGGGATCATCCGCCCCGTTTCTGTATAATGTTCAAACAACCTCCTGCCTTGCTTAAAGCGCTGCAGGTTGGTGGCCTCATACAATGCTCTTACCTCAGGATAGTTTCGAACGATAAACACCAGGTCGTGAAAAAAGAACCGGTACTTATCCATAAAATCCCGGAACTCCTTCATGATCTTCCGAAAGTCTTCTAAGGTCAAGTAGCCGCTAAGCTGTATAAAATCCTTAGAATTCTCGTGCATTTTATCGTATACCTCTTTCACCAGCATGGCTTTGGTCTTATAATGATAGGTCAGATTCCCTGAACTAATATTTAATGACGACGCTATCTGATTGGGTGAGGTGGAAGAGATCCCTTTTTCATTAAACAACTCCACTGCCTTGACCAGGATCTTTTCTTTCAATTTCATTGAATCAAAGTGTTTTTATGCTAGAAAAACTTTATTTTTAGCACAAAAGTACTATTTTTATTTTTGATTACTAACATAGGCAATGTTCGAAAAACTTTTTGTTTTAAGAGGTCTGCCGTTTCAACACCTGCTGGCATCTGACTAGGCATAATTTAAAACCAGCGAACATGAAAAACTTCATCCTCCTTTCTGCCATTATTGAATTACTGGCCGGGACCGTATTATTTTTTGTCCCTCAGGTAGTTCCGGATCTGGCCCAAGGACCGGGAAGTCACCTCGCAATGGCTCGAATGTACGGGGCAGGCGCATTGGGTTTGGGCATTTTTGCCTTACAAGCCTGGAGAAATTTTACTACCGAGCCCCTTCCAGGCATCTTCCTGTCCACTTTTTTGGGATTTAATATAACGGCCTTTATTGCCATCCTGGCCAGTTTCATTGCCGGTGTTTTTTCCACCCCTGCTGCAGCGATTTTTCATTTAATATTGGCCATGGTCACGGCCTACTTCTTTTTTAATAAAAATCTGGCAAATGCCCCCCGTGCCAGAAAAATACTCATTGGAGCGGGTCTGGTCCTTGGCACCTTTGGCGTGCTACTGGCCTTGTTGCCAAATATTTTACACCAGGCCGGTTTACACACTGAATATGCCGAATCCAGGGAATACGACCTGAAGGACAAAAAAGCCCTGATTATCACCACAAGCCATAGTGTATTACATGCAGCAGGTGAAACAACGGGTAGGCCCACAGGGGTTTTCGCCTCAGAGATGACCATTCCCTATTACGAATTTCTTGATGCAGGTATGCAGGTAGATGTGGCCAGTATTAAAGGTGGAGCCATCCCGATAGACCCCCAGTCTTTTTATTATTTTATAAAATCTGAATCCGATAAACGCTTTCAAAAGGATACTGACTTTCAGGAAAAGGTCAACAACTCCCTAAAAATTGATGATGTAGATTTCACGCAGTACGACGCCATTTGGATGGCGGGCGGTTGGGGAGCCGCTTATGATTTAGGTCAATCCGAAGTCTTGGGCGAAAAGGTGAGTGAAGCCTATTACGCTGAAAAGCCGATCATTGGATCGGTTTGCCATGGTGCTCTGGGTTTGATCCAGGCAAAGGATACTTCAGGCAATTATTTAATTACCGGTAGAAGAATGACGGGGGTGACAGACAAGCAAATCAATGAGCTGGGGATCGCCCTCACCCCCCTTCATCCCGAAACAGAATTGCGCAAAAAGGGTGTACAATTTGAAGGTGCAACAGGCAATTTTGATTTTCTGGAAACCCTGACTGTGATCGATGAAGAAAAAAGGGTTGTCACGGGGCAAAACCAAAATTCAGGCCATGAGACCGCTCAAAAGATGATGGCCATAATATCAAAGAATTCTTCAAAGTTGGTATTGGATTGACCAGCCCCCTGCTGGAGGGAAAATTTTGCCTACCATGACAAAACAGGAACTCTTAAACCAACTCCAACTGGCTGTAGTGGCCGCCCCCATGTTTATTGTCTCCCAGCTTGATCTTCTCCTGGCGTGCTGTAAAAGCGGGGTCCTAGGTACCATTACCGCCTTGAATAATCGAAGCTCGGAGGGTTTGGAAGAGTGGCTTATTCAGATAAAACAGGAACTAAAGTCCTTCGAAGAAAAAACGGGTAACAAACCCTGTACTTACCTTCAATTTCCTTTCCTTGAAAATTTCTCCAAATGATTTAGCTTTCCATGTTGAAGGTAGTTTTTTTTCACTCGAATTAAGATTATAGTCAATTAAGTATTCTTTAATCAATGCCTGATAAAGACTTGAGCTATAGCCGCTTAATTCTTGCGCAATCTGCTTAACTTCATGCAATATTCCTACTTGTATATCTTCCTCAGCTGTTATTCTATTAATTATGCTTTCACTGAACTCGCTAATACCATCTGATAGACGACTTATTTGGTTCTGAATCTCTGAATGATCTATGCTAACATCTGTTGTGATTTCTTGCTTTGGTGGTTCTATATATCTGTTGGGTGAAATAACATAGTTGTTATCAATTATGATTTCGAGCTTAACACTTTTGCATAATCCAGGTACATCTTCATATTTATCCGCGGCATTGCCTTTCCAAGCTTTATACACACTTGAAATTCTATGAATATCGCTTTGGCTTAAAACCCTGTTTTTCCTTGTCACTAACTTTCCTCTTCTGCTAGCATCAATAAAGAGTACTTCTTTGCTTTTCTCTCTTTCGTGAGATAAACCAAATGCAAGCTGCGATTTGAGTATTTGAAAAAAGATGAGACGGTAAAGCTACAATGCAGTCTACCAAATTAAAATCAATCAATCAATCAATCCTTTCCTAATTTCGAATTCATCATTTGAAACTGTAGAAAGTGATGTGTCGGCAAGAACAAATCCAGCTATTCCATTTGGATTTAGGTGATATACGAAGTGCTGAACCCACCCAAAATTCGCATTTGATACCGGTGGCACACCATATTGTCATCTTCCGTCCTTTCTCAGAAATTGTCCACTCCAATCCCCATCATTAAAAAGCGGATTAGCAATGATGTAATCCGCTTTCAGGTTTTTGTGCGCATCATTCAAAAACGAGCCTTCGTTGTTCCATTTTACCTGCGAACTGCCTATGCCTCTAATGGCCAAATTCATTTTCGCCAATCGCCAAGTGGTTTGGTTGCTTTCCTATCCGTAAATGGAAATGTCATTGATGCGACCCTGATGGCTGGTAACAAATTCCTCCGACTGTACAAACATTCCACCAGAGCCACAGCACGGGTCAAATACTCGTCCTTTGAAGGGTTCAAGCATTTCAACCAAGAGTTCTACTACGCTTCTTGGCGTGTAGAACTGTCCGCCCTTTTTACCTTCTGCCAAGGCAAATTCACCCAAGAAATATTCGAACACATGACCCAAAATATCTGCACTTCGGGCTTTGGCATCACCAAGAGCAATATTTCCAATCATGTCTATGTGTTCTCCCAAACTTGTCGGGTCAAGATTTTGTCGGGCATACACTTTGGGCAAAACGCCTTTCAGCGAAACGTTTTCCTTTTCAATGAAGTCCATGGCTTCATCTACTGATTTTCCAATGGTCGGTTGTTTGGCTTGTGAGAGTAGGTACGACCAACGGGCTTTCTCAGGAACGAAGAACACATTCTCCGCTTTGTATTCGTCTTTATCCTCTGGGTCGGCTCCTGCATATTCGCCTTCACCCGCTTTTAGTTTGTCGTAGAGTTCTTCAAACGCATCCGAGATATATTTCAGGAATATTAGTCCGAGTACTATGTGTTTGTATTCCGCAGCGTCAATATTCTTTCTCAGCTTGTCAGCCGATTTCCAGAGTTGTTTTTCCATTGGTTCTTCAGTTCCAATTGCGTTCTTTTTTACCATTTATTTTAAGTTCTATTTATCTGTTCAAATTTCATCTTTTTCGTCTAACACCAGGGAGGCATCACCAATATCTTGCTACTTCTTATTTGAAGGCATTTTAATATTCAAAAAATACAGGGGTGAAACAAGCTTGTTAGGAGATTCTCCGCTGGTATACCTTTGAGGGCGGTGGTGTTGCCATTGAGGGTAGCTTGTTTGTTGGAAATGCACTTGTTGGCTAGTGTACCTGGCTGCTGGTAATATGGGAAAAGCAGCACTCCATCGTTCCTACCTTTCGACAACAAAGATCAGGCAAGCAGGTACCCCCTGCAAAATAGGGTTGCTCGAACGCTCATAGCCCTCCCGCTCCACCCATCAAAAAAGGCCCTCCGCATATACAAATGCGGAGGGCCTTACTATTTATTTTTGAATCTTTGTGGAGATAAGGGGAGTCGAACCCCTGACCTCTTGCATGCCATGCAAGCGCTCTAGCCAGCTGAGCTATATCCCCTTGGCTGTTTTGCGGATGCAAATATAAGCGGTTTTTTGAATTGTAACAAGACCCTAATGGAAATAAAATGAACCGTATTACCGAACAGCCCTCCCCTCACCGGCGCCTGGAGCAAAAGTCCATCCCGGAATTGCTGGAACTGATGAATGGGGAAGACCAAAAGGTTGCCCAGGCGGTGCAACTGGCCTTGCCGCAGATACAGGCACTCACGGAAGCCGTGGTCGATCACTTACTGGGGGGCGGTCGACTTTTCTACATCGGAGCCGGCACCAGCGGCAGACTGGGTATACTCGATGCCTCGGAATGCCCCCCCACTTTTGGGGTCCCCACCGATCTGGTGATCGGCCTGATCGCAGGCGGAGAACGGGCCATACGCCATCCGGTAGAACAGGCGGAGGACAGCTCCGATCAGGCCTGGAAAGACCTGCAAAACCAGAAGGTTTCCCGGGCTGATATCGTGATCGGTATTGCCGCTTCGGGCAGTACCCCCTATGTGGTACATGGCTTGATCGCCTGCCAAAAGGCAGGCATCACCACCGCTTGTATTACCTGCAATCCCGCCACCCCCCTGGCGGAGGCCGCCGACTTCCCCGTGGAGGTCATCACCGGCCCAGAATTCATCACCGGCAGTACGCGGATGAAAGCCGGAACCGCTCAAAAAATGGTCCTCAATATGATCTCTACCGTCAGCATGATCCAACTGGGCCGGGTCGAAGACAACCGCATGGTCGATATGCAACTGACTAATGAAAAGCTCCTCGACCGCGGCACCCGCATGGTAGTCGAACAAACCGGTTTGGATTACCACAAAGCCCGGGAACTGCTGCTAAAACAGGGGAGCGTCCGGCAGGCGGTACTTGCTGCTGGCTAGAGGTAAGTTCCTCCTATCGGCTCGTTATATGATCCACGATCCGCTCGGCATGGTCTCGGGTATTTTCGATAAACAAGGTACTGGTTTGCATGCCGCTGCAGACCACTCCTGCCAGGTAAACCCCGGGCAGGTTGGTCTCAAGGGTTTCCTTGTCGTATACCGGGACCCGATTTTTGTCGTCTTCGGGGATCTCTATCCCCAGCCCCTGCAATAATTCGAAATTGGGTTGGTAGCCGGTCATGGCCAGCACCCAGTCGTTTTCGATCGTAAATTCCCCTTCAGGCCCTTCGAGTAGGACCTCTTTTGGCCGAATCGCTTTTACCACCGTTCGGAAATAAGCCGGGATGCTCCCTTCCTTGATCCGATTCACGATATTGGGGCGAATCCAGTATTTCACCTTTTGGTCAATGGCATCTCCGCGGATGGCCATGCGCACTTCCGCCCCTTTCGACCAGCATTCCAAAGCGGCATCACAGGCCGAATTTCGAGCACCGATCACCAGCACCTTCTGGCCCATGTAGGGGTGGGGATCGTCGTAGTAATGCTTGACCTTGGGTAGCGCTTCTCCTGGTACATTCAGCAGGCGGGGCGTATCATAAAAGCCCGTGGCCACGATCACCGAGCGGGTCTGATAGCTGCCTTTGGACGTTTGGATCCGGTACCCGAGCGCTTCCGCCTGCATGCCCTCGACGGGTTCATACAAGTGGATGTTCAGGTCGAAATGATCGACCAAACGGCGATAGTATTCCAGGGCCTCCTGCCGGGTGGGTTTATCCAAATGGGAAATGAAGGGGATACCCGCGATCTCCAGCCGCCTGGAGGTAGAAAAAAAGGTCATATTGGTCGGAAAGTGGAACAGGGAATCCACCAACATGCCCTTTTCAAGTATTAAAGTAGACAAACCGGCTTGCTGAGCAGCAATGGCGCAGTTAATCCCGGTGGGGCCTCCACCGATTATCAAAACATCGTAATGCATATTCAGCTTGTTTAGGCCGGTTCAAAGCCAGGAGGGCTGAAAATCCGGCGGTCGATTGCTTAAACGAAAATAAGTAAGGCGAAGTTTAAAGCCCGTAATTTAGAACCAATCCCTACCTTCGCTTCAAAGGTTTATCCCATGCAAGATTGGAAGTCGCTCTATTCTCTTTTCGAAAATTACTGCCAGGAACAAGCCATCCTACGCGCCCCCCAGGCGCTCTACGATCCCGTCAACTACATTATGGGCCTGAGTGGCAAGCGTTTACGCCCCATTTTGGCGCTGGCGGCCTATCAATTGTTCGATTCAAAGGTCGAACGGGCGCTCCCCCTTGCCTATGCTCTGGAAATTTTCCACAATTTCACCCTGGTGCACGACGACATCATGGACGACGCCCCCCTTCGAAGAGGACAGGCCTCCGTGCATGCCAAATGGAATACCAATTCCGCCATACTTTCGGGCGATGTCATGCTAATCAGAGCTTATGAATACCTTCGCCAGGCCCCCGAAGATCAAATGGTCCCCCGCTTGCTGGACCTTTTCAACCGCACCGCCCGCGAAGTCTGTGAAGGCCAGCAAATGGATATTGATTTCGAAACGGCACAGCAGGTCCATATTCAGGAATACCTACGCATGATCGAATTGAAAACAGCCGTGCTGATCGCCGGAGCGCTCGAAATAGGGTCTGTGGCGGCCAAAGCCCCGGAGGATCAGATCAGCCATCTCTATGCCTTCGGTCGAAACATCGGGATCGCCTTCCAACTACAGGATGATATCCTGGATACCTTTGGCGAACCGGAAAAATTCGGGAAAAAACCGGGGGGCGATATCGTCCAGAATAAAAAAACCTTTCTCCTTTTAAAAGCCTTACAGATTGCCCCGGCTGAAGATAAACAGGCCCTGAAGCAATGGATAGCTGACCCTACTGCTGACGAATCAGAAAAGATCAAAGCGGTCACTGCCATTCTACACCGGGCAGATATTCCTAACTTGGCACAGAAAGAAAAAGAAAAGTATCGAAAAGCAGCGGAAGTCCACCTTGTCGCGCTGGAAGGCTCGGAGGCGGCAAAGGCACCCCTGTTTGCCCTCATGGAAAAATTAGTGGAACGGGAGCGGTAGGTGGAGCTTAGATCGAAGCCCATTCCTCGCTTTGATCCGACCTCAGGAAAGTTGTTCTTTACTTTTGCGCCCAGCTTCTACCCTTCCCCTTGCCGAAAAGCACAACCTTCCAAATGATCGTTCACCATTCCCATCGATTGCATAAAGGCGTAGGCCGTGGTAGGCCCCACAAATGACCATCCGTCTTGTTTCAATGCTTTGCTCAGGGCCCTGGATGCCGGGCTTTGCGTGAGGGGGATCGCTGTTGCGTAGTCCAGTACCTTTGGCCGGGTAGCGGGCTCGGGTTGAAAAGACCAAAAAAATTCAGCAAGGGAGCCTTTTTTTTCTACCATTTCACAGGCCCGACGGGCATTGTTGATCGTACTTTCGATCTTTTTTCGATGTCGTACAATGCCTGCATCCAGTAGTAATCGCGCCACCTCTTTTTCCGTAAACCGGGCCACTTTTTCGAAATCAAAATGGGCGAAGGCCTTTCGGAAATTTTCCCGTTTACGGAGGATCGTCCACCAGCTCAGGCCAGCCTGAAAACCCTCCAGACAGATCTTTTCGAATAAAAGCCGGTCATCGTATTGGGGTCTGCCCCATTCTTCATCGTGATACCGCACATATTCGGGCTCGGTCCCGCACCACCAGCAGCGTTTTTTACCGTCTTGTCCTGTGATCAAACCATTCGTGTCCATAGGGGATGGCTAGTGAGTTTCCAAATGCGAAAGGGGATTTAAACAGGTAAAATAGGGATAATTTGGTTTTCTTTAGTAGGAATGCATACCGGACAGGGCTTGCATTTTACCTATCCTCACCATTGGTCGGTTATGGAAAAAGGAAAGGGCAGTTACAATAGTAACCACCCCCTCACACTATGAAACACTATAGTCTTTAGTTGCCCTTTTATTTCTTGACGATATAGTGAACGTTTAAGTCTTTAATCTTAATCTCTCCCTATTCATTTCAACAAGCGTGCCAAACTTCATTTCAATTCAAAAAAATCTTACCGTTCCACCATTCTTTTTCAATTATGGCTTTATTTTTTTCATAGAAGCGCAGGGCGGGGGTGTTCCAATCCAGCACTTGCCATTTCACCAGGCGGCAATGCTTTTTCCGGGCTTCCTCCAGGAAGGCATCAAAAAGCCGTTGCCCGATCCCCTTTCCCCGGTAGCTATCTTTAACCACAAAATCTTCCAGGTAAAGCATTTTGCCCTTCCAGGTAGAGTAGGTCATATAATAAAGCGCCATTCCTACGATCTGCCCATCCAGTTCGGCTACCTGGGCTTCGAAAACGCCTTGCTTAAAATCTTCCCGGTACTCTTCCAGCGTTGCGATAAATTCGGGTCCTGCTTTTTCATAAACAGCTAACTCCCGCACCAGCCCATGAATAGCCGGGAGGTCAGCCACCGTTGCTTTTCTGATCATTGCGTTTTGTTTTCCGGTTTTAGAATAAATCAGAAAAGTACTAACTTTCCGGTGTCATGGGTTCATCTAGAAATTTCGTAGAGGGTTCGCGTTTAAAATGGCGGCGCATGAAGGGCGAACAACCCATCTTTCCGTATATGAAATTAAGGGAGACCCAAATCATTGAAGAGATCCTGGAGCGTATACAACCTGCCCGGTGCCTGGAATACGGCAGTGGTTACGGGTCCCTTTACTTTAGCGCTCAACTACCCCCGGGAGCGGAATGGCATGCCATAGAGCATGTTCCGGCCTGGTATAATGCTTTGCAAAAATTTGAACATCCCCCCACCCTGCAACTGCATCTGCAGGAGGTTCCACAGGAAGTAATAGAAACCGGGGGAGCCCGTGCCTTTGACCATTACATTAATTACCCGGAGCCCCTGGGGCTCTTTGATTTTATTTTGATCGACGGCAGGGCCCGAAAAGCCTGCCTTCAAAAAAGCCTGGATCTTCTGCGGCCCGGTGGATTAGTAGTACTGCATGATGCCAACCGGAAAACTTATCAGGAAGGGTTAAAAGGCTACCGCTACAACCTTATTCTGGAGGATTTTCGGAAAACCTCCGGCGGCCTTGGGTTTGGTTCCCATCAAAAGCCCATTGATCAGTATTTCTCACTGGAAGACCATATTCCCATTTGGAAAACAGCTACTTCCTGGGCCAATTTCTTTAAATTCAAGTTTTTATTGGGAAAAACTGCTAAGCCTTTTCGGTATTTTTCCCTTTAAGGCTTAGTTAAGCTCCTGTTTTTACATGCTAACCAAAAGTACTATGCGTCCAACACTCTTGTTCCTATCCTTTTCCTTTGTTCTATTCTGGAGTTGTCAGGATTCGAAAACCGAAGGGGCGGATATCGTCATTTTAAATGGCAATATCTACACTGTGGATAAAGATCAACCTGCTGCGGAAGCCCTGGCCATTCAAGGCGGCCGCATCCTGCAGGTCGGTTCGAATGCGGAGATCCAGGTCTTACAGGGCCCTGAAACCCAGGTCATTGATGCGGAAGGGCAATTTGTAATGCCCGGTTTCATCGAAGGGCATGGCCATTTTAACGGGCTGGGCTACAGTTTGATCAACCTGAATTTCCTCAGCTCGGAGAACTGGCAAGAAATCGTTTCCATGGTGGCCGCTGCCGCTGAAGAAGCCGAGCCGGGAGAATGGATCACCGGGCGGGGCTGGCACCAGGAAAAGTGGAACGCTACACCGGAAAGGCAGGTCTTGGGCTACCCCTTTCACGATGCCCTCAGTGCGGTATCCCCCGACAATCCAGTGATGCTACGACATGCCAGCGGCCATTCGCTTTTTGCCAACGCCAAGGCCATGGAAATGGCCGGCGTTTCAGTGGAAACCCCCGACCCGTTCGGTGGAGAGATCGTTCGCTCCAGTTCCGGAGAAGCCATCGGCGTTTTTGAAGAGAAGGCCATGGGGCTGATTACCTCTGTTTACCAGGATTACTACAACAGCCTTTCCAAAGAAGACCGCAAAAATATTTGGCTGAAAGAAATCGAAAAGGCCGAAGAAGAATGCCTGAAAAAAGGCATCACTTCCTTCCAGGATGCCGGCTCCAGTTTTCAGGAAATAGAATGGTATAATGAACTGGCTGAAAAAGGGGAACTCGACCTTCGCTTGTGGGTTATGTTGCGCCATCCTTACGAGGAAATGAAAGACCGCATGGAAGGCTTGCCCATACTGCGGGCAGGCAATAACTTTTTCACCTGTAAGGCGATCAAATCTGCTGTGGACGGCGCCCTGGGTGCCTTTGGGGCCTGGCTATTGCAACCCTATGAAGATAAACCCGGTTTTACTGGTCAAAATACAGTACCCATCACAGAGGTCAATAATATCGCCGGCCTCGCCGCAGCACATGACATGCAGTTTTGCGTGCATGCCATTGGTGACCGCGCCAACAAGGTGGTGCTGGATATGTACGAGCACCATACCGAAGGTAAAGAAGACCACCGCTGGCGCATCGAGCACGCCCAGCACCTGGATACTGCCGACATACCCCGTTTCCGCGAGATGAGTATCATTGCTTCCATGCAGGGTATCCACTGTACCAGCGACGCTCCCTTTGTAGAAAAACGCCTGGGCTATGAGCGCGCCCGCTATGGTGCCTACCCCTGGCGCAGCCTGCTCGATGCCAACGTTATTATTGCCAATGGAACCGATGCCCCCGTGGAAGATGTCGACCCCATTCCATCCTTTTACGCCAGTGTCACCAGGAAGCGGATCGATACGGGCTTCGAGTTTTTTCCGGAGCAATCCATGACCCGCGAAGAGGCTTTGTATTCTTACACTTTGGGTAATGCCTATGCTGCTTTCGAGGAAGACATCAAAGGGTCACTCACAGCAGGAAAACTGGCCGACCTGGTGATCCTTTCCAAAGACCTGGTCAATTGCACCGATGAAGAGATCCTGGATACAAAAGTTATCCTGACCATGGTGGGCGGGAAAACCAAATACGCACGTTAGTAGTTATTGGTTTCACCGGCTCCCCGCCCCCGGCTGGTTGAAACGGTAAAAAAAATTTACCTCCCGAATTATGAAAGTTGATCTTCTTGCCATTGGTGTGCATCCGGATGATGTTGAATTAAGTTGCAGCGGGACCTGCCTGAGCCATATTGCCCGGGGGAAAACGGTGGGCCTGCTTGACCTGACCCGCGGAGAGTTGGGCTCTCGAGGTACCGCTGCCATCCGCGACCAGGAAGCTGCCGATGCCGCCCAACTCATGGGAGCGGTATTTCGAAAAAATCTAAAAATGGCGGATGGATTCTTTGAATATTCAGAGGATAACCTACGGGCCATCATTCGGGTGATCCGGGAGCATCAACCGGAAATTGTACTGGCCAATGCGCCCTCCGATCGCCATCCCGACCACGGAAGGGCTGCAAAACTGGCTGCTGACGCCTGCTTTTATTCCGGGCTTTTAAAGATCGAAACGGCTGACGATGCGGGGAAACCTCAGGAAAAATGGCGACCAAAGGCCGTTTACCACTACATCCAGGACCACACCCTGACCCCAGATTTCGTCCTAGATATTTCGGACTTTATTGATCGAAAGGAAGACCTCATCCGTTGCTTTCGTTCCCAGTTTCACCTGCCCGAAGCCAGTGAATACGCTGATGAGCCCTCCACGCCCATTTCCGGAGCAGATTTTATGGATTACCTGCGTTCCCGCGCAAGAGTTTATGGCCGGCAGGTCGGTTTTGAATATGCTGAAGGCTTCAAAGTAGATCGTACCATTGGGGTACAGGACCTGGATCAACTGTTTTAACAAGCCCATTACTCCAACCCATTGCATTATTATCTCTGCCCACTCCCATAGTGACTTAAAGGCGACGGTTGAGCGCTTTTTTTAAACCTTTCCTTTTTCAGATTGTCATGAACAACTTAGGGAAGGCCTCCTACTAATCGTCCTGTGAAAGGTAGGAAAGTTGAAGTCTTTACCTGTCTGGTAGACTTTGGATTCAATTTGGATACCATTTATAAATTCAATTAGCATACTCTTTTTAGTTCGAAAACGTCCATCATGAAAAGACAAATACTATTTATCACCTTAGCACTGGGCTTTGTATTTTTTATACTTAGCTCTAATTCCGGAGGCCCCGGAGCGGTCCAGGGTGTAGACCGAACCGGCTCCCCTCTTTCTCCCGGCAGTTGTAACTCCTGCCATACGGCCAATGCGTTCGAACCCCAGATCCTCCTTGAAGTTCAGGATGGAGTCGGCAACCCCATTGCGACTTACACTCCGGGAGCGACATATACGGTTTCGGTTAGTGTGGTCCCAGGTACCGGGAACCCCGTGCGTTACGGTTTTCAAACAGTAGCATTGACTGATACAGACCAACAGGCGGGTAGCTTCGGCACGCCCGGCTCCGGGATCCAGATCACTACCTTGAACAGCATTGATTATGCCGAGCACAGTCAACCCGACCCCGACGGAAACTGGACCATCGAATGGACTGCTCCAGAGGTAGGAACAGGTACAGTTCAGTTTTATGCCGGCGGGGTAGCCGCTAACGGAGCAGGTGGATCAAGTGGTGATGGAGGTACCTCCCTTGGAAGTCCCGTCACCCTGGCGGAAGATGTTGCCAGCAGTACCCGCAACTTTGTTCTGGAAGGTGTCGAAGCAACACTTTTCCCCAATCCAGTAAGGGACCAGGCCCAGGTCCAGCTTATGACCCAGCGCCCCCTGAACGGCCTTTGGCAATTAATGGACCTGAACGGAAGGGTTTTGGAAATACAGAGCGTGGATTGGGCTGCCGGTTCCAGTTTTTTTACCGTGCCGGTACAGAACCTGGCGCCCGGGCGATATGAACTACAGATCCGGGAGAAAGAACGCTTTTTGAGCTTACCCTTGATCAAAATTTGACCTTAGATACAGGGGCACAGATATCCTGTGCCCCTACTCTTCCTCTGACCAAATAGAGCGCTCTTCGGTATCCTCCCGATGGGTAGAAATGGTTTGCCACAGCAGATCCTTTAATTCTTCCAGCCCTTGTTGAGCGACTGAGGAAATGAAGCGATACGCTATACCCTCGGGCAGTTCTGAACGTAGCAATTGCTTTAATTCCTCATCCACCAGATCTGCTTTGGTGAGGGCGAGTAACCTGGGTTTATCCAGTAGTTCGGGATTGTACTGCTTTAATTCCTGCAGCAGGATCTCGTACTCCCGCCTGATATTATCCGAGTCAACGGGGATCATGAACAACAGGGTGGCATTGCGTTCGATATGTCGTAAAAAGCGATGGCCCAACCCTTTACCTTCGTGTGCTTTTTCGATAATTCCCGGAATATCGGCGATTACGAAAGAGCGGCCATCCCGGTACTGAACGATCCCCAGGTTGGGTACCAGGGTGGTAAACGGATAATTGGCGATCTTGGGTTTGGCGGCTGTCAAGACCGAAAGCAAGGTAGATTTTCCGGCATTGGGAAAGCCGACCAGCCCAACGTCCGCCAAAACTTTAAGTTCCAGTATTTTCCACTCTTCCTTTCCGGGTTCTCCGGGTTGTGCATAGCGCGGAGCCTGATTGGTCGGTGATTTGAAATGGGCATTCCCCAGTCCCCCTTTGCCGCCGGCTACCAGGATGTGTTCCTCGCCATGTTGGGTAATCTCAAACGCTACCTGGTCCGTCTCTTCATCCTTTGCTACTGTTCCCAGGGGTACATCCAGGATCACATCTTCTCCTCCGGCCCCGGAGGAATGATTACCAGATCCATCTCCTCCATGGCCGGCAATAACGTGTTTCCGGTACTTTAAAGCCAGTAGTGTCCATACATTGCGATTCCCTCTTAGAATGATGTGCCCGCCCCGGCCACCGTCCCCGCCGTCCGGCCCACCGCGGGGGTTCCGGCGATCCCGGTGAAAATGCGAGGAGCCCTTTCCGCCCTTTCCAGAGCGGCAGCAGATCTTTACGTAGTCAACAAAGTTTTGAGATGCCATCCTTCAAAAGTACGAATTCAGTTTTCGAATTAAGGCTTCCACAACTGATTTTCGAAGGGATCAGGGCTTCCAGAATTTGTGGAGCCGACCAAGGGCGGCGTGCAGGTTGATCTCATACGTCTCCCAGACTCTGAGTCCGGAGATAGTCTTTTCTTCAGGATTAGGATTGGGTTCGCCATTCATTCCAGCCAAAAAACTATTCACCCCCTTGTGCAGTTCGACCACATTATACCCCCCTTCCAAAGTAGCGAACATGTTATCAAATTGCTCCCGGAGCAATTGCCCCAGTTCGTAGAATCCGGTATGGGAGACCTTGAGGTCCAGCAGCAGGTCATATTGGTGAGCATCAAAGCCTGCGGAAAGCGCTACCACATCCGGTTGAAACTGTTTGGCGATGGATAAACTGGCTTTAATAGCATCCAGGTAGATATCATCAGCACTGCCCGGCGGTAGCGGTAGATTAATGGTGAAGCCCTCCCCTTTTCCCCTGCCTATCTCATCCACAAAGCCATGCCCGGGGAAGGCCGGGTACTGATGTACCGACCAGTACATAACTTCATCGGTATCGTAAAAGATCTCACAGGTCCCATCTCCAAGATGTCCATCAAAATCCAGGATGAGGACCCGTTTCCCCTCGTTGGCCAGTTGCCGGGCGGCCACTGCTATATTATTAAACAGACAAAACCCACCGGCATGACGAGGGTAGGCATGGTGGCCGGGAGGCCGGACCAAAGCAAAATCCTTGTACACAGCCGCCTGAAGGGTGGCGCCCACCGCGTGAACGGCAGCAGCGTAGGTCCCCGGGGAAGTTACCGTATCTGGGTCGATATGGCCCCCCACGGCAGAGGCGCGTTTTACCTTGTCGATATATTCTTCACTATGTACGAGGGGTAGAAAATCCTCCCCGTTGAAAACAGGCATCTCCTCCAAACCCTGGAACAACTCCAGGCGCTTTGGATTTTCCGGGTGCATGCCGGTTTCGTGCCCCAGATAAATGCTGTTGTAGTGCAAACGCATTGCCTTTCCATCTTTCTCTCCTTGGGAAGACTCACCATTAGGGTTAGCAGTCGGTTCGGTTCGAACTTTTTCCTGACTCATCCTGCAAAATAAAAAATCCTGTTGACCTTTCAGAAGAAGCTGATAAAGAAGCAGGAATTTTAAAGAGCAGCCCACCAGCTTGTTTAATTTAGCGGGGGAATAAGCTTTTTGAATCAAACGTTTTACCGAAAGCTACCCCTATCCGCTTTTTGCATAGAAAGCGGTGCTAAAAAAGACTTTCTAAGCATCCGCTATCAGCTGAAAGCGTTTTAGGTCCGTTCGGGTGATCAAGCCGGTCAATTGACCATCCCGAACTACTGGCAAACAGCCGATTTTTTTCTCTTCCATCAATTGCACCGCTTCTTCCAGGATAAATGAACGCGGTACGGTAATGAGATCTCGCACCATAAAGTCCCTAACAGGTTGATCCTCTTCGTGTTCCATGATCGGGATCTTAGCCAGATCTTTAGAAGTGATCAAGCCGGTCAGTTTTCCGGATCGGTCCTCAATGGGAAGGTGTCGAATATTTTTCCATTTCATGATGGATCGAACAAGGGCGATGGGTTCCTCTTCCTCTACGGTGAACAGGTCTGTTTGCATGATGGCTCCGATCGGACGGCGGGTCATTTCCCGCAAAAAAGCCGGTCGAATTACTGCATCCGGCCAGGCGTGTACCGGAGCTCCGCTTTGCTGGCGATTATACATGGCCTCGGTCAGCAAACTCAAGGCAGCGCCAACCCCATATTGCTTCCGGAAGTTCCGGAAATTCCGAATCTGCCAGCAAGCGCCGGTCTGGCGACTTTCTACCCGATTTTTGATCACATCCAGGTATTGTTCGATATGGTTTTGAGGAAACCCGGCTTTCTGCAAGCCTTCTTTCGCCTTGGGTAACAACTTTGTTAAAATGAGTTCCGGTAAGGGGTACGGCTGTCCAAACCAATCTACTATAGTGTTTAAACCATATCTGGCCACCCGATAAAAGTTGGCTTTGGCTTCTCTGAAGGGGATCCGGTTTGGCAGGTCTTCTACATTTTCCGGAGGGTTATTCATCAAACCGACCCAAAAGGCGAAATTGGCGATCTCATCAAGAGTAGAAGGGCCACTGGGCAAATAGCGGTTCTCGATGCGTAAGTGAGGTTTTCCATTAGTGCGCCCATAGCAGGGTCGGTTCCAGGAATAGACCGTCCCGTTATGAATACGCAAGGCTCTGAGCGAAGGTGCTTTTCCTGCAGCCAGCGCTTCCAGGCTGTTTTCCTCTACTTCCCTAGTCAACAACAAGGGGAAGCGCGAGATATGATCTTTGAACAGGTCAGCGGCCGTTCCTTTCAGCCAATCGTTGCCAAAAAATACGCGAGCCTGTTTTTCCCGCAGGCAGTTGTTGGCCGTCCGCATATCAAGGCTTTGCCGAAATAGGGCGATCCTGGTTTCCATCCACAATTCCCGTCCCATCAAAAGAGGAGAATTTACAGCAGGGGCCAAAACAGGGGCAGCAATATATTGGGCCCAGTTAAACTGGGACACAAAAGTTTCTGCAGGGACTTGAAGGTGCATTTGGAAACTGGTATTACAAGCTTCAAATAAAACACTATCCAACTGAGCGATAAGGTCATCTGCCCCCTGCAGGTAAATATCGAATTGACGACCGCGCAACTCCCTCATGACGTCATCCAATAAGGAATACCTTGCCTCCGGCCATCGATATTCCGGTTGAAGGTGTTCATAAGCCAGAGTAGGTAAAATACCGGTCAGGAGGATTTTTTGATGGAACTGATCGGCCAGCCGTTGTGTAGCCGCCAGTTGATCTTCGAGTTGAGCGAACATCCGGCCAAGACTTCCACCATTGAATTCGGTGGGGTCTAGATTGATCTCCAGGTTGAACCGCCCGATCTCACTGGTCAAATGTGGATCCTTCGAACGGGCAAGAATTTCCGGTCCCGATTTGGAGGGCCTGAAGTCGGGTTCAACAACACATAACTCCTGTTCCGCTCCAATACGAATAGGTGCGGATTCGAACATTCCTTTTTGGATCATCTGATCCATAGCCTCCACATCATCCAATAAATGACGCAAAAAACTATGCCTCGCCGCAAGCGATTGAATGGCCTTCACTGACAAATCTCCCATAGGGCGTAAATTTAAATAACGAGAATAAGGGTAAGAAGGGTGGTTCAAGCTTATTGGTTGCCTGAGCCGCCCTTTTTGGAATAAGAAAAACTAATCTTTCAAAACAAGTAGTGGGGCTTTACCGTCCATCGCCATTTTCTTGGTCTGACTTTGCTGGAACAGCCTGTTGAAAAGATTATGGTGGGGTGCATACATAACAAGTAGGTCCACTTCATACATATTTGCAAAGGATTGCAGGCCTTCACTGATGGTATCTCCCTGCACATAGTGGAAATGGACTTCCTGATCCTGCTGTTTTTCATTCAAAAAGGCCTCGAGTTCAGCAAATTGTTCGACCTTATCCACGGTAGTCTTCGAGCCAGGATCGATATGTACGACATGCAAAACCGGTTGGTAGGGAGCCAGCATATGGCCCGCTTCCAGAATATGGAAAATGTCTTCTTTAGACAGGTCGGAAGCGTAAGCGACTACCCTGGCTGGCTGGTATTCAGCCGCTTCAGGCACGACCAACACCGGGCAAGGGGCTGCTTCCAGTACTCCAGTAGTAACGCTGCCGAACCGACGTTCGAGTGCATTATGGGAGCCCTTGGTCCCCATGGCAATTAAATCGCATTCCAACTCCCGGGCCTTGCGTGCAATGGTCCCCATTGGATTTCCGACTTCGACCATCCGGCCAATTGCTGCTGTGCTAGCTTCAGGATAACGGGCCTTGCGCTGGCTGAGGCCATGCTCAACGAAACTGGCCATAGCCATTTGCGCTGCGTCCACCTTTTCAGTGGTATACCGGGAAGCCAGAACAGGAACGTCCATAGCTTCGTATTCAGGGAATACAACATGGATCACCTCTAAGCCTGCCTGCAACTGCTCAGCCATTGCAAGCGCATACTGAAAGGCATTCTGAGCAGTGGGTGAAAAATCGGTAGGTACTAGTATTTTTTTTGTGGCACTCATTGCTGGTGTGGCTTTTTTTTCGGAGGTGATCCAGTTAGTAAATCTGAAAAGCAAACAGCTTCTGCTGGCTCACAACCGATTGTTCGAATTACTTTTTTCAATCTATCCATTTTCAAAAGGGAGAAAATTGACCAAAATCATTAAGGAGGTTGATTTTATGCAACGAATTAGTGCAAAGAGGAAAGTATATTCTGAAAAAATAGGGAATTATGGACAATTTAACCAACAACAAAGGGTTCCTGACGGAAATGGGGTGGTCCAGTCGTATTTACTTCTTGCTGGCCGGAGCTATAATAATCAATGCTTTCTTTTTTAACGCCTGGGAGATTAGCCAAAACTGGACCTGGGTGATACTGGTAAGTGGAGGGATCGTCTTTATCGTAGAGTTCATTCTCCTTTTTAGTAAACGGCACGCAGATCTTGCCTATTTCCTGGGCTGGGGATTATTGCTAATCGCCTTTCTACTCCTACTGACAGGGATCGTTTAAAAGGATTCGAACCTAAAAAGAATGACAAATATCATGATCACTTTTTGACGATTGTCATTCCCAAGCTTTTGCCTTTACTTTTACTTTGTACCTAACAAAAAACATCAGCGGAAAACAGATCAAAGCACTTTTTCATAATAAGCCCGGTAAATTTAGATACTAAGACCCATGAAAAAACGGGCTTTTTAAAAGAAAATACTGATAAGTAAAGATTTATAATTCGGGTGATTTTAGGGAATTTTGTGTGAGCGTCGTTATGGCGCTCTTTTTTATACTAACTCCTGCTCCGGCCTTATGGGGTTTTCTTCTCCACCATTATTCGATACCGGATGCCGTAGCATCCACCACAGGTAGCCAACCGCCAGAACAAAGGCAGCAAAAGTGATCCATCCGCCTATAGGGACATAGCTAAGCAACCGTAAGCCCAGGAATAATCCCGCTGCGGTCACCAGGTGCATTCCTTTATTCCAGTTCAGGTCCTTGATCTTTTCGATCTCATAAGAGGCTATTACAGCAACGAGGGCCTGCCCAAGAGCAAGTAAAATGGCATAGACCGAAAACCCGATAATTCCAAGAGGAAAGCCGATCACAGTAATCATTGCGATCCCGGACAATAGGGGCAACGCAAGTAATAAGCCCACTCCATTCACTATGGATGGCCCGGCACTAAGGGCTAACCTCCCTGTATTCCTGTTAAAATAGCGGTCGAAAAAGGCCACCAAAAGCAGGGTGATCAATAAACCGCTAATTGTACGCAGGTAACCAAATACCTGTACTCCTTTTTTTATTTGATGTTCCCATTCTTTTTTAACGCCGGAAAACTTTGTTTTCAGGCTATCATCGAGGCGCGCTTTTACACCTGGGCCCAAATGCCCGGTGAAATCCTTCTGTCCGTCCGGTGACCAGTACCGCACATCCCTTTCGAATTTGGCCAAGGGGCCCAGGCTCAGATCCTGGGCGGCCAGGCTACTGACGCCACCGACCGTTCCCCCTACATATAAGCTGCCACCTCTTGCTATCAATGCCCCGTGCACATGGCCGTTCAATCTCACATCGCCCCCCGTTAGGTAGACGTCTCCCAGTACTTCTCCATTCAATGCAACGGAACCTCCAGCAAGGACTAACTCCCCGTGAACCTTTACCCCTTCTGCGATCTCTACCTCTCCTCCTGCGATCACCAGGTCTCCAAGTACATCCTGCTCAATGAACAGGGTACCGCTTAGTACGCGTAGATCCGCTCCGCAGATAGCGGAAATGACAATATCTCCTCCAAGAAGCAAAACGTCATCCTTGAGTTCTGCTGTGATCTTTGCCTCTCCTGCAGCCGCTGTTAAATTCCCCAGAATGGGTGCCTCGATGATTAATTCCCCGGCAGCTACGTAAAGGTTATCCTCTACTGCCTGATCAATACGAACCTCACTACCCTTTTTTATGGTCGTAGCCCAAAGGAAACTGGCCGGCACAAGGAGTAAAGCGAGAAGTAAGCTGGTATATTTCATAATGAAAGCATCTATGTTTGCCTTCAAAATGGTATAAAATAAAGGCTGTTCCAATTTTTTTCGGAGTATGCCGGGAATTCTTCTACCAATTCAGCAAATATGGGAGAAAAATGATCAAGCCCACTGTTGCTGCTCCGATCGAAAGGAATAAAACCCCTGCGGCCGCTACATCTTTTGCTCTGCCCGCCAGTTGGTGATAGTCCGGTGAGACCAGGTCCACAATGCTTTCGACCGCGGTATTAAAGCATTCCGCTGCAAATACAAGACAAATACACAGACAGACCAATGCCCACTCCAGCGGGCGAATAGAAAAATACCAACCGCCAATCAAAGCGACCCCTGCGGCCACGGCATGAATCCGGGAGTTGGGCTCTACCCTGAACATGGCAACCATGCCTTTAAAGGCAAATCGAAAGCTATTCAACCGGTTCTTTATCGTTCTTTTCATGCATGTAGGGTTTCTATGGTGGCACCTTTAAGCGTGATCATTCGCTTCATGAGGTCGGCGGTAAGGCAGGAGTGAACGGGCAGTATGCCGATCAGGTCCCCAATTTGGGTTTGTTCAAACCACGGCTCGTTTGCCCGCAACATACCATGCTCCTGAGATAATTTGAATAAGTGAGCCTGAGGGTCAGGTTCGGACCAGCCCTCATCGGTCCAGCGTACAGCAAATCCATAAATGGGCCGGCCTTCCAGACCTTCTATGCGGTCTTTGGAGAAATGAACAGCCCCTCCGTAAAGCACTATTTCTCTCCTGTCTGGGTGCTTAGCCACTACTGGGCAGGCCATGCATACCGCGATATCGTTCCAATCACAAGACCCGATCTGTTGCTGCATAAGATCGAAGAAAACGAAATTCCCGGGCCGAAGTTCGTCCACCCCATCAAACGATTCTCCTACCACTGCTCCTGGAGTATCCTCTAGTGAAATTTCCAGTGCGGGTCTACCTTGCCCGAAGGTTGTCCTTAGTTGCTGAACGATTTGAAGGCTTTCCTGATGCACTGCCAAGATCTCCGCCTGCCCTCTTGCCTGATAGGTTTGCCCGGGATGCCCCAAAAAGCCGGCAAAGCGGGTATGCGGGCCCTTTTCGATCTGTTGGATAACCGCTGAGATCCCCTGCTTGTCTTGCGGCATTAGTCCGGCCCGGTTGTTCCCAAAATTGATCTTTATGAACAGGTCTATCGGTTTTTTGAGGGTTTCCTGCAAAGCTTTAACGGCCTCGGTGTTTTCGACCAGTAAATTCAATTGGACATTCTGGTTTAGCAAGTGCTCTACGGTGGCCAGTTCCCGGATGTTCAGCGGGAAGGCGACAGTGATGTCCCGCCAGTTATCTTTGGCGAAATATTCGGCCATTCGAAGGGAAGAGACCGTGAGCCCGGAAACCCCTTCTTCCCGAAACCACCGGGCGACTTCATGCGCTTGAGGGGTTTTTAAATGCGGTCGCAGGCGGATTCCCAATCGCCGGGCTTTTTCCGCCATTTTTCGAATATTATTCCGGGCAATGGTTGCATTGAGTAAAAGGGTGGGCTGAGTAATGGAATCGAGTAGTTGATGCATGGTAAAGTTGTTTATTGAGACAACCTCCTGCAAAACAATCATTTTTTTTTGGAAAACCCGCCTAATCCCAGGGACTGATCTGCCTTCAGGTAAGCAACGGAAAAGTTTATGGCTATCCCAAATTTTTATTGTTTCCCCTCCATGCGTTCGGTATACTGGACTTCTCCGAGTCGGAATTTTACAGGTAGCCCGGCGGCTCGCTCCATCCGCACTTCCAGTCGGCAGAAAAAGGCGAGGTCTTCCAGGGCCCAGGCTTTGAAGGAATTTCGACTGTCCGGACCGGAAAATACCTCCGTTGAGGAAAAAACCTGGCTAAGGCTTAAAGGCTTCAAAACATTTTCGACCTTTTGGGGTGCTCCATTCCCGAGCGCTTCATTTAGAGAAAAGATAGTCGATGCACCGAATGCACTGCCGGGTGCCGCGCCTCCATTCCATGAACTATGATCAGCAAGGCAGTTCAGGCCGGGATTTAGCTCTTGCTGAACCTCGGGCAGCGATTTTCCCAAAATAAAGGAGGGGCTGGAAGATTGGCCCTGACTGGGCAGGACGGCCAAGAATGCAATCGTGAAAAGAAAACCAATTTTAAAGCCAATGCTATGCATAAGTAATTTAAAGTTCCAGAGTGTAGCCCAAGCATTCCAATCCCGCTCAAGCCTCCTTTTTACTTCCTTCGTAAAGCTCATATTTTTGGAATTTACACTCCAGGGCGCCATTGAACAGCATATGTTTATTGGAGGCTTTTAGGCCAATGCGTTTCAAGGCGTCCATGTTCGATGAAATGATCCAGGCGTCATAACCGGAATACGCCTGCTTGAGGTGATCGCCGATAGCACCGTACCATTCTTCAATATAGCCCACGCTCATTCGTTCGTTATAAGGCGGATTGAAGATCAGCAGGCCTGATTCCCTGGGTGCCCTGGTGTCTAAAAAATCCTTGCGCATGAAGCGGATGCTGCGTTCAAGCTTCACGGCTGTTGCATTCTCCTGGGAAGCTCGAATAGCCCGTAGGTCTTTGTCGGCACCCATGATCTCCGGCCCTGTTTTTCGAATACGGGCAAAGGCTTTAGCCCTAACATCTTCCCACAATTTTCTATCGAAATGCTTGCGTTGCATAAATCCAAAGGGCTGTTGCCGGTACCACTGGGGCGGAATATGGTAGGCCATAAGGGCCGCTTCAATGGGCAGCGTTCCGGAGCCACACATCGGGTCATAAAAAAAGGATTCGCCATCCCAGCCGCTTAGCATCAGCATACCTGCAGCCAGCACTTCGTTTAGTGGGGCAGGGCCGGACACCCGCCGGTAGCCGCGTTTGTGCAGAGAGTCTCCGGAGGTATCTACCGAAACGGTAACATCCTGGTATCGGACATGCACATTTACCAGGAAATCCGGTTCGTGGACATTCACATTCGGCCTGTCGTGAAACCGGGACCGAAAGGTATCTACGATGGCGTCTTTCGTTTTCAGGCCCACATATTGCGAATGCCGAAACACCCCTCCCGATACCGAGGCATCCACCGCCAGGGTTTGTTTCAGGTGCATGTGATCGGTCCAGGGAATTTGCCGGAGTTGTTTGTATAATTCCCCTTCATTGCGCGCCTGAAACCGCGCAATGGGTTGCAATACCCTCAAGGCCGTACGGGATTCGAGGTTGATCCGGTATAGCACCCGGGTATCTCCCTTACACTGTACCACCCGGCGCCCTTCTTCGATTTCGGTGGCACCCAGTGCTTCCAGTTCTTGTACAAGTAAGGGCTCCAGGCCCGCCATTGTTTTTACTGTATAGGTTTTTACCATGTTCGAATTGCTACAATGGTTTGGGCATTGGCCTGTTCCGCTTCTACCCAAATCATTCGATAACGATTTTCAGGCAACCCCAGGGCCTCCATCTGAGTACTCAGTGCCTGCTTGCGTTGATTAAAAGTTTTCCGATTCAGGGCCTGTATCTCCCATTCCAATCTTTGACCTGATTGACTCTTGCAATACTCAACGCTAAGGTAAACGCCCGGATTCGCCCAATAGATCCGTTTATCGCTTTCCGCTACAAAGGTAGCTTTAATTAACTCTTGCCTGTCTGAAAACTGGATTTGTTTGGCCCAGGTTGTCCAGTCAGCCTTTTCTGGTCGGGACAAGGTATCCAAAGCCAGCTGCTTATCCAAGGGAACGATATGGGAAAGGTCGTCCATAAGCAGGGACCCGTTATAGGGTTCGACCTCATCATTGATAAAATAGGCTTCCAACATCAAATGCGTAAAGGGCTCCTGGACCTGAAACTTCAGGCTATATCTACGCCAGTTCCCATCTTGTATGGGTGGGCTTTGCCGCAACAAGGCCTCCCGGTCCCCGGGCCGGTATGCTCCCCAAAGCAACAAGCTGACCGGCTGGGTATAATTGCTGGGTTCGCCGGTGGAGATACTAAAATTGCGATAAGCTTCAGGCTTGGCTAACTGAACTTGCAGGACATAAGCTTGTCCAGGCATTAAAGGAACGGGCAATTCCTGGCCCAAACATTCCCAGCTGTAGTCGTCCCGAACCACCATCCCCACATAGGACTGGCCTTCAAATGGGGCTAATTGTGGCCCAAAGTCGGGTATTGGTTGCACATCAGGGGGAGAATATCCCGCCAAGCCACAGGTGTACCAACCCTTGGGGGGAGATGAACGGGCAGGCTTATCTTCAAAACCAGGATTGTCGAAAAAAATGGGACGGGCCTGGCCTGGTAAAAAGGACGGAAACGCAAGCCAAACCAGGGTAAGGCAACTAAGTTTGTAATACCCCGACATTGAAAGGTTCCACTTCCGCGTGATTAGCCGCTTCAATACCCCTGGAAATAAGCGCCCGGGTTTCCCGGGGATCGATAATTGCATCCACCCAAAGACGGGCAGCAGCGTAGTAAGGGGTGGTTTGCTCATCGTAGCGGGCTTTGATCTTTTCGAATAAGGCCTTTTCCTCTTCGGGATTGGGGGGTTCTCCCTTCCCCTTTAAAGAAGCCACCTGGATCTGGGTAAGAGTTTTGGCGGCCTGTGCGCCCCCCATAACAGCAATCTTTGCAGAAGGCCATGCGACGATCAGACGAGGATCGTACGCCTTTCCACACATGGCGTAGTTGCCTGCTCCATAGGAGTTACCCACCACAATACTAAATTTGGGCACAGTGGAGTTCGAAACGGCATTTACCATCTTGGCGCCATCCTTGATGATGCCCCCGTGTTCGGAGCGAGAGCCGACCATAAAGCCGGTAACATCGTGTAAAAAAACGAGAGGGATCTTCTTCTGGTTGCAGTTCATTATGAAACGGGCGGCTTTGTCGGCAGAATCTGAATAAATAACCCCACCAAACTGCATTTCCCTTTTCGCGTTCTTGACCACTTCCCGGTTATTGGCGACAATACCCACCGACCAGCCGTCAACCCGAGCGTAGGTACAAATAATAGTCTTTCCGTAACCTGATTTGTACTCTGTCATGCTGCCTTCGTCCACCAGGCATTCCAGCAAGTCGTACATGGAATAGGGCTTGGACCGGTCCTCCGGTAGCAGACAAAGCAATTCCTCAGCAGGCCTGGAAGGAGCAATGGGCTCCTGCCGATCGAAACCTGCTTTGGGGTTGTGGCCCATCTTCCCAACCAACTCGCGGATGGTCGACAGGCAGGTTTGGTCATCTGGTATTTTATAGTCCGTCACTCCTGATATTTCTGATTGGGTAGTGGCTCCACCGAGGGTTTCCGCATCCACTTCCTCTCCAATAGCTGCCTTGACCAGGTAAGGGCCAGCTAAAAAGATCGAACCGGTCCCTTCTACGATCAAGGCTTCATCACTCATTATAGGTAGGTAGGCCCCACCGGCTACACAACTGCCCATGATGGCAGCGATCTGGGGAATTCCCATACTTGACATACGGGCATTGTTTCGAAAGATCCGTCCGAAATGCTCTTTATCGGCAAAGATCTCATCTTGCATGGGCAGGAAAACGCCGGCGCTATCCACCAGGTAGATAATAGGCAGGCGGTTTTCCAGGGCGATTTCCTGTGCCCGCAGGTTTTTCTTACCGGTGATCGGGAACCAGGCCCCTGCTTTTACCGTTGCATCATTAGCGACAATGACGCACTGTCGACCACTTACAAAACCCAGGCCTACGATCACACCTCCTGCCGGGCAGCCGCCGTATTCTTCGTACATTTCATAACCGGCGAAGGCTCCAATCTCAAAGAAATCCGACCCTTCATCAATTAAATGCTCCACGCGCTCCCTTGCGGTGAGCTTACCTTTTGCATGTTGTTTTTCGATCTTCTTTTCTCCCCCACCGGCTTTGATCTTTCCCAACCGGTGTTGTAATTGGCTAAGGGCCAATTTCATGCTGTCCTCATTCTTGTTTTTCTCCAGGTCAGTTTTAGTCATTGGTATTGGTTAGGCTTCCAGGTAGCGAATTTGCATTTACGACATTCGGATACGGTAATGAAAAAGCGATTCCCCTCCATTTAGTTCATTCCAGGGTAAACCGATACCCATATTCCTCCTCAAAATTTTCATAGACCCCTTCCAATCTAATCTCTCCCGCCCTTGCATTGCGCAATGCGCTAACCAGCTCCAGCACGTTGCGGACGGGTTCGCCATTTACCCGGGTAATGATAAAGTCAGGTTCCATGTTCACATTATCCACCACACTGTCCTTATAAATACTGACCACCCGAACCCCTCCATCTTGGGCCAGGTTTCTGGCCTCCGTCGTTGAAATATCGCGTACCTCCATTCCCAGTCGTTGGAGGAATTCCTCGTCCTTCCGGGGGATCAATGCAGTGGTATTATCTTTATTTCGCAAGGTAATATAAGTGGTCAGGGTTTTTCCTTTCCGAATGAACCCAACCTTAATGGTATCTCCGGGCCGGTACCGGCCAACCTGCTCCTGCATTTCGGGCAGCGTACGGGTATACAGGTCATTAATGGCGATGATTACATCACCTTCTTTTAACCCGGCATCTTCTGCCGCTCCTCCAGCAGAAAGGCGGTTAATATGTACCCCGGCCACCTCATCCAGTTTTAGTTTCTGAGCAAGCCGGCTGTCCACTTCATCGATAAAAATGCCCATCAAACCCCGTTGTACCGATCCATAATCCCGCAAATCCAGAATGACCTTTCGGGCAAGATTGGCTGGCACGGCAAAGGAGTAACCTTCATAGCGTCCAGAGCGGGTAATAATGGCAGTATTTATGCCTACCAATTGGCCCTGGGTATTGACCAGTGCCCCTCCGCTATTACCTGGATTAACGGCAGCATCTGTTTGAATAAAAGATTCGATCTTATCCATTCCCTCCAGTATGTCAATACTGCGGCCCTTGGCAGAAACGATCCCTGCAGTTACGGTCGACTCCAGATTAAAGGGGTTACCAACCGCCAGTACCCACTCCCCGATCTGCAAGGAGTCGGAGTTACCAAACTGAAGGTAGGGTAAATTCACCTGTTCATCAATTTGTAAAAGGGCCAGGTCAGTGGAAGGGTCTGTCCCCACCAGGCTAGCGTCATATTCCCGTTTATCATTCATAGTGATCTTTATCCGGTCCCCGTCTTCGATCACATGATTATTGGTAATTACTAAACCATCCGGGGAAACGATCACCCCTGAGCCGGAAGATCCACCAAGTACTCCCCCGCGTAAAAACCCAAAGCCTCCACCTTCGATCGTTTTGATATTAACCACCGTAGGTCGCACCAGAGCGGCAGCAGTGGTAAAATCAGAAGGCACTATGGGCGCGGTAGCCCCCGCTGGGGGCAGACTACTGCTTCCTGTCGGCTCGGTAATACGGGAATTTACATACCGGACAGGCACCCGCTCCCGGATCAATACTTCACGGGGCGGTACGAGGGCGCGATAAAGAACAAGGGCGAAAAATGCGCTCAGAAAAGAACTGATCAGTAACGGGCTGTATCTTCGAAAGAAGCGGGTAATTTTTTGTTTTTGAACCATGGGTGATTTATTTTCTATCCTGCAATCAGGAAATACGGCCAACAGGCCGTAAAATGTCTGTACATAAAAGGAGTCACCTCTGAAGGATTGGGCAGTTAATTTGTTTAAATTACCCAATCCTGTTCAATTGCACAATACATTGGAGGATTATTCCGTCGATAAATTGAATCAACCTGTGGAAATTTCAAATTGAATTATGTTTCGGTATTTAAAAGAACTTAGTCAAAATCAAATCGAAGAATACCCCGGGAACATCTGGGGTTGGCGTACGTCCCTGATCGGCCTGGTGCTCATCCTTGGCTTACTTGGGATAATGGTTTACCGGCATATTGTTTTAGACGTACCGGTAGGTTTTGAGGATCCCGACCCGTTTTTCAAACAGGAACAGCTAGACAATAAACCAGCCAGCCAGGAATAGGGTTTACTAAAGAATTATTCTTGATTTTGGAAAAGTTTTATTTTGAAAAATCGGGTTTTTCTATTATTTGGTGCCTTGCACCTATAGGTGCCAGGTACCTAAGGTGACCCCATGCCGCCCAAAGTCTATTACCATTCCACATTTCATACTACCCAATGTCCAGTAATATCCCATTTTTCAAATATCAGGGTGCCGGCAACGATTTCGTGATCATAGATCAACGCCAGGCAACCTATCTGACACGAAAGGAAGAATCAAAAGTCGCCCAGCTCTGCCACCGCCGTTTCGGGATCGGGGCAGATGGCCTAATTCTTCTGCAAAACCACCCGATTTATGATTTTGAAATGGTCTATTTCAATGCGGACGGAAGAGAGGGAACCCTATGCGGCAACGGAAGCCGTTGTATCGTTGCCTTTGCCCATTTCCTGGAATTGATCGGGGATCGTACGACCTTTTGGGCAGCCGACGGAGCCCATGAGGCCAGGGCCATCCAGCCGAATTGGATTGAACTCCGAATGCACGACATCCAGGGCATTGAAATCCTGGAAAAAGCCTATTTTCTGGACACCGGTTCTCCGCATTATGTGCGGTTTGTTCCCAGTTTGGCGGCAGTAGACGTTGTTGAAGAGGGGCGCTCCATTCGAAACGCTGAACGCTTTAAGGCGCAGGGAACCAATGTGAATTTTGTAGAGGCTCTATCCGATGGCTTACGCATCGCTACCTACGAACGTGGAGTTGAGGATGAAACCCTGGCTTGTGGAACAGGAATAACCGCTGCCGCTATTACTCATGTGATTCAAAACGATCTACAAGGCCCCCAGCACATTCCGATACAGGCAAAGGGAGGACAGTTGGAAGTCCGGCTGGAACGGCAGGGAGATCTGCTCACGAATATCTGGTTGTGTGGCCCTGCCGAATATGTTTTTGAAGGTAAATTCAAACTACCTCCGCCACCACAAAAATAGATCCTCCCACAAAGATAAGGTCGTTCACACCAGCCGCTGTTTTGGCCGCTTCCAATGCCGCAGATACACTTGCGTAGGCACGTCCCCGTAACCCGGCTGAATGGGCTTCGGTAGCTAATAGTTCTGCATCAAGCCCTCTGGGGATATCTGGTTTGGCAAAATAATAAGTCGCTTCCCTGGGCAATAGGGGGAAAACCTTCCCCCTTTCCTTATCGGCCACCATTCCGAAAACCATATGCAGGTGCTCGTATTCCAATTCCTGCAATTGCCGTTGTAAATACCTTAACCCTCCTTCATTGTGGGCACTATCAGCCAATACTTTTGGGTTATGCTGCAGGAGCTGCCAACGGCCTATGAAGTTGGTTAGTTCTCGAACCTTTTTCAACCCTTTTCCAATATCGGATTTAGTGACCTTCCAGGTTTCAGGTAAGCGATGAACCGCTTCCAAAACGGTTTGAAGGTTTCGAGATTGGTAGTCGCCATGTACGTTCGCAGCAAGGCATTCCCAATGGACTTTTCCATAATGCCTGACTTGAAAATAGGTGAACTCCGGGTCGGTTTCCAGTGGGATGACCTCCCAGTCCCGATCGGCAAAATAGATAGGCGCTCCCTCCGTCCTGGCTTTTTCTTTAAACACCTGCTTGGTCTCGGCTTGGGTTTCCCCTATTACCACCGGTATACCGGGCTTGATGATACCTGCTTTTTCCCCGGCGATCGCTTCCAGCGTATTGCCCAGGTACTCCATATGGTCGAAGGAAATATTGGTAATGACGCATAAGTCAGGTTGAAGGATATTGGTAGAATCCAGTCGCCCTCCCAGCCCAACTTCAACCACCGCTGCCTCTACTTCCTTTTCTGCAAAAAAGGCAAAGGCCATAGCCACCGTCATTTCGAAATAGGATGGCCGGATTCGTTCGAATAGACCTTGGTTTTCCCGCACAAAGCGCAAAACAAATTCCTTAGGGACCAGTTGCCCATTCAACTTGACACGCTCCCGGAAATCCCGGTAATGAGGAGAAGTGTAGAGCCCGGTACGATACCCAGCCGATTGTAAAATGGCACTAATCAGGTGGGCCGTGGATCCCTTACCGTTCGTTCCCCCTATATGAATGGAGTGGAATTGCTGGTGAGGGTTGCCCAGTGCTTCGCAAAGTGCCAGAATATTATCCAGTCCCTTTTTCATGGCAAGTCCCCCTTGTCGTTGAAACATGGGCAGGCGCTCAAAAAGGTAAGAAATAGCTTGATCGTATGTTTCCATTGCTGAACTGACCCCTGATTAGCAGCGATAATTGATGAAGGTTAGTTCATCGGTTATCAGCAAGAAGTATCGCACATAGTCCGGGAATACTAAAAACGCATAAGTTGTTAATGAACGCTCTATTGCACCCGGAAGCGATAAGTGATGGTCCCGCATTGTTTATCGATATCGGAAGGCGTGAAGCGCCATTTTTTGGCATTGTCAATGGCCAGTTTCTTAAGGGTAGCATTCGCCGTTGTTGATCCACGCTGGGTATATTCTGCAGAGGTCACCTGACCGTCTGCATTAACGCATAGTGAAACCACCACAGTTCCCTGGTTTTGAGAGTTATCGCTCACAGGAGGAGAATTTTGCACTCCCCGACCTCCCAGGCCCCCTCCTACAGTGCCTGAGCCCGTACTGATGCCTTCGAGCCGTTCGGCATCCGGGTTACCTTCGGGGTCGCCCTGGTTGCCTTCCTTTCCGGTATTTCCTTTACCTTCTCCCCCTCCGAAAAGGCCTCCGATCTTATCCTTAAAGGATTCTGCTTCAGCTTTTTTACGGGCTTCTTCTTCGGCCTTCCGCTTTGCTTCTACCTCCGCTTGTCGGCGAGCTTCTTCTTCAGCTTCCCGGCGTTCGCGATCCAATTGCTCCTGGCGTTCGCGTTCCCGGCGTTCTTTTTCCTGCTCTTTTCGAATAGCCTCGGCTTCCGGGTCCTCCGTGGTCACCACCTCCTCCTGCAGAGCGGGCTCCACTTCGGAAGGTTTTGGTTGCTCCCGGGCTTCGGGCAATACTTCGGGCTCATCCCGTACTTCAGGAGCGGAGGGCTGACTTGGAGCCGCGTTTTCCTCCCCCTGCCCTACATCAGGGAGGCCTAAATTGACCAGAATACCCTCCTGCCCCGGTGGGGGGTCCGGGTATTTCAAAAAGGGAATGAAAAGCAGGATCACCAATACCACGTGTACGATCATCGTTGCTATACGACCTTTCCTTTTATCTTCTCTTTCCTGTGGTGACAATATAGAATCCATGTCGTATTAACTTTTTTGAGTAGCCAGAACTCCGTTCAGATCCAACCGCAAAGCAATATCCATCACGGCAACAACAAATTCGGTGGCAGTTCCGGAATCGGGCTCGATCACAAAGGTGTATTTTCGATTGCTTCTTCGAGCCCGGCTGGCCAGTTCTTTCTCTAGTACCTCCACACTGATCCTCCTTCCATTCAGGTAATAATTTCCCGAAGCACTTATCCGCACCCGATCGAGCCTGTTTTCAATTACCGGCCGATTGTTGGAACTACCCGGCAGTTTAAGGTTCAGAGAGTTGGGGGCAACTAGCGAAGAGGTCAACATGAAAAAGATCAACAATAGGAATATAATGTCTGTCAAAGAGGACATGTTGAATTGAGCACTGACTTTCGATCTTTTTTTTAGCCCCACTTTGTGTTTTTAGTTTTGAGTTATTCTGTAGGTTGAGTCGCGATGATGGCTTTGATCCGCAACCTGCCGGCTATTTCCATGACCCGAACCACATGATCGAAAGCTGATCCTACTTCGGCCACGATCGTAATAGTAAAATCTTCCTTCTCCTCTGCCTGGGCCACTTCCTGGCGTATGGCTCGCTCTACCCCCGAACGCGGTACAACTTGTCCCTGCACCTTATACTGCCCGTCCCGGTCAATCGAGACCATGAGGGAACTAGCCGCCACCGTTTTCGAATCTGATTTGGGCAATTCGAAATCATCAATGCGTACCAGGGTTGAAGTCAACATAAAAAAGATCAACAACAGGAAAATAATGTCCGTTAAGGAAGACATACTGAATTCGGCACTGATTTTATTTCGACGGTTTAAACCCAACTTTTTTAAAATTTTATTGCGGAATGTTTAATCCATCACTTCAAAATACCCCATTTAACCTTAGACAGATGGTTCCTGCAGCAGGTCCATAAATTCTACGGTAGTACGCTCCATATTATAGACGGCCTTTTCGACATTCGCCACAAGAATATTGTAGCCCACGAAAGCCAGGATACCGATAAAGAGCCCAAAGGCAGTAGTAATCAGGGCCTGGTAGATACCTCCGGCCAAAAGTGTCGGCGTAACGTTTTGTTGAGTGGACATCTCATAGAATGCCTGGATCATACCGGTCACTGTGCCAAAGAAGCCGATCATTGGTGCTGCTCCGGCAATAGAAGCGAGGGTGGAAAGACTTTTCTCCAGTTTAAAGATCTCCAGGTTACCGACGTTCTCTATCGCGGCGTCAATATCCCGCAGCGGTTTTCCAATGCGCTGTATCCCTTTTTCTACCATGCGCGCAACGGGAGAATCCGTTGTCTGGCAAAGGGCCTTGGCCCCGTTGATATTACCAGCGCCTACACTTGCCCGAATGTTATTCATGAAATGCTCATCGATCTTGCCGGCCCGCTTAATGGCGCCATAGCGCTCTGTGAAAATATAAACGGCAATAACGGATAGGATAAACAGCACCAGGTAGATAAACCAGGCCAGTGGCCCGCTTTCTGCCAAAACGCTGAACAATCCCTGTGATTCCATTTCCGGGTCCCGCTCCAATCCCTCGACACTTTGTAGCAAAATCCAATTCAGGTGCATGTAGGTAACGATTTAGAGAATTCAATTTACCAGAAAAGCCGGCTTTAGTATCCACTTTTTTGACAAACGCCCGTACGGGCCTTTAAATTTCTTATCCGAATCTTAAAATTAACAAAACTCAGGCAGCCTCGTATACAACGGCACAAGAGCCATTAAAGAATCGCTAATATATGGAATCAGGATGGAGCGCGGTAATTTTCAGCATTTTGCATGCATCATATCCGTGCAGGACCTCGCAGTCGTACCTCTCCAGTATCGCTTCTTCGTGCTTGGGGTCACACACCAAAACGATTGCTCCTGCTTCAAATACATTAGTTTTCGCACTTCCTGAAAGGTCAAAATCGTGATACCTGTTGTAATAAGCAGTGTAGAAAGCTGCCTGGGGACTTGTCCTGGAAGCGCAAACCCAATAAGCCTTGGGACTCCCGAGCCGGTGTACCCGATTCATGATGTAGGCATATTTTTCGGGGTAGGTATCAAAATATACCGATCGATAGGTTTGCAATAGGTTAAAGTAAGGCCAGGCAAAGATCAACACCAAAAATAAAAGGAACAGCCCTTTTCTCCAGTTCGGTCTTTTCAAACGCAGTTTCGAAAGAGTGGCAATTCGCTCCCAAATTAACCACAGGCCGGCACAGGACAAAAGGGCAAGAGGTGGGTAAAGACCACTATCGTACCAGGGCAATTTGGTTTTCGAAAAGGAGATTAACAATAAAAAGAAAAGACTACACCAAAAACTCAGTTGTAAAAGCCTTTGCATTGCTTCGGGTACGCCCTTTCGAAAAGCAGCAAAAACCCCCAGTGGAAGCAGGAATACCCAGGGTTGGAAGGCATCATCCCAAAGTCGAAAAAGGTAAAAATGAAAGGGTTGGGCCTACCCATCCACCGCATGGCTAAACCGGCCGAACCCTCTCCGGGCATCCAACTCCCGAAAGCCCGGCATTTGGGCCTTCATATAAAAGAAATAGCCCACAATGATCATTAAATAAGCTATAATGGCTATCCAGACCTGAGGGTTTCGCAAAAGTTTTCTCCATTGTTTCTGCAGGAGGGCATATGCAAAAAACCGGGAAGGAATAAAAAGCCGGCCAGACTTTTAGTCATAAACCCGGCCAAAAGCATAAACCACAACAACAGCAACGCCTGAAAGCCCTGCTTATCCTGCCTGGCAAATAAAAGTCGGTCGAATGCCAGCATTCCCCAAAACAGATAAGCGGCCAGGGCAGCATCCTGATCGCCCGTCCGGGCTACATGAAAGGTGTTAAAGCCCGGGCTTGTCACCAGGATCAAGGCACTGAAGATCCCCCAACTCCATTGGCCGATCCTTTAAAAAGACAGCCACCGTAAACTGAAAACCAACCCCATGGCTATTAAAGCAATGGGAAGCCGTAGAGCCAGCGCAGGATTGGCTTCGGCAAGGGCCAACCAAAAAGGAAGTTGCAGCAATGTAGTAAAAGGCGGCTTCAAATTATCATGCCTCAAGGGGGGATACTCTTTAAAGGTTTCCAGAAGCCGGCCTTCCATAGCTAAATGCATGACCCGGATACCAAAAAGTGACTCAACCCAGTTTTTAACCACTGGCTGATCTAACTTGTAGAAAAGAGGGAAACAAGCCAATACTCCAAAAAAAAGCAGTAGCAGGCGATTATTCATTGGGCTCCACTTGGGCATTCCCGACCAAAATAAAGAATCTCCTTCAACCGGCCGGCACCCCTGCTCCTTCATTCAGGCAGTACATGGCCGGACTTCCCTAAAACAACCTTTACCGACTCCGCAATAATGAAAAATATCGCAGGCCGAAAAAGAACAAAATCCCCAGAGTCGCCCCGAGTATAAAGTAAAACACCGGTTGGGAAAGTTCTATCAGTTTCAAAAGAGCAAGCCATATTACAAGCGTACCAACACCAGCAAGGCCGAGCAGTAACCACTCTAAGGTTCGAATTTTCATTGGGAACAGGACTTTTAAGCCAACCTGCGAATATAATACCTTAACAATTAAATGGCAACTCACTACCTGATTGAAGAAGGAAGGATGGTCAAAAGTCTGTAGCTTTCATCGCTGATAAATTGGTCTACTTCCGGAATAGCATCCAGAATAGCCGACAGCGTTTTTGCTTCTTTAATTTCAATAGCAAAGCTGGCCCGTCCCGTTTTTCCGATATGCTTTTCCAGGGTAATGCTCCTCGCGTGGGCATCCAGCCGAATAGCAGACAAATCCTTATAAGAAAGGACTTCTGCCTCGGCCATTCCCCCATTTTGGATAGAGCGCTCCATGGCTTCTTTTTCCAAATAGGATCGTTTGGACAGTACAATTACCTCGGAGTTGATTAAAATAGTTTTCCAAATCCTTCCGGATACCGTAAAAAGCTGCATAGCTGCTGTGGTTTAGTATGGGGTAGCCTCCATAAACGCTCCCATCTCAAATAGATCGAAATGAGAAAATGGCATGGAAACGACCTCCTTTCCCAGGCTGGTTATTAGCCTATTGGGATGGTGAAACAATAAAAACCTGGGTTCGGGATCCTTTGAAAAACTGGGAACCGCTCCCGGAACGAGAGCGTGGGTGAACGTTTTTGATGCAGAAAGGCAAATTAAAAAACAAAGGCCTGAAGCAAACCTATGTTGCAGTAATTCATCTTCCAAAAAGAAAATAGGGGAATTTAGGTGGATTTTTGCGCAAAATAAGTCAGGGGATGAAAAACCCCAAATTAATTACCCATTTTTTATTTTTTTTTAAATACACCCTGTTAATAGCTCAGCCATCCTGGCTAATTATCCCATTATCCGGTTTTTAGGCTTTAAAGAAAAATTAATTATATAATTCCCCAGCAAATCCAAGCATTACTTGGTTTTACATTCGAAAATTGTATTTTTGTCCTGATTAGCGAATTTTCGCTAGCAATCTTTTAAACACCCTTTTCATAAAACCGAAATCATATATGAGCAGAAGAATTAAAAAAGCGGCGGTACTGGGGTCCGGGGTTATGGGATCTGGTATAGCCTGCCATTTTGCCAACATAGGTCTCGAAGTACTAATGTTGGATATTGTTCCCTTCGACCTGAAAGAAGAAGAAAAACCTAATCCTGCAGCCCGAAACCGGATCGTTAACGAAGCCTTGAAGGCGGCCTTAAAGTCAAAACCTGCAGCCCTGTACGACAAGGATTTTGCCAGTCGGATCACAACGGGGAATTTTGAAGACGATTTCGAAAAGATCAAAGAATGCGATTGGGTGATCGAGGTTGTAGTTGAGCGCCTGGATATCAAAAAGCAGATCTTCGAGAAGGTCGATCAATACCGGCGCCCGGGCACCCTAGTCACTTCCAATACTTCCGGGATTCCCATTCACCTGATGACAGCTGGCCGCAGTGAGGATTTCCGAAAGCATTTTTGTGGCACCCACTTTTTTAACCCACCCCGCTACTTACAATTATTTGAAGTCATCCCAACGCCGGATACCGACCCGGAGGTAGTTGATTTTTTCATGCACTATGGTGATATTTACCTGGGGAAACAAACGGTACTTTGTAAAGATACGCCCGGCTTTATCGGGAACCGCGTCGGGATCTATGCCATGGCCAAGGTCTTTCAACTGACCACGGATATGGGTCTTAAGATCGAAGAGGTAGACGCCCTAACCGGTCCGGTTATCGGGCGCCCGAAAACGGGATCCTTCCGACTGGGAGACCTGGTTGGTCTGGATACCGCCACCAAAGTGATCACCGGCCTGAAAGAAAATTGCCCTGACGATGAACAGGCTGCCACCTTTCACATTCCAAAATACCTTCAATTTCTCCTGGACAACAACTTCCTGGGTAATAAGACGGGGCAGGGCTTTTACAAAAAGTCTAAGGATGAAAATAGCAAAAAACAGATACTGGCCCTCAACCTGGAAACATTAGAATATGCCCCTTCCGAAAAGGCGGATATCGGAAGCCTGAAAACAGCCAAACAGATCGATGCCCTGGACAAAAAGATACAACACCTGTTCGATGCAGAAGATAAAGGCGGTACTTTCACCCGCAAAGCACTGGCCGGTTTGTTCGCTTATGTTTCCAACCGCATACCTGAAATCACCGATTCGCTTTACAGCATCGATGATGCGATGAAAGCCGGTTACGCCTGGGAATTGGGCCCTTTCGAATACTGGGAAACCATTGGTATCGAAAAGGGAATTGCCGCGGCTGAAGCCGAGGGGCAAACCGTAGCCCAATGGGTAAAAGATATGCTTGCTGACGGAAAGGATAGGTTTTACCTCCGCGAAGAAGGCCTTCGAAAATACTACGACCTGGAAAGCAAGAGCTATAAAACTATCCCTGGTTCGGAGGAGCTTGTCGTACTGGACAACTATCGCGACCAGAAAGCTGTTTTTGAAAACAGCGAGGTGTTGCTGCACGATATTGGCGACCAGGTGCTATGCCTTGAATTTACCAGTCCGTACAACAGCATAGGGGAAGGTGTTTTGCGAGGCATCAATGAAGCGATCCAAATTGCAGAAGAAGGCGACTGGCGCGGCCTGGTCATTGGGAACAATGCTACCAACTTTTCCGTTGGCGCCAATTTAATGATGATCGCCATGCTTGCTTATCAGCAGGAATTTGAAGAGCTGAATATGGCCGTCAATCTATTTCAGCAAACCACTATGCGCTGCCGCTACTCCGCTATTCCCGTTGTAGCTGCTACCCAGGGTTACGTTTTCGGTGGAGGCTGTGAAACCATCATGCACTGTGACGCGGCCATGGCTTCGGCCGAATCCTATATCGGCTTAGTGGAAGTAGGGATCGGAGTGATACCCGGTGGAGGCGGCACGAAGGAGTTTGCGGTACGCGCTTCAGACAGTTTTAAGGAGGGTGAGGTAATGATCCCCACCCTGATCGAACGGTTCAAAACGATAGCCCTTGCCTCGGTAGCTACTTCGGCACACGAAGCCTTTAAACACGCTTACCTTCTTCCCGGGCGAGACCAGGTTATCGTCAATACTCAGCGAGCTATCGCAGAAGCAAAGGACAAGGTCATTGAACTTTCTGAAAACTACACCCAGCCTTTACACCGGGAGGATGTATACGTTTTGGGGCGTACGGGCTTGGCCGCCTTGTACACAGCAGCAAACGAACTGCAACTGGGTAACTACGCCTCTGAACACGACATTAAAATAGCGCACAAGGTCGCTCAGGTGCTTTGCGGTGGAGACCTTACCGGCCCGCAACAGGTTTCCGAGCAGTACTTACTGGATCTAGAACGGGAGAATTTCCTCAGCCTTTGTGGAGAGAAGAAGACCCTCGAGCGTATCCAGCATATGCTGCAAACGAATAAGCCGCTTAGGAATTAAACCTGGAAGTAACTGGTACTAGACGAGTTGAATGCCAACTTTTACTTCCTTATCGCTAAGGTTATAACTCCCAGGCCTCATTCGATGAACCCTTGAAAAAATTTGGAGACTTGAATCGAATGACTAAAGGTTTGAAACCAATACTATTTGAGTAAGCCTGGCATTAAACATGGTTTATCTACCAAGAATTTGATGACAAGTATTTTTTGCTAAGTACTGAATACACTTCAGGAATAAATAATAGGTACATCAAACGAAAAAATTAAAATAAAATGGATGCATACATAGTAAAAGCCTACCGCTCTGCTGTTGGGAAAGCCAATAAGGGGGGATTCCGCAATTACCGCTCGGATGATCTGGCCGTTGATATTGTCAAATATTTAATGGCGCAGGTTCCGGAAGTAGATCCTCAACTAGTGGATGACGTCATCGTGGGTTGTGCTAACCCGGAAGGAGAACAGGGCTTCCAGATCGGAAGACAGATCTCACTCCGGGCGCTGGGTAAAGAAGTGCCGGGGGTAACAGTGAACCGCTATTGTGCTTCGGGCCTGGAAACCATTTCCATTGCTACAGCAAAGATCAAAGCGGGCATGGGACATATCTACCTTGCAGGAGGAACGGAAAATATGAGCATGATCCCAATGACCGGATACAAACTAGCTCCAAGTTACAAGGTCGCCAGTGAAACGCCGGATTACCTGGTGAGCATGGGTATTACCGCTGAAGCTGTCGCCAAGAAGTATAACATCAGCCGGGAAGCGGCTGATGAGTTCGCTTTCCATAGCCATAGAAAGGCAGCGGCCGCCATTGACGGGGGTAAGTTCAAAGAGGAGATCGTCCCGGTAAGTGTAAAGGAGGTATTCGTAAAAAACAATAAACGCCAGGAAGCTGAACATATCGTGGATACGGATGAGGGCGTACGCCGTGATACAAAAATGGAAGTCCTGGCGAAATTACGCCCTGTTTTCGCTCAAGGAGGTGTGGTAACCGCCGGTAACTCTTCCCAGACCTCTGACGGAGCAGCTTTTGTGCTGGTAGTAAGTGAAAAAATGGTAAAACAACTTAACCTCCAACCCATTGCCCGCCTTGCAGCCTGCGCTGTAGCAGGTGTTGATCCCCTTCACATGGGCATCGGCCCCGTTGCAGCCATCCCTAAAGCGCTGAAACAAGCCGGTATGAGCCTGGATCAGATCGAGCAGATCGAACTCAACGAGGCTTTTGCCACACAATCCTTGGCAGTCATACAGGAAGCAGGGCTAAACCCGGAAATAGTCAATGTGAACGGAGGTGCTATCGCCCTGGGCCACCCCCTGGGATGCACCGGTGCCAAATTGTCCACGCAATTGTTCAATGAAATGCGTCGGCGGGATCAAAAATATGGAATGGTAACTGCCTGCGTTGGCGGCGGCCAGGGAATTGCCGGTATTTACGAGCGCTTGAATTAAACTGGAAAGGCTTCCTTTTGGAAGCCTTCAATTTACCTCAAAGAAAAATTTTGAGGACCTTAAATTAATTAGGTTGGTTGTTCTGATACAATTTCCTGAAGAACAAAGCTTCCCGGAAAATTATATTAGAACAACTTTTTTTATTTCCTGTCAAGAAGGGGAAGAGGTTTGGGATATCCTCACAAGCCCCCTCTCCTTTTATCACCTACCTCAGAATAGTAATATTCCCGCGTTCGATCTTACCATTGGGAATATCTAATCGAAGTACGTAATAATAAGTTCCTTCAGGTAGCATCTGCCCACCATCGGTAGTACCTTCCCAGGTACCATTCTGATAAGGAGCGGCTTCGAAGACAATATCTCCCCAGCGGTTAAAAATGATCAGTTCATTTCCTTCCTGGAAACTGGGAAAATCCTCTAACACATTAAAGGTAAGGCGGTCGTTCACTCCGTCTCCGTTTGGCGTGATCGCATTGACCTCCGGATCCGGTTCAAAATCGGGATCCACTGGGATAGCGATATTGACAAGGGCGGTATCACAAAGGGTTGGACAATTATTATTACAGATCTGGTAGGTGAAATTATCTTCTCCAAAAAGCCCATCAGCAATGCGGTAGGAAACCGTGCCGTTCAGGACAGTATCAATGGTTCCCAATCCGGGTTGACGGGTGATCGTCAAATTGAAACCTCCATTCGTGTTTAACTGGTCATTCGCGATAACATTAATCTGAATGCTGTTCTGACCGGTAGATACAGTAGTATTATCGTTATTCGCAATAGGCGCTGTTTCCCGGGTAACCGCCACCGTATCTGCACTGAAGTTAGCACAGGTAGAACTGGACAGCGTCCATACGAAACGGTTTGCCCCGCTTATCAAACCAGTGACCTGGGTAATACTAAAGTCCGGCGTTTCAACGATAGCGCCACTCAGAGATGTCCATAAGCCCGTAAATCCATCCGCAGGAGCAACAGCTTCCAACTGAGCACTGGATTCGCAAGTAAATTGGTCGCTTCCGGCCGATGCGATGGGCAAGGTGGGATCTAAAACAACCTCTACCGCAGCCACGCTTGAGCAACCGTTCGTGGCATTCGTAACTTCCAGTTGGTAAACGCCTACCTGATCTACCTGTGGGTTAAGGCTTGTAGGGTTTTGAATTAAACCACTACCGCTAAGCACGGTCCAGTTGTATGAAATATCCGCCCCCACAGAGGAACCACTGCCATCAAGAGTGGTAGTGGTACCGGGGCAGGATAAAATAGCAGGCGTTGCTGCAATCGCAGTGGGTACGGAATCATCTGTCAATACTTCCACTACAGCTGCATTTTCACAACCCGTACCTAGGTCGCGAATCCGCAATTCATAAGGTCCCGGAGCAGAGACCTCCACAATGAACCGGTCTCCGGTAGGTACAACCTGTTGGCCTTGTAGCCCTGTCCAGGTAACAGACACCTCAGCTCCCGTATTCGAAGCACTTCCGTCCAGGGTGACCAAACTGGAAGTACAGGTCAACAGGTCCGGCTCTGCAATAAATACACTTGGCGGTATGGTATCGATCAATACACTCACCGTATCCCCGGCTGTACATCCATTAATGGTATCCGTTACCAATAAGAAGTAATTCCCCGGCTGCTCTACCTGAGCCTGGGGGGCATCCACCGGGAAAGGAGTAGAACCTCCTCCTACAGCAGACCACTGATAGATGAAATTTTGCCCGCTGGAGGACCCTCTTCCGTCAAGGGTCACCGTATCCACCAGGCAACTTAGCAACTGATCAGGACCGGCATCCGCAGTGGGTGCCAAAGTATCGGCCTGGACAGTTACCTGGGCAGTATTCAGGCAGTTAGTAGCCGTATTGGTTACCCCGACCTCGTAAACCCCAACAGCATCAACGGTCGGCATGGTGGTATTTCCTCCGGTTACGATATTTCCGGTACTTCCATCCGGAACACTCCATTGTATAATATAGGGCGCCCCTTGCGGGCTTATTGTAATTTCAATGATCGTCTGTTCATCAGAACAACCAAGAACAGGTACGCCAACCGTATTGATTTCAGGCAGTTGAGATTCATCGGCCACCCGCACGGTATCCGAGGCGGTACAACTGTTAATGGTATTAAATACTTCCAGCGTATAAAGCCCGGGGCTGAAAGCCTCTACCTGGAGGGTATCCACTGCGATCACATCCTGCCCAAGTCGCCAGGTGTATTCCAGAGTGTCACTGGGAGGTAAACCAGAGGCATTTAGAAGCACGCTGGTCTGATCACAGGTTATGGCACCTCCCGCCCCTGCATCAACATTGATCTCCTCGATTAAATCATTGACCACCACTGAATCAGAGGCTACACAGGAAGTTTCATTGTTGGTCACCGTCAGGATAAAGGTACCCGCAGCAGTTACGACCGGATTCAGGACCGTATCTGGAGCCAGCATCCCTCCGTCAGGGGAACTCCATTGGACAATAAAATCAGTAGCATTATTCACCGTGGCGTTCAACTGTACAGTTGGCTGAGCGCAGGTAATAGAAGTATCCGGCCCTGCATTCACTTCAGGGAAATCATTACTAGGTAGTACCAAAGCCGTATCCAGGCCGGCACAACCAAAGGAATCCTCCACCTCCAGAGTATACAAGCCTAAGTCGGACACCGCTACCGTGTCTGCATTTCCGATGACCATCCCCGTGGCGTCCCGCCAGGTGAATACCAGATCTCGATCGGGATCCTGACTCCGACGACCATCCAAGGTTACGGAGCTCCCATTACAACCTAACTCCCGATCAGGACCTGCATCGGTCAGGGGAATGTCCCGAACATCATTGATCTCTACTGTATCTGTTGAACTACATCCTGTAGTGGAATAAGCCACTTCGAGTATATAAGTTCCCGGGCTGGTAATGACAGGATTGATCAGCGTGTCCTGTCCGGGATCCAAAAATCCCCCATTCAACCCTAACCAGGAATACTGGATGGTATCTCCTACGCTTGAGCCCGATCCGGCCAGCATAAGGGATTCAGTAGCACAGTCAAAATCTTGATCGGGTCCTGCAACAGCCGTAGGCAGGTCGGGAGGCAATAATTCGACCGTATCCCGAATAGTACAACCGGTATTGTCATTGGTCACTGCAAAAACATAAGTGCCAGAGGCCGCCGCCAGGACAAAATCCTCTGTTGTGGAACCGGAAATCTGCCCGTCAGAGGTAGTCCAGCGATACGAATATTCGGGCCCCTGTGAGGCTTCACCATTTACCCTTAGAAAGGGTAAATTACAATCCAGCGCCTGATCCGGCCCGGCATCTGCCAAGGGCAGATCTTCCGTTAATGGAATATCAAAAGTATCCCGCTGGATAAGCGGAGGTACCGCACTGTCAAATATCACCACCGGAACCCGACCAACGGGTAAGCGAATGGCCTTGGGTTGAGTCTGAAGAGGAGATGACGCCCAGTTGAAAAATACCTGACCGGTCCCCCCTTCTACCCGAAGCTCAATCGTCCCATCCCGGGCATCCGGGCAGGAAACCGCACTAATGATGGTATCCGTTATTATAAAGCGGTCTTTAATACAAACTTCGCCTTCCCGGAAGAATACGCTCCCTGTACTTCCGTCCCCAAGAGTAACCGATGGATTAGGTTCGTTATTGATACTTATGGGAGTACAGGTGTTGACAGGCCCCAGGCCCTCGTAACAGATGGAAAACAAAATAGCACTGTCGGGTAGCATTTGACCCATATTCCCGGGATCTGACCAGTCGAACCGAAGGATACCTACACTTGCAGAAGCGGTATCGAGATTCCCCATACCTGCTCCTACTGTTAGTCCGAGATCCTCATTACCACTTACACTGGTGAATTTGATATTGGAGGGGTTCCAGTTTACCGTAAATTGGGCAGAGGTAATATCATTGAAATCACCCACCTTGAAATCAACGCAGGTTTCCAAACCGATAAAGGCACTGTCTTTCTCGGGGATCAGGAAGAAGCCGTCGGGGTTTTGAATACAGATCTCTCCATTGGTTGAAGTGAGCGGGAGGTTATTCGTTCCGGTGGTTTCAGAATTGATAACTGGAGCGGGAAAGTTGGAGACACTAATACTGTCACAATTAAACTCCTGAGGAGGAACCAATTCCGATGGAGCCTCTCCCACCACCTCGTAACAAACATCAAAAATAGTAGTCCCATCCGGCACGGTAAGCGGGCTTGCTGGTGTAAAATTTACCGTCAGCAGGCCCCCATCTACCGCACCCAGGTTGAAATCTCCCTGGCTCAAACCGTCCAGGTTCAGATTGCTAATTTCCACAAATTGGAAATTGACGGTTTCCCAGATCAGAGAGAAGTCCATACGGGTAATGCCATTGAAGTTGCTGACATTCACCCCAACGCAGGCGGTGTCGCTGGGAGGGGCCTGATCATTATTGAAAAAGATCTGTATCCCATCCGGTTGAAAGACCATAACTTCACAGTTGGCCGGAGCCAAGCCCATATTCGGTCCGTTGTTCTCCCGTACCAGGGCAGTGCTGGGATCGAAGCGGAAAAAGCTGTTGCCCCCCAGGCCGATCACATCAAAGCAAACTTCAAAAACCGTTTCTCCGGGATCCAGATTGATGAATAAGCCTGTACCTGGAGCATTGTATTCCAACCCTAGAATACCGTTTACCGTATTATCTGTATTGATACTACCATTCAATAGTGCCGGCCCTTCAACCGACCGGAACTCTTTGAACTGCAGTATCCGGGGGTTCCACTCCATTAGGAATTCCAGATCTGAAATATTCACCATTCCTTCGGGGGCGACGACCTGTACGCAAACTTCATCGTTGAGGTTGACCTCCGGCCCGCAGTTGGCCGCAATTTTCAACCCGGGTGGATCACAGGGGCCGGAAAAAACTTCACTGCCGTTTAATACCACCGGCAGGTTAAGCTCTTCGACCTCGGCATTGGTCACTTCGACATTCTCCGAAAAAGAAATACTGCCCCTTCGACCACATTCCCCTACTACCCGGAAGCACAATTGATAAAGCAAGGTACTATCGAGTATAGATACCCCTGTTTCTGTGTTCTCAAAAGATGCCCATGAAAAAAAGACCCTTCCCTCGGGAACGGCGCCATTATTCGGCAAACCGAAATTGGCGAGGCTTAGCTCCGGGATCTCTTCATTGGGAAGGACATTCACGAATTCCAGCAGAGAAGTGTCATAGAACAGCGAGTACTCCACCGAGACCAGGGCATTGAACCCACTTGCCAGCACATCCACACAGACCAGATCTCCCGGGTTACCCTGTTCATCCGTAGCGGTAAAAAAAATGGCATCCACACAAGTCGAAATAACGGCAGGTTGCATCAATTCCTCTGCTAGCCCAATATTCTGACAGGTACCCCCCGAAGGTCGATCAACAATAACATGCGGGAAGGGGTCAAAATCCAATTCCGGGTCTGTTTCGGGTACCACCTCCAGCGTAGTACTGGCACCATAAGTCGAAATACTTTCGAAGCACACTTCAAATATCACCTGCCCGTCTTCCTTCTGTTCAGATCCATCATTCCCGGGTTCACAGACAATTTCAGCGTATTGCCATTCCACTAAAAGTAGGCCCTCATTGACCATGCTTTCATCAAAATCGGCTCCTGTCATATTGGTGAGTCCAAAGCCCGTGACCTGCTCATATTGAATTACCGATGGATCCCATCGCAGCCAGAACCTCAATCTGCTAATGGAGGTAAAATCGGCTACCGTCACCTGTGAACAAAAAGACTCATTGCCATCATCACAGGGGGTTTCCGAACTGATAAACAGAGATGGTTGGGCCACCGCCGCCAGTGCACCACCTAAGAGGAAGGCTGACAGGAGGAGTAACTTTTTCATGGGAGAATCAGATTTGGGATATATGTTTGTATGCACCATTATTATGTGAGTCGAATAAATAAAACCGGATCGTTACCGACCCGGAGGTTTGTGACTTCCTTACCGGAAAATAGAATAGGTCAGATTCAGTTCATGTGTTGCACCTGTAGAGGGCCCGAATGAACTAAAGGAGTAATCAAAACCATAACCGATCTTAAAGAGGTTACTGTATCCCCCTTCTCCTAAATTAAAGCCCGTTTCCAGGTGGACCGTCCCGGCTGAGGATCCTCCGGCACCTACCCAAAGTGCTGCGGGTAGTTGATAACGAAGATTTACATCCACGTTGATGGGGGCATTAGGCACCGCTTTCACCCAAACAGAAGGTTCCAGGAAGCTATCGTTACCAAAAAATTTATAGAATCCGAGGTTACCATAGAAGTGCCGTACCCGCTGCATGGCAAATTCTGTTCCATCTTCCGTGTCTGCAGCAAAGGTGAGATCCAGACCTGCCACCTGGGGTACGGAAATGCCTCCGTAAATATAATCCCCTTCCGAAAAGCGGCCCCCTACTGATTGATAGAAAAAGATACCCACCCCTACATCGGGGAACCACTGGTTGCGGTCCATTGCACCCGCATTATCGGCACCCTCATAAAAAACCAGGTCAGTAGTCTTAACGCGGTATTGTACAAAGCCTGCACTAATCCCAACTGCCAGACCTCCATACTCCGGATCATCCGTTAAAATACCGGAAAAGCGCCCGTACAAACCGGTAAATCCCGTAGGGCCTGTAACATCATTGATTAAATGGCCGCCAAATTGCAGGGCCACCCCGCTCATATCGGCAGCCAGGTAAGACCCACGCAACACCTGCGTGGTGGGACTCCCTTCGATCCCGACCCATTGGGTACGGTAGGAACCTCCAAAGGTGAGGTTCTGACCGAAAGCCAGAAAATCAGCCTCTACCGCAGCAGGGTTGATGGTAACCATGTTCTCGCGATACTGGGTAAAAAGGGAAAGCTGCTGTGCCCGAAGGGAGACTGTAGTCAGCAACAACAACAGGAGTAAACGGATTCCGGTCATGGGACAAGTTTTTGGGAGCCGGTTGTCCAGCTTTCTTTCTGAAATAAACCGCTCAAAAAGTCGAATTTTTTTTCGAAAATGCAAAGACTAAAACCATTCGAAAGAGTAAAATCGAGGCGAAGTTAGAACTTTCGCCCAGATTGAAACCCCTTACTAAATGTCAAAATCTTAAAATTATTTTAAGATGTATTTCTTTTTTAGCGAAGGGTAGGGTTTACCGAGAAAGCGAAACACACATACCTAATACGGGTAAACGAGAATTTGACGAACAACCAATACCCTCACCCATTTCCATTAGCCTCAGGATAATTGGGAAACCTACCGGCTAGAACGACCGATGGTGATTAAATTGCAAATCTGGCGTGGGATTCAACTCCCGAAAGGTGAACCAAGAACTCCTTCCTGCTTTTGTAATGGCTAAAGCAAGGAACCAAAAATTCTCCTTAAAGAACGGAAAAAGTAGAGAACTAAATATATGGTAGGATGTTAAAATTGCCTATTTCCGCATGGCTTCCACAGGATCCATTCCCGAGGCCTGTGTTGCCGGTATCATACCTGCAATTACGCCAATTATAGCTGAAAGACTCAAGCCGAACACGACATTAGACCAGGACAGGTGCAGATCGAAATCGATCGCCTGGGTTAGAATGCTAAGGATGACCAGGATCAGCAGCAAGCCCACTATACCACCCAGGATACACAAGATCACCGATTCGATCAGAAACTCCGCAAGGATTACCCAGCGCTTGGCCCCTATGGCCTTTTTCACCCCTATAATTCGGGTACGCTCTTTGACCGAGACGAACATAATATTGGCTACACTGAACATACCCACAAAAATGGCGAAGGCCCCAATTACCAGGCCCAGTAAATTCAATACATTGAAAAAACTGGAAAGTACATTGCTCAAAATAGATAACTGATTGAGCGAGAAATTATCTTCTTCCAATGGGCTGATCCTTCTGTTCGCACGCAGGATACCGGTTACTTCCCCTTTCAACTCTTCCACCGGAATGCCCGCTTTGGGTTTTACCCCGATAGTCGAATCAAAGCTACCCGCCTTTCGATTGAGGTTAGCCATCTTTCGACCCAACTCAAAGCCGACCATAACTACCGGGTCAAAATTGCTAACCTGAAGAATATCATCTCCTGATTTTTTGACGACCCCGATCACCTCTAATTTATGTCCGGCCACCTTGATCTCTTTACCCAGGGGATCGATTGAACCAAAAAGGTTTTCTGCCACTTCTGCCCCAATGATACACTTATTGGCCCCTAAAGCATACTCTGAAGGGGTGAAATACCGTCCTCTTTCGATCTCTGTTGAAAGTAATTCCGCAACCTCATAGGTTTGGGTAAACAGGTAAGAGCCTTCCACTGAATTAGAACGATACTTGACTGTACGCTGACCGATCCCCGTCCAGTATCCGACAATTTCGGCAAAATCGGAGCGTTTCTTAATAGACTCGTAGTCTTCGTAGTTGACATTGGGTCGCTTAACATAGCGCCACCAGTTTTGATTGGGGTCAGAGGCCCAGGAAAATTTCTGGATATAAACCACATCGTCACCCAGTTTAGCCAGGCTTCCCTGTATATTATCTTCGAGCGAATCCACCGCAGAAAGTACGCCGATGATACAGAAAATACCAATGGTTATTCCCAGCAGGGAAAGGAAAGTTCTCAGGCGGTTTCCCCAAAGTTGCTGGCCTGCCTGAATAATACTTTCATAAATGATCTTCCAAAAAGAGCCCATAAGCGTAGGTGAATGTGTATTTAAAAGGGAAGGTACAACTTAGCTCCCAAACTCCTGAAAGGAATCGATTAAAGCGCGGATTCCGTCTACACAGGATAAAAATCTAACAACTATACTTATCTTTGCCTGATCTTTCAAGTTCGAATTTAATTTTATCCAAATAATGCGAACCAAGCTTTCTCAGTTCTCCTTTAACCTCCCCCAAAAATTAATTGCTAAATACCCAGCTAAAGAGCGGGACGGGTCCCGGCTAATGGTGGTGCATCGGGATAGCGGAAAAATAGAGCACAAAACCTTTCGGGATATTCTGGACTATTTTGGAGAAGGCGATACTATGATCTTTAACAACACCAAGGTTTTCCCCGCCAGGCTATATGGCCGCAAGGAGAAAACGGGTGCCAATATCGAAGTATTCCTCCTTCGCGAACTCAATTCCGAATCCCGTCTTTGGGATGTTCTCGTTGATCCTGCCCGTAAGATCAGGGTCGGTAACAAACTCTATTTCAGTGATGAGAATGATAACGACGTGCTCGTGGCGGAAGTAGTGGATAACACCACCTCCCGGGGTCGGACGATCCGCTTCCTTTACGAAGGTCCCGATGAGGAGTTCCAGAAGGAACTTAATACCCTGGGGCATACCCCCCTGCCCAAAGAGCTAGGCCGCCCGGCCGAAAGTATGGATGTGGAGCGCTACCAGACCATCTTCGCCAAAGAACTGGGGGCTGTAGCCGCCCCCACTGCTGGCTTGCATTACAGCCTGGAGTTGATGAAGCGCCTGGAGATCGAAGGCATACGCTTTGCAGAACTCACCCTCCACATTGGGCTGGGAACCTTCCGGGATATCGACGTAGAAGACCTTTCGAAACATAAAATGGATGCCGAATATTTTCGGATACAACAACATGCGGTAGACCAGGCCAATAAAGCCAAGCTAAATAACCAGAAGGTTTGTGCCGTAGGGACCACAACTATGCGGGCTATCGAATCAGCCGTATCGGCGGAAGCCCTGCTCAAAACAGCTGAGGGGTGGACCAATAAATTCATTTATCCCCCCTTTGAATTTTCCATAGCAGATTCGATGGTAACCAACTTTCACCTGCCCAAATCTAGTTTATTTATTATGGTTTGTGCTTTCGGTTCTCAGGAACTGATCCATGAAGCCTACCAAACCGCCATAAAAGAGGAGTACCGGTTCTTTAGTTATGGAGATGCCATGCTGATCCTTTAGCACTACGACTATTCTTTCAAAAGCAGGATTATGTTGCGAGCACTCTCGTTGTTGGTCTTGATGCTGGGGCTACTCCTGGGAAAAGCCCGTTCGGAATCGGTAATCGTTCAATTCTACTCTGAGCAATTAAGCCTGCGGTTCCACCCTGAGCTCCGGGAGCTTCCTGCACCAAGAACGGACGCCCAGGACCTCGTTCGGTTTTATCGGCAGATTGACCGGGCCGGATACGAGCAATTGCTGCTGTCCCTTCAGGCCTATCAAAAAGAGTTCGCCCTCAATGATTGGCTATATGCACAGCTGATCTATAAAAGCCTTAAACAGATCCTGCCTGCTGAAGCCCAGCGGCAACGAGAGATGTTGTTCTGGTATTTCCTCGAAGAATCAGGATACGATACCCGACTTGCCTTTCAGGAAGAAGAAATATCCGTTTACCTGTACACTACAGAGGAAATTTTTGAAGCGCCCTTTATCACCGAGAATGATCGGAACTTTGTCAACGTAAGTGCCATTCTTCGAAAGAATGTTGCTGACCAATCGGCAATTTACATCCTTGATTACCGGCCGCTTCCGGGAGGCCGGCCTTTTTCCTTTAGGCTCAACCCTATGCCTAAGCTAAAGCCATTCCCTGAGGATCGGGTTTTTGAATTCTACGTGGGTCGCACCCACTTCGCCTACGAACTTCAGATCGACCGGACCCTGGTGGAGCTCATGCGCGATTACCCACTGATCGGAGAAAAAGAATACATACAAACGCCCCTTAGCCTGCATTTGAGTAATTCCCTCTTGCCAAAGCTTCGCAAGGAATTGGAAGCCTTTTCCACTATCGATAAATTGAGGTTCCTTGCTTCCCTTACCCGCACCGGCTTTTCCTACCAGGAAGATCAGTTTTACTTTGGCCAAAGTAAACCCATGATTCCTGAAGAGGTCTTCTTTTATCCTTATTCCGACTGTGAAGACCGTTCAGCCCTGTTTTTTGCCCTGGCCAAGGAACTAATTGGGCTTCCCATGATCATTGTCGCATTTCCTGATCACCTGACCATTGGAGTTGCACTTCCTGATATGGCTGGGGATCCTATTCGATATCGGGGCCGGGATTACTATATTTGCGACCCAACAGGCCCTGTCAACTCCACAGAGATAGGCTTTATACCTGCGGATTACCAGGGTCAACCCTATGAGGTCATCGGGGTTTGGTTTTAAAGAAATAATGGAATTTGAAAAAAATATTTCCTCAACACTTGCCTGATTGATAAATAAACCTTTATTAGCTACCGAAATTTTATTGGGTATCAAAGACAACTTTCCCGCTGTGTGCGTTACCCGATTATTTGATCCAACTTAAAATTACAAAAAAGCCCTATGTATTGGACTTTGGAACTTGCTTATCATCTGGAGGATGCTCCCTGGCCCGCCACCAGAGATGAACTAATTGATTACGCCATCCGTTCGGGTGCACCCTTGGAGGTAATTGAAAACCTACAAGAAATGGAAGATGAAGGGGAAGTATATGAAGGGATCGAGGACATATGGCCGGATTATCCCCGTAAGGACGACTTCCTGTTTAATGAAGATGAATATTGATGATTATTGCCGTTGACGGACATTCCTCCTGTGGTAAGAGCACTTTGGCCAAAGCATTAGCAGACGTCCTCTCCTACACCTATATTGACTCTGGTGCAATGTATCGGGCGGTCACCCTTCATGTACTCCAGCAGGAAATTCCCACAACGGATCACGAAGCGGTAGCAAAAGAGTTGCCGCATTTGCACATTGACTTTATCCGGGATGCTGAAAATCGCTATTGTACCCGATTAAACGGGCAGGTAGTAGAACAAGAGATCCGAAGCCTGCGCATCAGCCAGGCCGTGAGCCCGGTAGCAACCATCCCAGAGGTACGTCGCCATCTGGTACAACAACAACGTGCACTGGCAGGCCAGGGGCAGGTCACCATGGATGGACGGGATATCGGTACAGTCGTTTTTCCCCATGCTGCCGTCAAGATCTTTCTTACCGCAGAAATGGAAGTGCGCGTGGAACGCCGCTTTCGGGAACTTTATCTGCGAGGTCTGGATGTAAGCAGAGTTCAGGTACGGCGCAATCTCTATCAACGAGATTACATCGACTCCACGCGTTCTCACAGCCCCTTGGTAAAAGCACCGGATGCCGTTCTATTGGACAACTCCAAACTCAGTCATGAGGAACAACTTGCCATTTGCCTGACCTTGATAGCGGTTCGCCAAAGAAAATCGGGTAATGTATGAAGGGGCGACTCCTGTTCTTTTTACTCCTCTTGACGGCCTGTACCCCTGAGCAAAAGCTCCAACAACTGGAGCGGAAAGCATCCCTGATTGAACGCCCCTCCTCACTACCCCTCGAAACCATGGAACCGGCAGACTTACATCGTCAGATCGAATTACTCGAATCTTTGCTAATTCAGATCAGTGCATTACCGGAAGCACGACTTTCTCAGAAGCAGAAGATTAGAAAAAACCGGCTGTACAACACTACCCGGAAGCAGGCACAACTCTTGTACAGGCAACAAACCGACCCTGCAATTTATCATCTCGGTGGGCACCTCCAGGCCGCGATTTCGAAGGGTGAAGGAAATAAAGAACAACGAGCCGAACACATTCAAAACCTTTTAGATACAGGACCAGATTATTATCGCTGGGCTAAACAAAAGCTGGTGGACCCCAGCAGAGCGGGTCTGATCTTAAGCCAGCGTAAACAGGAAGCCGGGATCGCCTTGTTGCAATCCTCAACCTTTCGGGAACACCTGCAAAACTTAGGGGGGGTGCAGGAGGAAAGCCTGGAGCAATGCCGCCTGGTCATGAAGGATTTCCGGGCCTGGTGCCGGGCGCAAACTTTCGAACTGGAAGAAGAGGTAGAATAAAGACATGAAAATAGCCCAATCATCTGATCGGCCCATGCGCCGCCTGTTCACCTACCTGAAAAACTATCAGGGTCGTTTGACAAACGCAACGGCTTCAAGCGTCATCAATAAGGTCTTTGACCTGATGCCCCCCTTTCTTACCGCCTGGCTGATCGACAGCCTTAGCGGTAACACCCCCGCATGGATACAAGAGCAGCTGGGCCTGAGCGAACCCTGGAGTATTGCCGTTTTCCTGGCTGGTTTAACTATAGTTGTTTTCGCCGGAGAAAGCCTTTTCGAATGGCTTTTTAAAAAGGGGTATATGCGCCTGGCACAGGATGTCCAACACGACCTTAGAAATGATGCTTACCGGTGTATGCAAGACCGGGAGATTGCCTATTTTGAAGGACAGCGCACCGGGAACCTGATGGCTATCCTGAATGATGACATTAATCAACTGGAACGCTTTCTCAACGGGTCTTTCAATGAGATCATCCAGTTGTTGACCTTGTTGTTGGTAGCCGGCTGGTCCCTTTTGCAGGTCGACCTCCTTTTAGGAACTATTGGTATGTTGCCCATACCCTTTATCATTGCTGGAAGCCTGTACTATCAAAAAAGGGTGGCCCCCTTCTACCGCGATATCCGCGAAGGAGTAGGTGAGCTCGGTGCCCGCCTGGAGAACAATATCTCAGGCATTATGGTCATTAAAAGCTTCACTGCAGAGCCTTACGAAGCCGAAAGAGTAAATGCGGTCTCTGAGGCATACCGGAACGCCAATTACCAGGCCATCCGTTGGAGCTCTGTATATGTTCCCCTCATTCGGATGCTCATTGCCCTGGGATTTGCCGGGACACTGCTACTGGGTGCCTACTGGGTGATCTTTGAACCTGACCGTTTTACGGTCGGGGGGCTGGCTTTCTTCGCCATGATGATCCAACGCCTCCTTTGGCCCGTAACACGCCTTGGAGTGGTGTTTGATGAGTTCGAAAGAGCACGGGCCGCCGCAAGACGGATTTTCACCTTGCTCGATAGTAAAAACAGCATCCAGGACCCCTTACATCCCCGGGAGTTGCCGCCGAAGGCCGCCGATCTGGAGTTAGAGAATGTCACCTTTGGTTACCAGAAGGACCAAGCTGTTCTGAAGGGAATCAGCCTAAAAGTGCCCGCGGGTAATACGGTAGGCATTGCCGGTCCGACCGGGAGTGGCAAGACCACCCTTATCAAACTGTTATTGCGCTTATACGACCTGCAGGAAGGCGTCATTCGCATTGGAGGAATTGACCTTCGGGATCTGCGCGTTTCGGACTTAAGACGACAGATGGCCCTGGTCAGCCAGGATGTTTATCTTTTTCATGGAAATTTACGGGACAATATTGCTTACGGGAAACCCCAGGCAAGTCAGGGGGAAATAGAACAGGCTGCCAAACGGGCCGAATTACACGACTTTATCATTTCCCTCCCACAGGGATACGACACCATTGTTGGAGAGCGGGGAATTAAATTATCCGGCGGACAGCGCCAAAGGCTTAGTATTGCCAGGGCAATTGTGAAGGATGCCCCGATTATTATCCTCGATGAAGCCACCAGTGCAGTAGATACAGAGACAGAGCGGGCTATTCAACACAATCTGCGAGAACTCACCAAGGGTAAGACCGCCGTTATCATCGCCCATCGGCTTTCTACTATTCGCCAAGCAGACCAGATCGTCGTTCTGGAAAACGGCAGCATCGCAGAAGAGGGCCGGCACGAAGAGCTGGTTAAAGAAGGGGCAGTTTATGCCGGGCTTTGGAAAGTTCAGGTCGGTATTTAACTATAGATCCTTAACCGAGTTTCGATCGACCAGAATATCTTTGAGTTCTTTCAGGAATTTATATTGATGTGGCATTACCTTTTTGACCGCTTCTACTACCGCAAAATACATACCTCCGTTCATTTCCTTTAGTTTGTCTTTCAGGAAAACGGCATCCTCGTAGAGCATGGTTTTCAGGGAAGGGATATCGTGCCAGTCCCCTTCCACTGCCCAGGCTCCTTCGGTTTCGCCATTCGCCTGCTGTACCGGGTCCAGTTCGATCAGACGATCCTCCTCCATAGGTTGGGTTCCGGACTTTTCTGCATAGGGCCCCTGAGGAATAGACCAGGTTCCGGCTTTTTCCGAATTTTCCAGGAAGATCTCCAATCCTTTCTCCCGGAATCGGTATATAATTAAGTTGACTTTCTTGGGTAAATCCATGCTCCCGAATTTTCAGTAGTGCTTTAACTTTATTGAGCTGAATGGCCCTCTTATCTAGAGCGATATCAATAATTGGCAACTAAACAATTAATTGGCCAAATGGTTCTTGCGGCTTAGGTAGATGGGTGAAGGTAAAAACAATCTGATAAATTTCGTTAAAAAATTGAAGGGTAGAAAAAAGGTGCCATAAAGCGATTCCGGGCTTTAAGGCACCTTTTTTGAAAGGGCAAATTGCCCCTAGAGGATATAGGTCTTTCGTTTTTTCTTTTGCTTTGGCTCAACGGGAACCAGTGGTTCTCCCGGAGGAAGTACCAGGAGCGAATCGGGAAAGAACTCTTTCAGGTCGAAGAAAAAGCCACTACCATTTTCGAAAGGATTAGTCTGAAAAAACTCTTCAAATCCTCCATCCGAAAAGCCACGAAAAGGGTTTTGCATAAATTCTTCCATCAGCTTACGCATGTCTCCGCCCAGAAAATCCTCTAGATTGCCGTTGAAAAATTGGGGCATCAGACTGGTATCGCCCCATTGACGGATTATAACGGTATCCCTTGTAAAATGATCGCCGTCAAAGTTAAATTCAAACCCAAAGCTTTTGAACATACGCTCCGTATCTTCTTTGAATTGTTGCTCCGGATCTACAGGCATTGGATCACCTTGTTGGGCCTGCAGAGCACAGGCAGCAACTAGAATAGCATTGAAAATGAACAACTTTTTCATAGTCAAATAGCTGTGTTTGGTTTATGGAAGAATTGGGTGAAGGAAGTAACCTCCTATTTAGTTTCATAGGCTGCCATGATCACTTCAAAAATAGCAATAGCGGTCACGATCGCTTCTTCCTCCTTACCCAGGTCACTTTTTGCGTAAATAAAGACGCGCTGGGAAATGGGAGAGTTGCCCGTATTTGCCAACTTTTTGTTGAGGTTAGCCACTTCAACCCCCTGAATATAAAGCGGCATACCTTCTGATTTGTTCTTACTTAATTCTGCGATTTGACCTTTACTGCGAGCACCAAGTAGTACCCCGGTTTTTCGGTCATACATTCCCATGGCATGTTTATCGACGGTCATTTGGGTCTGGCCGCCGGTTGTCCAGAAGGTAAATTCATGCGCCTCCGTCCTGGCGAAGATCAAGACATCCTTTTTATTGGAAAGGTACTGACGAAGGTGAAAATCTACCATGGGTTCCTGGAAGATAGAGACCAGGGTTCCCCAGAAGTTTTTGGTAAACCGGCTGCGGGTGCTGCTGTTGGAAACCCTGCAGGAAAGGTTCTCCAGATCATTTGAATTAAGCGGTGCCAGGTCGGTATTGAGTGCTGAGAGGACATTATTCCTCAATTCCACAATATCTTTTTCGATTTTATTGGATCCCGGCTTATAGTTAGGATAGGAACGCGAGAACAAATAAAAACCCGCTCCTGCAACTAATATGGCTGATAATGCTAGTACTCCCATTGCGAATTGCTAAAATTTCTGGTTTACCTGAATATTATTTGCCTTGGGATCGTCGAAGGCTTTACGCCTGGCAATCAAAGCATCTTTCTCTTCAGGGGTAAAAATATCATAATTTGCCTGAATAATCTGATCCAGCTCCTTTCGAATTGAAGCGGAGGGCTCCCAGTAGGTTACCCAACTTTCGGTCATATCCTTAAATAGACGAGCTTTAAAGCTATTGATAAAGGGGTCCCAGTGGGAAGTCTGGCGAGTCAGTTCCTGCATTTGATCGAGAATGGACTGGTGGATGCCCTGTCCAAGCAGGGAATGCCCACCGTAATCCCAGTTTTGGGCAAACCACCCTTCAAACAAATGCTCCGTGCTGTCGAGCGGGTAGATCGAAAAACAAAGTTCGAAAAAAGCATCGTCGTCCAACTCGGGGGTTTGAGTGGCCAGATCGTACCATTGCCTGTAATCTGCAAAAAGCTGGTATATGGTGCCTTCAGCGACTAGCCTAGCGGTGAACCCCGGTAATACGTGATTCAACCAGTTCAAATCGGCCTGCAACTGGTAAGCATCCGGGCTTTCTGTTTGCTCCAGCAGGGAATCGGATAGGGTATCCCGTATGGCCATATTCGAAGCGTATTGAGCAGCCAGGCTTTCGCTATCGCTTGCAGTACCCCAGTTTTGCCGGGCCCGTTGCAACATGCTAAAGTGGTCAGCACCAAAAAATGCTATAAGCCTGGTCTTCATTAAATGCCGGATCACTGGTGCATTGAGCTCAGGGTCGAACTGGAGTGCACCTCCGTAAACCCATCCGGTTTTTCCGGCTGCGGTCTTCACTCGCACCCAGGGGTCGTTATAATCTATCCCCCTGAGGGTAACGGAAGTGATGAAAGTAGATATGCTGTCGGCAAAGCTCACCTTCACCCCCTGTCCCAGTTCACTGATGATCTCAGCATCTGTACCGGGGGCTTGTCGGAATCGGAGTCGGTCCACCCCAACTGTAAAAGGAATTACTTCAGTTGGTGTTTCCTCAGTAGAGGAGCTAGCGTTGGTTTCCCTGCCTTTTTCAGCATTACAAGCCCAAAAAGCCACCAACAATAAAATGAACCACAATTTTCCTTTCATACCGGTATAGATTACAGCAAAACCTATGGGTAAATTTAAACAAATCGGCATTGCACTAAAGTTGCGCAATGCCGATGATCATTTTTTCTGGTAGTTTAGTCCCCTGCTTGTAAACTATCCCAAATAGGATTTAAGCGCATTGCGATTGTAGGATTTCCGAAGACGGCGAATAGCACGCTCCTTGATCTGGCGAACCCGTTCACGCGTCAAGTTATACAACTCGCCAATTTCCTCCAGTGTTAAGGGTTTTTTACCATTCAGGCCATAATAGGCCGATAGTACCTCTACCTCCCTGGCGGAAAGTATAGAAAGCCCCTGGGCAACTTCTTCTACCAGTGATTGCTCCATCAAACGCCCATCGGGGGGCATATCTTCCTCTGAAGAGATAACGTCCAGCATGGTGGAATCTCCATCTTCCCCACTCAAGGGAGCATCTACAGAAAGGTGGCGGCCGTTGCCTTTCAGCATATTGACGACCTCTTTTTCATTCATATCCAGCAGATCTGCCAGTTCTTCATTGGTCGGTTCACGTTCGAACTCCTGGACAAAGGAAAGATAAGCTTCATTCACCTTATTGTAGGACCCCACCTTATTGAGGGGCAGGCGCACAATACGGGAATACTCCACGATCGATTGAAGGATGGATTGCCGAATCCACCAAACGGCATAGGAAATAAACTTAAACCCTTTGGTCTCGTCAAAGCGCTTAGCCGCCTTCATGAGCCCGAAATTTCCTTCGTTAATAAGGTCGCTGAGAGAAAGGCCCTGGTTTTGATATTGCTTGGCTACGGAAACTACAAACCGAAGATTGGCCCGGGTCAATTTATTGAGTGCCTCCTGATCACCTTGTCGTATCCGACGTGCCAGCTCCGCTTCCTCCTCAGCCGTTAGCATGGGTATCTTACCGATGTCATTAAGGTATTTATCAAGAGCCAGACTCTCCCTGGCAGTAATTTTATTAGTAATTTTTAACTGACGCATAATTTCAGGGATTTTAACATTGGTCAAAGTACAATTTCAATACGCTTTTTTTTCAAAAAAAGTTTCAAATTCCCTAAAAAACTTGACTTTTTTAGAAAAAAATCTTATCTACCCCGGCTGAGATTGTTTTGCCGGTTTTAAAACGGCAACCTCTCTACATCCAACCGGGCAGTAATTTGGGGTTTTGGGAAAAAATGTCTGCAACTTTTCGAGTAATGCTGCGCAAAAGCCACTACTCTGCTCCAGCTTCTGCTTCAAATTCCCGAAAGCCAGATTGGTTAGTTGCCCTGCCACACTTATTCTGAAAATCGGGATCCTTTCTAAAGGTAGAAAATCCTTTTCGACTTTTCGGCCTAGACCAGATAGGAAAAATACCACTTTAATTTCTTCCCCCCTTGTAATCATCCTGTTGATTTACAAGATAGTAGGTTCCACCGGTGATTATCACCCTGCTAACAAAATCCTTGCCATCCCATTTTTTGACAAGGCCATTCTCCAATCAGACTGGAGCACCTCCTTTTCATAAAAAGGCTTATCCTTGCTCCAAACCTGAAACCCATAATCCACTTCTCCCTTCCAGGTAAAACCACAGGACCGGGCCAGTAAGAGGCCTGGTTTATGGTCTGCTTCTATGGGTGCCATGTAACTGGAACAAAGAAGAAGCTAGGGCAATTCCCAAAGACGATGCAATACCCAGCTGGCAACCCCCTTACGCCGTTCGAGCTTGGCAACGCCAATTAACAACCAGCCCAAGTCATCCTCTGTTTCTACTTCAAAAACCCTGCGTAACGGCCTTCCCGCTGTAGCATCCATGCTTTCTGACGCGGATTTTCCAAAAGGTAACGTACTTGCTGCTCTACGGGTGGGAATCCACCCAGGCGGCTAAGAAACGCCTCTTCCCTAAACCAATCTTCCAAAACGGGAATATGCTCCACCCCTACAGGTATAAGTTGAAGCATTCGACGATTTTTTTTAAGGTCTTACACCACTTTTCGTTAAATTTAGCCATCATTCATTAACGCCTCTGCTAATGCGCACTTTTATTTTTTTACTTTCCCTGATCTTGACCGTTGGTCTAACCGTTCTTTCGAATGTCCACAACCCATTCGGCACCGCTCTTCCGGCTATGGGTAAATTGCTCAATCCCAAAACCGGCATCTGGACAAATACCATCCCTGATGACAAGGTAGACCTCAACTGGGTAAAACTAAGGGGTATGCAGGAGCCGGTAAAGGTCGTTGTAGACAGCCGCATGACTCCTCATATTTTTGCCCAGTCCTTGAATGATGCTGCGGTAGCACAAGGCTATATTACGGCCAAATACCGCTTGTGGCAGATGGACATGTCCACGCGCGCAGTTAGTGGTCGCCTTTCTGAAATCCTGGGTGAACGCACCTTATCCCATGACCTAAACCAGCGTAGAAGGGGGCTGGTCGCCGCTGCAGAAAACACCCTCGCTACCTGGGAAACAAGGCAGGACGAACATGCCCTCATCGAAGCCTACACCCTGGGAGTAAACCAATATATCGAAAAATTGAAGCCGGGAGAGGAACCACTGGAATTTAAATTACTAGGGTATCAGCCCGAACCCTGGACCAATCTCAAAACTGCCCTGATGTTAAAAAGTATGGCAGAAACACTTAGTGGCAGACATCACGACCTTGCCAACACCAATACCCGAGCCATACTGGGAGACAGCCTTTTTCAGGACCTGTTCCCGGAACACAACCCGGAACAATCCCCGGTAATCCCGACTGCACAGGAGGCATTCAAAGCTGAGCCACCGACTGTCGACACCTTACCCTTGCTCCCTTTACCTTCAGAAAGTATTGGCGGGATCGTTCCCCCGGGGAGTTTGCCTGACCTCCCTGAATTTATCGGCTCCAATAATTGGGCAGTTGGGCCCTCCAAAACGCTTAATGGCAACCCCATACTTTGCAATGACCCACATCTTGGGCTCAGCCTTCCCAGTGTCTGGTTCGAGATTCAGATCCATACGCCTGAATGCAATGCTTATGGCGTAAGCCTTCCAGGAACTCCGGGAATTGCCATTGGCTTCAATGAAAATATAGCCTGGGGGCTCACCAATGTGGGGCAGGATGTGCTGGACTGGTATCAGCTAAAATGGGTGGACGACAAAAAAACCGCTTACTATCTGGATGGGTCCCCCAGACAAGTCGACATAAAAATAGAAGAGGTGAATATTCGTGGGCGTAGAAAGCCACTTCGGGATTCTATAAAATACACCGTGTGGGGTCCGGTCCCCTTTGCTGCTGATAGCGCTTCTCCCTACCAGGATATGGCTATGCGCTGGCTGGCCCTGGAAAAACCGACCCAACGGGAATTTTACGAACTGGGCACTTTTCTCAGACTTATGCAGGCCGAAGGCCTTGAGGATTATAAAAAAGCCCTTACCGGCTATGACAACCCCGCGCAAAACTTCGCCTTCGCTTCCAGGGAAGGGGATATCGCCATCACTGTAAATGGGAAATTTCCAGAAAAAGCCGACCAACAGGGCCGGTTTATTCAGGACGGCTCTCTTTCGAGTTCGAATTGGAAAGGCTTTATTCCCCGAAGTAAGATCCCTCAAATGGTCAATCCCGAGCGGGGCTTTATTGCATCCGCGAATCAACGCTCTACCAGTCCTGATTATCCCTATTACTACAATGGCTCGTTTGATGATTACCGGGGACGCTACATTAACCGACGCCTGGAGGCCCTATCGGATATTACCATCGAAGACATGATCAAGCTTCAAACCAGCTCCTACAGTATTGAAGCGGAGGAAGCTCTACCGGCCCTTACTGCACTCCTGGATTCCTTCCAACTGGCTCCGGATGAAGCACGGCATCTGGAAGAACTAAAAGCCTGGGATTTTCAATTTACCGCTAACCTGAAAGCCCCCACCCTCTACGAGTTGTTTATGGACTCCCTCTATGCTTTGAGCTTTGATGAATTTTATGCAGCAAGAGATAGCATGGAAGTGCGCTTCCCGGAAACCTGGCGCTTTATTCAACTACTTGAAACAGCTCCCACTCATCCAATTTTTGATCAACGCAATACCCCTGAAGTAGAACAAGCTCCCGACTTAGTGAAATCGGCATTTTCTGCCGCCGTCAAAAGGCTAAAGGAATTAGGGGAAAACAAGGAAGCAGACTGGGGCAAATTCAATGGAGCGCGAATAATGCACCTGGCCCGCATCCCTTCTCTCAGCAGGGGAGAGGTCTTCACAAACGGCTTTCACAATGCCCCAAATGCCGTCAGCAAAGGACATGGTCCCTCCTGGAGAATGATCGTCGAGCTGGGTCAGGAAGTGAAAGCTTACGGTATTTACCCCGGCGGGCAGTCTGGTAACCCGGCCAGTAAATACTATGACAACATGATCGAAACATGGGCTAAGGGGGAGTACGACGAACTGTACTTTATGAAAAATGAAACCGACCTGGATTTTACTCCTTTATACAAACTGACCCTTGATCCAAAAATTGTAAAATCTAACTAGATATGAATTTTCGCCTTATACTACAATTGATACTCATTGGTCTGATAGCCTGGTTTGGTACCCCTTATTTGCAATGGTGGGGAATTATTCCCCTTGCTGCAGTTATTGGCTTTCTCGTTAACAGCAAAGGCTGGGTCGCCTGGCTGGCCGGCTTCCTAGGAGTATTCATCGTCTGGCTTATCCAGATCTGGCTGGCTTCAGCTGCAAATGATCACCTTTTAGCCAATAAGACCGGAGCGCTTATCGGCGGACTGAGCGGGATCAGCTTAATCCTCATCTCGGCCACCTTCGGCGGATTGCTCGCAGGTTTGGGTACCCTTACCGGACAAAGTTTTCGAAGAATGCTGAAAAAGCCAGCCACTAAGGCTGAACAGTCAGCGGCAGCATAACAAGCTTTTCATCGGAGGGGGTATCAGCCTTGAGTATTCAACCGCTCCATAGCCTCCTGCTGAGCCTCCAGTTGTCGCTTCGCTTCTATAACTACCGGAGCCGCCGCCCTGGCTTCACAATCTGTAATGCCACAGCGCTCACAGGTGGTATGCACCAACCGGGTGGGAAGCTTGGGGTCATCCAGGAAGCGGAAGGTTTTTTTAAGCGCATCATTGATCAACAAGCCCACCGTAACGCTTACCGGTAGTTCTGAGAAAAGGGTATCCGTTTTGGCGATGGATAAGCAAAAGTAGCGGTTAGGGGTTTCCCAATAACTCGAAATCTGGGCATCCACCAGTGGAATGGTCCGGCCTTTTAAACGTCCTTCTGCTTGAAGCCTTTTTATGATATTGACCGATACCCACCGCCTGCAATAATGCTCATTGGCCTCGTTGGCATAAGGGTGGTGAAGCCGGGATAAGTGCAACTCCTTGGTCATTCGAAAATGTTTAAGATCTTTCTCACCGGCCAGGCGAATGAAAAAAAGATCCCTTGCTTCCATATGATGGGGCAACAAATTGGTCAGGCGTTGCAGTAACATCTCCGGTGTCACCTCATAGCGATCCAGCAAGGCTCCAAAGCGTTCGGGCTGCCAGGTTTCCAGAGCTGCCAGAGCCCGTACATCTTCCACCAGGCTATCCTCATCCATTAACAGGGCCACAGCCCAATAACTCGCTTTAAAGTGGTTCAATAGTTTATCGAAAGAGTTCACTTCTTCGATCCGGGTCAGGTATGGACGTGGCTTTAGTTCAAGATACTGGAAGGCAAGTTCCCGGCCAATCAGAAAATTTTCCTGGGCGACCTGGAGCCCTGCCTTGAGCATTAATACCTTTGGTTTGGAGGCAAAAAAGGACCTGCTCCTGTTTAGGGGAGGTTCCCCTTCCAGCGCCGTTCGATCGATCCGGATACCAAACACTTCTTTCAGCAGGGTTTCGAGCAGCGCATTGGAAACCGGTGGCTTTGAGCACATTCCATACTCCTTTCGAAAGGCCCTTACGGATTGCTCGAGTTCGACAAAGTAATTATCGAACATATCCTGGTAAGATCGCAAGGCTGCCTGGTATAAATGCTCCCGCTGCATCTGATAGGAACGGGTTATTTTCGAAAGGGTTCCAACAAAGGCATTTACTTTGTCCGGAGTATTATTGAGCAGTTCAAATACCTTTTCGGCACTTATCCCGAATAACTCAAGAGGGAATTCCTTCAAAAATTCAGATTGCAGCAGATCAAGGACCGGTTGTAATTTTTTGGAAGCACGGGTAGAGACCAACTCGTCATAGTCTACTCCAAAAGCTTCTCCCAGGGCAGCGATCTTGTCTACCTTCGGATATTTACGCCCCTTTTCAATATCGTGTAAATACGAGGTCGATAAGCCCGTCTTTTGTGCCAACTGCTGATAGGAAAGGCCCCGCTGCTTCCGCAGGTATTTCACCTTGAAACCAAAAATCATCTTTATCGTATCCTGTCCACTCATCATATAGCTTGATTTTTCAACCGATGCGTTCTCTTGCCGCGAAGGAGCTAAATGCGCCCACCTTCCTTTTGGAATACTTAGTCAAGGGTTTGCATTGCTCCCTGGCCTTCGTAAAACAGCTCCCTTTTTCATCATCCTTTGAGAGCACCTTTAGGCCTGCAATCCACTAAAGGGACCGCAGCGTTAACCACAAGACCAAAAGCCCAATATAGCCCGATTAGGATTTTTAAGCCATCGTAAATGTAATATTTAAAACCGCAAAAGTGGAAAAAATCATTTTAGAGGAATTTCCGCTAACAGAGGAAATTAACTAATTTGCGTAAAAATCACAAAATCGTTTTCTTATGTCCACTTCCACTATAGACCGTTACCCAACCATTGAAGGAATACAGATCAAGGGCAGCTTCCGCCATTCTTACGCCGAGGTATTAACCCCCGGGGCCCTGACCTTTTTGAGGGAGTTGCACAGGCAATTTAATGATCGCCGTAAAGGCCTGCTGCTGGAAAGGGAGCGCGTACAAGACAGCCTTGATAAAGGCGTATTGCCTGATTTTTTCTCGGAGACTAAAGCCATTCGGGAAAAAGACTGGGAAGTAGCCCCTATTCCTGCTGACCTACTCGATCGAAGGGTGGAGATAACGGGACCTGTTGAACGGAAAATGATCATCAACGCCCTCAATTCCGGCGCCAAAGTCTTCATGGCTGATTTTGAAGACAGTAATAGCCCTAATTGGGATAACTGCATGCAGGGACAGGTCAACTTACGAGATGCAGTGGACCGAACCATCACTTTCGAAAATGTTGAAAAGGGCAAAACCTACAAGTTGAATCCTCGGGTAGCTACGCTCATGATTCGCCCTCGCGCCTGGCACCTGAACGAAAAACACCTTTTATGTGATGGCGTCCCCATGAGCGGTAGTTTGGTAGACTTTGGCTTATTCTTCTTTCATAATGCAAAGACCCTGTTGGCCCAGGGTTCAGGGCCCTATTTCTACCTGCCCAAGCTGGAACATTATCTGGAAGCCCGACTTTGGAACGATGTTTTCGTTTTTGCCCAGGTCTCCCTGGGGATACCACAAGGCACGATCAAGGCCACCGTATTGATCGAAACCATATTAGCGTCCTTTCAATTAAACGAGATTCTTTTTGAACTAAAAGACCATTCCGCCGGATTGAATTGCGGGCGCTGGGACTATGTTTTCTCCTTTATCAAGCGCTTTCGAAATCAACCTGGCTTTGTTATGCCGGATCGCGCTCAGATCACCATGACCGTTCCCTTCATGAAGGCATACAGCCAACTGGTGATCCAGACCTGCCATCGTCGTGGGGTACATGCCATGGGCGGCATGGCAGCCCAGATCCCTATTAAACAGGACATGGAGGCCAACCAGCGTGCCATAGAAAAGGTAAGTGCTGATAAACTACGCGAAGTCCGGGAAGGTCACGACGGCACCTGGGTCGCTCATCCCGGTCTTGTTCCTGTAGCCCTGGACGTTTTCGACCGGCATATGCCGGAGGCTAACCAGATCAGCAATAAACGAACGGACATCAAGGTGGCCGCAGCTGACCTGATTGAACCGCCTAAAGGTAATATTACGGAGGCCGGGCTCCGCTTGAATATCAATGTGGGCATTCTGTATATCGAAAGCTGGCTCCGAGGCAATGGGGCGGCGGCTCTTTACCACCTGATGGAAGATGCGGCAACTGCCGAGATTTCCCGGACCCAGGTTTGGCAGTGGATCAAAGCGGGGGCTCCACTCGAAGATGGCAGAAAGATCACTTATGAATTATACCAGACAATACTTCCCGAGGAACTGGAGAAAATAAAAGCCTATGTGGGACCCGAACAGTTTGCCAACGGCCGCTTTGAAGCAGCCACTGCTCTTTTTGATCAACTGGTGAAAGAGTCGGAATTCATCGAATTCCTGACCCTCCCAGCCTATGAAGTGATCGCTTGATAGCTGGTTCAGACGACGCAACATGTTCCAGGATGGAAGTAGACGCAGTAAAAATAAAATTCGAAAAAATAAAAAATCCAACACCATGCAACAGGAAATCCGCATTCAACAACTCCAAACTGATTGGGACAACAACCCCCGTTGGGAAGGGATCACCCGGCCTTACTCTGCTGAGGAGGTAATCAAACTTCGCGGAAGCGTAGAAATTGAGTACACTTTGGCTAAAAATGCTGCAAAAAAGATGTGGCACCGTCTTAAAACCCAGGATTTTCTGGCCGGACTGGGTGCTTTGACCGGCAACCAGGCCATACAGGAAGTAGCCGCCGGGCTGCAGGCCATTTACCTCTCCGGTTGGCAGGTAGCCGCCGATGCTAACTTGTCAGGAGAGATGTATCCTGATCAATCCCTTTACCCCGCCAATTCTGTACCAATGGTCGTCAAACGGATCAACAATGCACTTATCCGCCGGGATCAAATTCAGTCCGTTTCCGGAAAAGGCGATATCGACTGGATGGTTCCCATTATTGCCGATGCGGAGGCCGGTTTCGGAGGGAACCTGAACGCCTTTGAATTGATGAAGGGGATGATCGAAGCAGGTACGGCTGCCGTGCATTTCGAGGATCAGTTGTCTTCTGCAAAAAAATGCGGCCACCTCGGCGGAAAGGTATTGGTGCCCACCCAGGAAGCTATTAATAAACTGGTAGCTGCCCGCCTGGCTGCTGATGTTTGCGGAACCCCCACCCTTCTGATCGCCCGTACGGATGCGGATGCTGCAAACCTCTTAACTTCGGACATCGACGAGCGCGACCACAAATTCCTCACCGGAGGGCGCACTAATGAAGGGTTTTTCGAAGTTAAGGCAGGGCTTGAGCAGGGCATTGACCGTGGACTATCGTATGCGCCATATGCCGACTTGATCTGGTTGGAAACCTCCAACCCGGATCTGGGGCAGGCCCGTGAATTTGCAGCAGCAATCCATGCTGAATTCCCGGGGAAAATGCTCGCTTACAACTGTTCTCCTAGCTTTAACTGGGCTGCACATCTCGGGGAATCTGAAATGGAGACCTTCCGGGAAGAACTGGCCGCCATGGGGTATAAGTTCCAGTTTATTACCCTGGCTGGTTTTCACGCGCTGAATACTTCCATGTTCGAACTCTCCAAAGCCTATAGGGAGCGGGGGATGGCCGGGTATTCTGCCCTTCAACAACGAGAGTTTGCCCTACAAGACGAAGGCTTCACCGCCATTAAGCACCAGGCCTTTGTAGGTACCGGGTATTTCGATTTCGTACAGAATACCGTCCAGCAGGGCCAGTCTTCTACCGTAGCCCTGAAGGGTTCTACCGAAGAGGCTCAGTTCCACCTGTAGCCCTGAGGATCGTTTTATTTTAAAAGGGGACGCACTCATGTGGGTCCCCTTTTATATTTTTGCCCCTGTCCAAGTCCAAAAAGCATCCTACATGAAAATCAACTCAGAGGGCTATCCCACCCTGGTGGCTTACTTTTCTTTTGTTGCTCTATGCCTGGGAAGTGCAGCCTGGCTATGGCCGGCGGGCTTGCCCTGGCTTATTGCCGCAGCCCTGTTCGGCAGTTATTATTTCATTCAATTCTTTCGGCAACCAGAGCGCCCTTTAAAGGAAAAACTTGTGGAAGGGGTCTACAGCCCGGCAGACGGCAAGGTGGTGGTCATCGAAGAAACGGAAGAACCAGAGTGCTTTAAGGACAAACGGCTGAAGATTTCCATTTTCATGTCCGCTTGGGATGTACACGAAAACCGGGTTCCCATTGACGGTTCCATCAGCTATTACCGTTACCACCCGGGAAGGTACCTGGTGGCCTGGCACCCCAAATCTTCAACAGATAACGAGCACAACACCATCGTGATAAAATCAACGGCCGGCCCCAGCATTTTGCTACGCCAGATTGCGGGCGCAGTGGCCCGACGCATCGTATTCTACCATCAGGAAGGTAAACAGGTAGCTCAAGGAGAATCATTGGGCTTCATCAAATTCGGCTCCAGAATGGATGTCTTCCTTCCTTTAAATGCTGAACTCCAGGTGAAAAAAGGAGAAAAATTAAAGGCCAACAGGGATTTGATCGCTCTATTAAGACCCGAAACTTAAAAACTATTTCAACTTATTTACCTTGACCTTATCCAGAGCCCCATTTAGGTCTTTCTCGGATATATTTTCCCCTTCAATGGTTAAAATATATCGATCATTAACGATCATGGCAACGGAACCTGATTTGGTGGTATTATCATACTTTTCAAAAGCCTTATTTCCATTAATGGTTGTAGTACGTTCGTAGCCGGTATCGGTTTCCCGGTCCATTTCTACAATCGACCAGGCCGCCATGGAAGTCATCAACATACCCATCCCACCAGCGTCGACCAGGGCAATATCAATGGATTGATCGCCTTTTTCATAGGTCGCATTCGCAGTGGAAAAATTAATACCCATCATGCCTGTTTTTTCCCCGGTATGGCTGGTGCGTTTCATTCCGCTGACCTTTTCGGGTAATAATGCCTTCAACTCTCGAAAATCAGTGATCTCAATTTTGTTTCCGTCTTTATCCGTGGATAATTGATCCCGTAACTGTCGAATGGCTTCCTGAGGTGTTTCAGGCTCGTCCATTTCCTCTTGGGAGGAAGGGGAATCCTTTGCAGCTGCATTCGCATTTTTTTCATTTCCACCACAACTGGTGATCAGAAATCCGGCTAATAAGACAAAAAGAATGGTGCGCATTTTGGTTTGGGTTTTGATGTATCGAAAAATACGAAAAAAAGTTATTCCTCCATCAGGCGTTCGGCTTTCATCTGGGGGAAGAACAAAACCTCCTGGATGGATGAATTATCGGTCAACAACATGGTTAGGCGGTCGATACCGAGCCCGAGCCCGGAGGTAGGAGGCATACCATACTCCAGCGCCCTAAGGAAATCTTCATCCAAAGCCATGGCCTCATCGTCCCCGCGTGTAGCCAGTTTTAACTGCTCTTCAAAGCGCTCCCGCTGATCAATAGGGTCATTTAATTCCGAATAAGCATTGGCGATCTCTTTACCATTAACAAATAACTCAAACCGTTCGACCAGCCCTTCTACCGTACGGTGCTTTTTGGCAAGGGGGGTCATTTCTATAGGGTAGTCAATAATATAAGTAGGTTGGATCAGGTGTTCCTCTATCTTTTCACCGAAAATCTCATCGATCAGTTTACCCCGCCCCATGCTGGGATCTATCTCGATATGTAGTTCTTTGCACAGCGTTCGAAGAGCAGTCTCATCCATGTTGGAAATATCTACTCCGGTGTATTTTTCGATCGCTCCATACATGGTCAGGCGTTCATAAGGGCCCTCAAAATTAATATCCACACCGCCTACTTTAACCACAGGAGAACCGTTCACTTCCCTGGCAATATATTCGAGGCATTGCTCCACCATTTCCATCATCCAGTTGTAGTCCTTGTAAGCTACATAGATCTCCATGGAAGTAAACTCCGGATTGTGGGTTCGGTCCATGCCTTCATTTCTAAACATTTTACCAATCTCGTATACGCCGTCGAAACCGCCAACAATGAGCCGCTTGAGGTATAACTCATTAGCGATACGCATATAAAGCGGCATGTCGAGCGTATTGTGGTGGGTAGAAAAGGGCCGGGCTGCAGCTCCACCGTGAATGGGTTGCAAAATGGGGGTCTCTACTTCCAGCCAGCCCCGCTCATCAAAGAACCGTCGCATGGCCGAAATAAGCTTACTGCGCTTAATGAAAACAGCCTTCACTTCCGGATTGACTGTCAGGTCGACATAGCGCTGCCGGTGCCGCAATTCTGGGTCGGTAAAGGCGTCATACACTTCCTTATCCCCGGTTTCCTCGTTGACCTTGGTCTTAACGATTGGGAGAGGGCGAACGGATTTACTCAAAAAAGTGAATTCTTTGACGTGAATGGTTGTTTCTCCCATTTTTGTAACAAATGCGAACCCTTTGATACCGATGTAATCCCCAATATCCAATAATTTTTTAAACACCTTATTGTACAGATCCTTATTCTCTTCCGGGCAGATTTCATCTCTCGAAACATAAATCTGAATACGTCCACTGGCATCTTGCAATTCGGCAAACGACGCTTTCCCCATCACCCTTTTCATCATGATGCGACCGGCCATAGACACTTCCTGGAAGTTGTTCTTTTCCGAATCAAAGGCTTCTTTTACTTCCGCGGCCTGTGTATTGACGGGGAAAGCCTCGGCTGGGAAAGGATCAATGCCCAGTTCCCTAATTTGCTTCAAATTTTTTCTGCGTACGAGCTCCTGTTCGGTTAATTGCATAAATTATGCTGCTTTATACTTTTTCAAGATTATGGGAAGGTCTGTTCAATGGCTTCCAAGCAGTGGGGACCTTTCCACTCTACCTTAACGGTTAACCTTCTTCTTAGCTTCGCAAAAATAGAACATTCAGGAAGAAATATACGCCAGCCGGGCAGAATCATTTTGGAGGGGAGGCACTATTTTGAATAGTTGTGAACAGAAATACCCTTTTCCTGGTTGTCTCGATATGCTAAAAATTGCCTTTTCGCCGGTCTACAAGTATGAGCTCCCTCAGGGGCATCGGTTTCCGATGATCAAGTACGAGCTCGTCCCGGAGCAATTGTTGCATGAGGGTACAGTAGAAGAATCACAATATTTTCATCCGGCTCTTTTAGACGAGCCCACCATCCTACTTACCCATAGCCAAGATTACTGGCAACGGCTTAAAGGGCAAAAAATTGATCGAAAGGAAGAACGGGCGATTGGCTTTCCAATGTCGGCAAGGCTGGTGGAACGGGGTCGGCATATAGCGAATGGTACGTTGGAATGCGCCCGTTTTTCAAAGGAATTTGGCGTAGCCCTGAATATTGCCGGAGGCACCCACCACGCCTACGCCGACCACGGAGAGGGCTTTTGTGTTTTTAATGATGTGGCTATTGCCGCCAACGCATTACTGGAAAAAGGAGAACGGCAGCGGGTGCTGATCATGGACCTGGATGTTCACCAGGGGAATGGCACCGCTCATATTTTTCGAATGGAAAAGCGGGTTTTTACCTTTAGTATGCATGGAGCCAAAAATTATCCCCTTCGAAAAGAATGTTCTGATCTGGATATCGGTTTGCCTGATGGCACAACGGACCAACCCTATTTATCCATACTGAGTGAAACCCTTCCAAGACTGATCGATGAGGTACAACCAGATCAAGTATTCTACATTTCTGGCGTGGATGTGTTGGCTACTGATAAACTCGGCCGACTGGCGCTTTCCATTAACGGCTGTAAGCAAAGGGACCGGATGGTCTTCGAATGCTGTAAGAAAAATGATATTCCTGTTGCGGTAAGCATGGGGGGGGGGTATTCTGAACAGATCGCCCAAATAGTGGAAGCACATGCGAATACCTTCAGAACTGCAGCAGAAATATTTTTCTAAGGCAGCCCTTTTTGACGGGAATGGAGCCCCGGGAGATAGGGGCAAAAAAAAAGTCGCGAATTTACCGCGACTTTTGCAATTAAAATCCCATGAACATTTCCAAAACCTTTTGCCGAATTTAACTTTTCGTTTGCTTTGAATTTGAAAAGTAACGGCGTATCATTGCGTCAACGCTATTTCTATAAACCTACACAATTGTAATCTCAGGAAAAGAGCATTTAATCCTATGAGCATGACCTAGTTTTGTGTAAGGGCGGGTGACTTTTTCGCTCGCCTTTTTTTTCGACGCAATGGGTCTGTTTATCTTTTGTCTGGAATTAAAAGTGGTTATCGTCCCGAAAATCGGGACGACAATCACTGGCAAATTATAATCCCATGAACATATCCTAAGTTGTAAAAGAGCTTTTTTTTATTCCCTCCTTTCTTCCCGATCACAGTACAAATATGCAGGGGTTTCTTTCCTAGGCCAAAGACAAAAAACTACCTTTGTGAAGCAAAAAAACTACCAAATAAATCACAAAGCTTTGTTTTTCAATTTATTAAAAAACAAAGCGTGTTTTTTTAAATAAATCCAGGTTCTGGATTTTGAGATTTTTTTTGAGATTTTTTTTTGATCCAGACTTAAAGAGGGGAATCGGTCTGCCGATTCCCCTCTTATTTTTAACTGGTTTTGGATCTTACTAGCTTTTCTCCTCCTTATTTTCCAGCACCTCCGCCTGAGGTTCCTCGCTGAAAGAGGAGCCGGAATGCTCGACGGCATTTGCAATAGCTCCCAGGGTGGCGACTACATCATGCAAACCTTCTTTTGTCAGATCCGAATCTACCGTTTTGAGCTTGTCCTGTTTGGGTTTTGATTTTTCGGAAGCCTCAGGGCCTTTCTTTTTGGAAGCTTTTAGATCTGCGGCAGCTTTTTCCAGCTGTGCTGCGTCCACTTTTTCTTCCAGATCAGCAGATTTTTGCTCTATTCGTTCTTTGATCTCCTCTTGTACCTTCCTTTTTGCTTCCTCCAGTTGCTCGCGTTCCTTTCGCTTGGCTTCTTTTTGTTCCTGGAGTTTCATTTTTTGTTCCAGTTCGGTTTGAGTGCGTTTCATATCACTCAATTTTTCCTTTTTAGACCGGATCCGCTCTTCGATCATAGTCACCTTTGCTTGCCGGATCTGAGCTTCCAGTTGGCCTTCGGAACGGGATATCTTCTTTTCCTGGAACCCGAGCTCATCTTCATCCCTTGTGATGGAGCGGCCCATTTTTTCGATAGCAGCTAACAACCCTTCATATCGTTTTCGCAGGCGCTCCATGGGGGAGCGATCTTTATTGGCATCGGGCCCAAATCGTTTTTCTTTGACTGTTTTGAAAGAACTGTCGAGGCGTTCCCAAATCTTTTCCCGATGCTCTTTGGTCAATTTTATATTCCGAAACTGCCTTTGCAGGTTCTTCAATTCCTCAAAGATTGCCTGTAACCTCAGCCCGTCACTAATGCGTTTTTCGATATCATCCAATTGTGCCTGCAGGTCTTCAAAACTTCCCTTGGAACGCTCTTCGAATTCTTCATCCAGTTTTTGGCGCAACCGCTTTAAGTTGGCAAACAAGGCATTGGTTTGATCCCGAAGCATATCAGCATGATCCCAAAAGAGGTTTTTCTCCCTTACCTGCGCCTGCACCTTATTCCAAAAACCTTTAAGTTCCTCCCAGATTTGTTTGTCAAAGGAGGATAGATTATTAACGCGCTCCTTGAGGTCTTCCAGCTCAGAATGGTAGCTGTTGTGCAATTTTGCAGAGAGCACAACGAAGTGCCATTCCGTCTGAGCACGTTGGACAAGATCATCCCGCTCAGCAGTGAGGCCCTCCGGCAACATGGATTCAGTCATGCTGAGCTCTTTGGTGAGCTCTTCTTTTTCCTGGGGCAATTCGACTTCTTTATCGTCCCGCCACTCGTCCATCAAAACCTTACTGAGCTCTTCGTTTGCGATCGGTTCTTTGAACACCAGGGTTTTTACCTGATTAGCATTGGTAATCAATTCAGAAGCAATCAATACACGTTCGTCCTGTTCGTTTTTACCCCACAGTACAAGCTTGGTCTTCATAGTTCGTTCCGGATTATTCCTTTAAAAATACTGATTTTCAACAAAAAAAAGGAATTTACAAGCTTCAATGCCGAACAATCGGTATCCTGCTGCCTTGTAATTTAGAAAGTTGCAGTAGACTGGCGTTCCAGTAAATTGGCTTGCATTAGGTATTCAGCAATTTGTATAGCGTTGGTTGCAGCCCCCTTACGAAGGTTGTCGGCTACGATCCACAGGTTCAGCCCTTGTTCAATGGATTCGTCCCGGCGAATTCTCCCAACGAACACCTCATCTTTATCTTTTGCGAATAACGGCATTGGATAAAGGTTTTGAACGGGGTCATCCATTACCCTTATGCCGGGGGCTTCTTCCAATAGTTGCCGAACGGCCTTTATTTCAAAAGGTTTTTCAAACTCAATATTTACTGCTTCGCTGTGCCCGCCATGAACGGGAACGCGAACGGCAGTTGCCGTGATCTGCAGATCGGGCTTGCCAAGTATCTTCCTGGTCTCGTGGACCAGTTTCATCTCTTCTTTGGTGTAATCATTTTCAAGGAAAATATCACAGTGTGGCAGGCAGTTCTCAAAAATGGGATACGGATAAGCCATTTCATCCAGTTTCGGCTCAAAGCCTTTGTGTTCCAGTTGATATTGCTTAACCGCCTGCATCCCGGTCCCCGTAAAGGATTGGTATGTGGAAATGACCAGCCGTTTTATACCGAAGGCTCTATGCAGTGGGGCCAATGCAGTAACCATTTGTATGGTGGAACAGTTGGGGTTGGCAATAATTTTATCCGACGCACTTAATTCTCGGGCATTTACCTCAGGTACGATTAGTTTTTTATCCTCATGCATCCGCCATGCGGAAGAGTTGTCAATCACGATGGTGCCTACCTCGGCAAAACGGGGGGCCCACTCCAGGGAGGTTCCACCACCTGCTGAGAATAGGGCCAGGTCAGGTCTCCGGACAACAGCTTCTTCCATCCCGATCACCTCATACATCTCTTCCCGGAATTGAATTTTCTTCCCAACTGAACGGGCCGAAGCCACAGGCAGAAACTCAGAAACAGGGAAATTACGCTCCTTCAAAGCCCTGCACATAACCGTCCCGACCAGGCCGGTTACACCTACAACTGCTACTTTCATTATTTTGATTTTCCGGAAGCTCCTTCTTGAAAAGCCTCCAAACTCAAGCCATTTAAAATGTTAGGGCCGTAAATATACAAGCATTCTGGCTTTATTACCATTTTTATTGTATAATGAAGTCTGATAGATAAGGCCGGTTCTAAGGCCTTTTAGCACCTCCATTCACGCTCCGCATTAACCTTAATTAAACCTTCCAGTTATGTCCCTTTTGATCATCTTGCTGCTGCGGGCAGCTCCTGTTTTTTCTTTTCAAGTCAATAGAACCTGCATGCCGCCTGCAGGTGTATTAGTCATAAACGAGCTCCTGCCCGATCCCAGTCCTGCCATTGGATTGCCGGATGCTGAATTCATAGAGCTTTTAAATACGGGGTCCCAGGCAGTAGACCTGGCTGGCTTACAGTTAAGCGACGGTGGCAAACCAGCAGTTTTTCCCCCTGGAGTCTTTCTGGAACCGGGAGCCCTGCTAATCATTACCCGGCCACAGGATACTACTTTATTTAAACCCTACGGACAGGTACTTGGCTTGACGGGTTTTCCGACCCTGAACAATGGTGGAGACCGCATTGAGCTCCGTACTGTTGATGGAGCACTCCTTGATGCCGTGACCTACACCCTGGAATCTTATGGCCAGTCTGACAAATCCGCCGGTGGCTGGAGCCTGGAACGCTACCGCACAGATATACCGGGGGATTGTTTCGAAAACTGGAGCGCATCCCTTGCGCCGGCAGGTGGCACCCCCGGAGACAAAAATGCTCTTTCGGAGGAAGACCTGCCCACTTCTCCCCCCCAACTACTCCAAGTACTGCCCTTATCTGAATTTGAGGTGGAGGTCCGTTTTGATATTCCCCCCTCCTCCCCCTCCAATTTGGTGGAATTATTCCATATCCCGGACGGACCGGAGATTGAAGCTTTACTACCTACTTCCCTGCCAACCAGCCTTATACTTCTTTTAAATACTGCCCTACAAAGCCGAAGGGTCTACACTCTGCAGATAGCGCCTGGTCTCGCAAGCTGTACAGAAGGCCGCAACCCCAGGGCACAGGAAGCCTTATTTGCCTTACCGGAACCGCCCGAAGCGGGGGATCTACGGATAAACGAGCTTTTATTTTACCCGCGCAGCGGGAGTGCTGACTTTGTCGAACTTTTCAACGCTTCGAACAAGACCGTCCAACTGGCCGGCTTGGAGCTAATCAATTTGCAAAAAACCAGCGGCAAGACCAAGGCTAGACTGACTAATAACCATTTATTGTTTCCTGGCCAATGGGTTGCCCTAACTACTGATACTGCCGATATTCGAATGCATTATCCCGGCACTCCCTCTTCTGCCCTTTTATATACTGATTTGCCAGGTTTTGACACCGAGGAGGGCAATGTCACCCTGCTCTTCGGGAGCGACACCCTGGATCATTTTAATTACCGGGAAGAGATGCATCACCCTTTGTTATCGGACCGCAGAGGGGTTTCTTTGGAACGCTTATCCACCCAATTAAGTACTAATGACCCCAGCAACTGGGCCTCTGCAGCCCAGGCAGAAGGGTTTGCCACCCCCGGCCGGCCAAACTCCCAACAACTCGCTCTGGCCTCTGAGGATGAGATGGTTATTTTCGAACCACCCTTTTCCGCTTTCTCTCCCAATGGTGATGGCTACAGGGATGAGTTACTGCTCCCTTACCAGCTTGACGGGCAGGGGTTCAGCCTGAAGGCTATGATCTTCGATACGAACGGGCGGCCCGTTTTCCAGCTTGCGAACAATGAACTGCTGGGCGTCCGGGGCCTGCTCCGCTGGAATGGCTCCGGGAACAAGGGAAATCCGGCTCCTGCTGGCTGGTATATTTTTCAGGCGGAACTTTACCACCCTCAAAAGGGGCGGCAACGACAAAAAGAGTCGGTAATCCTTATTCGATAAATGGTGGCTACTAAACCGAAAATCCCGATGGTTTACTTCATAAAGTAGAAAAAGGAGTAAACGGCAGCTGCCAAGGCAGCGATCTCGATAATCGTACCCAGTAATTTCCACTGCACCCTGAGCTGAATTACTGAAACAATGGTGGTAAGGATTCCCAGCACGAGGAAAAAAGTAAAGGTATCCTCTGTGATCACCAATTTGGGAAACTCATCGGTGACGCTAAGCAGTAAGCGACCGATGGCATAGGTCATCCCGACCCCTACAGCAGAAACGCCAATGCCCGCCGCAAAAAGGTGGATAATATGGAGCCTTTCATGGCGGCCTCCCACCCATCGAACGGAAGCGCCAACGGCAAACCAGATCATAAGCAGGGGAACTACGACCATTAGAACATTGTAGAACTGACTTTCGGGATTCATAAATTCGGTAAGCAATATCCGGACAGCATTAAACAACAGGCCCAGAACAAGCCCCCCGACTAAAATAGACTGAAGTACGATACCCCATTTGGAGCGCTTTTTCGCTTCATTCATTTCCACTTGGTTTAGGTGAATATTGAAACAAAAATAGAAAAGCGCCTTAAATATAGAGATAGCTTAATGGAATAAAAAAAGCGTTCACACCTCATAGTGGAACGCTTTGCAGCCCGTACGGGAATCGAACCCGTGTTTCAGGAATGAAAATCCTGCGTCCTAACCCCTAGACGAACGGGCCAAACCTTTTTAAACCCTTAAGTTTGAATGCTGAATTTAAGCATCCAACAGGAAACCTTTTTTTTGCAGCCCGTACGGGAATCGAACCCGTGTTTCAGGAATGAAAATCCTGCGTCCTAACCCCTAGACGAACGGGCCAAACCTTTTAGATGCTTAATCTTGAATGTTGAGCTTTCAACATGGAAAATTGAGCATTCCTTTTAAATGGTTTGGCGAAGGTAAAAGTTCCTTAGTGAGGTCCAAAACCTTCGAGTGCTTTCAAAAAACTTTTGAATGTAAAATGACATCCTTGGCAACCTGAAAAGCCTCCTTTTTCCAAAAGCGATGCAAATATACGGGGAGCCTAAGACAAAAACAAGGAGCCTCTTCAATTATTTTTCTGCCTTGCTTAAAATTCGAAAATGAGGAAAGCGGGTATGTCGGAATTAATAAAAACTTCATTTTCGAATGAGCATAGCCCGGTAATTTCCTCCGAAATTACCGATTCGGCAGTATGATTAGCCCACTTATTGTTACATTTACCCTAAGCATTGGGATTTTCGAACCGGGCCCTTTCGGCCCTGCTTTCGAAAGACCAAATCATTGAACTATTAAAAACAGAAGACCAATGTCAAAAAAAGTAGCCATTAACGGATTCGGTCGAATCGGCCGACTGACGCTGCGCAATCTGCTCAACCATGACGATGTTGAAGTCGTTTTGATCAATGACCTCACAGATAATGCCACCCTGGCCCACCTGTTGAAGTACGACTCTGCTCACGGCGCCTTTGAAGGCACTGTCGAAGCTACCGATGACGCGCTGGTCATCAACGGTAAAGCCATAAAGGCTACTGCTGAACGTAACCCGGAGGCCTTGCCGCACAAGGACCTGGGGGTGGATATTGTTTTAGAATGTACCGGAATTTTCCGCAATAAGGAAAAGGCCTCCATGCACCTGACCGCAGGTGCGCAAAAGGTGATCCTCTCCGCTCCTGGAAAAGGGAGTGGTATTCAAACGATCGTTTTGGGGGTAAATGACCAGGACCTGGATATCAATAATGATGTGTTTTCCAATGCCTCCTGTACTACCAATTGCCTTGCGCCGGTTTGTAAAGTAATGCTGGAGAACTTCGGTATGCAAATGGGTTCTATGACCACCACCCATGCCTACACCGCTGATCAAAATATTCAGGATGGTCCTCACAAGGACTTAAGGCGCGCTCGTGCTGCTGCTTTCAACATCGTACCAACATCCACCGGCGCTGCCGATGCAGTAGGCCTCGTTCTTCCTGCAGTATCCGGAATACTGGATGCTATTGCCATACGGGTACCGGTCATTACCGGTTCCATGGTGGAATTGAATGTATTGGTCGATAAGGCGCCGGGGTCCGCTGAAGCCGTGAATGTTGCCTTCAAGAAAGCTGCTGAAGGCCCGCTGAAAGGCATTCTGCAATACAGCACCGACCCATTGGTATCCAGTGATATTGTTCGCAATCCTCACTCCTCCATTTTTGATTCCCTGATGACTTCTGTTCGGGATAATTTTGTAAAAGTGGTGAGCTGGTACGATAATGAAGCCGGTTACTCTGCACGCCTGGCGGATATGGCGGTTAAGGTTGCAGGAATGTTATAGGGTAGACTCCCAAACAATTAGTGGTCTTTTGGCCCATTTTGCTCTCGCCGCTTGATACTCAGGTAGCGGGAGCAAGTTTTAGATTTACCTAAAATCCAAATTCAGGCATGAAAGCGTTTGATTTTAAAGATAAAAAAGTACTCGTACGGGTAGATTTTAATGTCCCCCTGAACGAGCAGCATCAAATTACTGATGATACCCGGATGCGGGCAGCCATCCCTACCATCAAACACATTCTGAATCAGAGAGGGGCAGTCATACTGATGTCCCATCTTGGCAGGCCTTCAAAAAAGCTCCTGGAGGACGGCAGCATTGATGTCGAAAAATTCACCCTTCAGCATACCGTTGACCACCTGAAAGAATTGCTGGGGGGAGCCCCTGTACACTTTTGTCCGGAAGTGGTCGGGGAAAAAGCCACCATCATGGCCGACGCCCTGCAAGGCGGCCATGTACTGGTCTTGGAAAACACCCGCTTCCACCCCGGCGAAAAGAAAGGGGATATTGCTTTGGCTGAAGAACTTTCCAAACTGGCCGATTTTTATGTTAATGATGCCTTTGGATCAGCCCACCGTGAGCATGCTTCCACAGCTACTGTTGCCCAGTTTTTTGATGCCTCCGAAAAATCCTTCGGCTTCCTAATGCAACGGGAGATCGAAAATGCCAACAAGGTCCTCAACGACCCCGAACGACCATTGACGGCAATCGTGGGAGGAGCCAAGGTTTCTGATAAGATCCTTTTACTTGAGCGAATAATCGACTTTGTCAATCAATTGGTTATCGGGGGCGGTATGGCCTATACCTTTGTTAAGGCTCAGGGTGGTAGCATCGGCAAATCGCTGGTGGAAGAGGATAAACTCGAACTGGCAAAGTCTTTACTCGAAAAAGCCGCGTCCAAGGGGGTCACCGTTTTGCTTCCGGAAGACAGTATTTGCGCGGATGCCTTCAGCAATGACGCCAATATTGCAACCCACCCCTCCAAAGCCATTCCAGATGGCTGGATGGGCCTGGATATTGGCGAAAAGGCCAGAGAGGCTTTTAAAGCGGCCATCCTGGATGCAAAAACTATTTTGTGGAATGGCCCAATGGGTGTTTTCGAAATGCCTAACTTTGCCAATGGAACCAAGCTGATCGCAGAGGCCGTTGCCGGAGCAACGCGAAAAGGGGCGTTTTCTCTGGTGGGAGGAGGTGATTCCGTTGCCGCTATCACCCAAATGGAATTGAATGATGACGTAAGTTTCGTCTCCACCGGAGGCGGTGCCATGCTGGAATACCTGGAAGGAAAGGAACTTCCCGGCATCAAGGCGCTGAATGGGCTGAATGCTTGAATAAGAACTATTCCGGAAAATTTGCGATATTTACCGTTTGAGCAGGCGAGGGGCATTCCTGGACCGTTCTTTCGAGACCAGATGCGCTCCGCCTGCTCCATTAATCATATAACTATTTTGCTACTTTGAAGTTTAAAGAGTTTGGATTTGCTCCGCAGTTGAAAGAAGGTTTGGATGCGATGGGGTTCGAAAATGCCACCCCGATACAGGAGCAGGCTATTCCCAGGATCATTGAAGGCAAGGACGTATTAGCCTGCGCCCAAACGGGTACTGGTAAAACGGCTGCTTTCCTACTGCCCATACTGGACCTTTTGGTCAAAAATCCCAATGACCAAATCTCCGCCCTTATCCTTGAACCCACCCGAGAATTGGTTTTGCAGGTTGACCACCAATTAGAAGCCTTTTCCTATTTTACCGGAATAAGCTCTATGGCCATATACGGGGGTCGCGGCGGGCAGGAAATGGAAATGGAAAAAAGAGCTTTGAAAAAAGGGGTAACCGTTATCGTGGCTACCCCCGGTCGCTTGACAGCTCACCTGGATATGGGGTACGCCAACCTGGAAAACCTGCAGTACCTTATTCTGGACGAAGCCGACCGAATGTTGGACATGGGATTCGCGCCAGCCATCATGAATATTATTCACAAGTTGCCCCGAAAGCGGCAAAACCTTCTGTTTTCGGCCACTATGCCCTCCGCGATCCGGAAATTTGCCCGCCAGATCATGGTCGACCCCACCGAGATCAATATTGCCGTTTCCAAACCTGCGGAGAATATCATGCAAGGGATCTATGAGGTCCAGGAGGAAGGAAAGATCCCGCTTACGGTCCATCTGCTCAAAGGCCGAAAGAACCTGCAACGCATCCTTATTTTTGCCTCTACCAAAAAGGCCGTTAAATCCCTGGCCCGCCAATTGGATGCAGAAGGTATGCCAGTTGGAGCAGTGCATTCTGACCTTGAGCAGGATGAACGCGAAAAAACCGTACTAAAATTTAAAAATGGTACGGTACAAACCATTGTTGCCACCGATGTGCTTTCCCGTGGTATCGACATCAGTGGCATTGACCTGGTGATCAATTACGATGTTCCTTCTGACCCGGAGGATTACGTACATCGAATCGGTCGAACCGCCCGGGCTGAGGCCTCAGGAATAGCGCTTACCTTCGTGAACGGAAAAGATTTTCGCCGATGGAAACGCATTGAGGATGCGCTGGAGATAAATATCCGCCGTATGCCCCTTTCCGACGAGCTGGAAGCCTATAAGGCTAAGCCCTCCAAGGGTAGAGGTCCCCGCCGAGGGGGCTACTCCCGGAAAAAAGGCAACAACCAGGGTCGCGGGCGTGGCAGCTCCCGGAAAGGTGACGGACCTTCCAGACGATAAGTTTTTGGTAGAATTATCAAGCCCTACTATTCCAAAGCCAGGATCTTCACCTCTACCCTTTGGTTCTTTCGACGCCCCTCAGGAGTTTCATTGCTGGCGATCGGGTCTCGTTTTCCATAGCCTTTATAAGATACCCGACCAGCGGGTATTCCCCGCTCAATAAGGTAATCAGCAACTGCTTTTGCCCGGGCATTGGATAAACGATCACAATAACTATCTGGAGGCAGGCTATTGGTATGCCCGCCGATCTCCACCTTCACCTGAGGGTTTGTAGCCAGAAAATCGTAAAGCTCATTGAGAACGGGGTCCATTCCGGGGTTCAGGTTCGTGCTATCGGCCTGGAAAGCCAAAGCCTCCATCTGGATGCGTTTGTCTACCTCTAGTTCCTCCGTTTTCAGGTCCGGAATCAGCCGTTCTTCAATCGTAAATTCAGCCACCGCCTCACAGGAGCGATCATCGCTTACCCTAACCAGGTGTTCACCCGGAGAGAGTGCCTGAGCCTGAGGCCCCGATTCTCCGTTATCCCATCGTATGGTGTAGGGCTGCGTTCCTCCCTCTATTCTTACTGAAGCCGCTCCATCATTACCCCCGGATCGCTCCACATTCACCAGCTGTATCTTCAAGGGGTCGGGAGCGTTCAACCGAAACCGGGCTTGGGCGGATTGTCCACTGACATCTGTAACGGTAAGAGCGTATTGTCCTGCTGAAAGACCTGCCAGGGTTTCTCCCTGGCCCTTGTCATCATTCCATTGATAGGTAAACGGCCCCTTCCCACCGGCAACCTGGGCCTTCAGTCGGCCAACGGTAAAGGTATCGCAGGAGATCTCTTGATCTACAAGGATATCTACTTCCAGCGGAAGAATATCTTCGGTGATCGCCACTTCCGCACTGGCCGTACAACCATTCGCATCGGTCACCGTCACGGTATGCAAGCCCGGGGCCAGTTGTTGGGCCTCCGCTCCGCTTTCATTCGAATCCCATGCATAGGTAAAGGGTCCCGTGCCGCCGGCTACCTGTACCCGGGCCCGGCCATCGGTCCCGTCCGTAGAGGCCGACTGGATCGCCTGGGTGCTCAGCTCCAGCGCCTGAGGGGCCGGGATCTGTCCCTGGGCCGTTTGGGTGGTTCCCATCGCATCGGTCACGGTCACGCTATACTGCCCCTGCCCCAACTGCTCTAGTTGGTCGCCGCTGCCGCCGGTACTCCATTCAAAGGTGAAGGGAGCTTTGCCGCCGCCTACCTGGGCCGCCAAGCCTGCCGTGCTTTCCCCCGCACAGCGGATGCGGCCCACCGTTTCGAGGGTGACCGTGAGGGGAAGAATGTCTTCGGTGATTGCCACTTCCGCACTGGCCGTACAACCATTCGCATCGGTCACCGTCACGGTATGCA
>CAYZMS010000006.1:105120-175926 GCA_964479625.1 uncultured Saprospiraceae bacterium
TCCGCTCCGCTTTCATTCGAATCCCATGCATAGGTAAAGGGTCCCGTGCCGCCGGAGACAATGGCTCTGGCCTGTCCGTCAGCACTTCCCGTATTTGCTGGTTGAATGGCCTGGGTCTGAAGTCCCAGCATGGGAGGTTGTTTCAACTCGAGGGTTGCTTCTTTCGAACTCCCTGCTACATCCGTTACCGTAACGGTAAAGGTTCCGGCTCCCAGCTCACTTAAGGTAATTCCCTTTTCGTTATTGTTCCAGGTATAGGTAAAGGGGGGCTTCCCTCCTCCTGCTAATACCTTCAGTCCACCGGTGACCGCGCCATGGCATGGGATTCCCGAGATTTGTTGAATTTGGACACTCATTTCCTGTATATCCTCGCCAATAGTCACTTCTGCCGTAGCGATACAGCCATTGGCATCCGTAACGGTGACCTGATGCAGTCCCGGTTCAAGATCCTCCACCCTTGCTGACCGGGCCTCATTGTTCCAGCGATAGACATAGGGTTGTTTACCGCCTGCAACAGACACTTCAGCTACTCCACTGGCAGTGTTCACCGCTGCGGGCTGAAGGGCAATCGCCTGCAACTGCAAGGGTTTTGGGTCTGTCAATTCAATAGGGAGGCTGATCTGGTCTTGATTGGCATCGGTGACAGTAACCGAATACGTTCCTGCAGTAAGGTCCTCCGCTATTGCCCCTGCTTGGTTTACTCCCCCCCAGGTAAACTGGTAAGGTGGTTTCCCTCCAGCAGGCAGGACCTGCACACGACCACTGGCCGCTCCAGGACAACTGATCTGTTGGAGGACTTCTGTTTGGGCAGTTAAAGGCAGCAAGTCTTCTCCAACAATTACATTGGCCGTCCGGATGCAACCGGCTGCATCCGTTACCGTAACCCGGTGTTCTCCCGGAGGCAATTCGAGGGCTTGCTCCGTGTGTTCCTCACTATCCCAGCGGTAGGTAAAGGGAGCCTTACCCCCTGTTACCTGTACCCGGGCCTGCCCCAGCCCTGTTTCCCGATCTGCCGGCGCAATAAGCTGGGCCTGCACCTGCATCTGTTCCAGAGCCGGAATGTCGAAAGCAATATTGACCCGGTCTCCATTGGCGTCCGTTACCGTCAATTGATAGTTTCCCGGAGCAAGATCATTTATGGTTTCCTCTTCCGCACCGGTACTCCAACGGTAGGTATAAGGGGGTACTCCACCGCCTACCTTACCGGTCAAGCCAGCAGCTTTATCCTCTGCGCAGGCACTGTAGGCAGTTTGTTCGATCTGCAGGTTAAGGGCTGCGGCTATGGCTTCGACCTCTACCCTTGCAGTGGCAGTACATCCATTCTGATCGGTTACGGTAACCGTATGACTACCCGAACTCAGGTTTTCAACGGCTGTCGTGGACTGTCCATTATCCCAGCGATAGGAGTAGGGCTCGCTCCCCCCTTCTGCCGTGACCGTCGCGCCCCCATCTTTCTGCAGGATCGCCTGAGCACTCACTGCACCCCCCGGTATTTCCACCTCTGCTACAGCTTGTTCTCCCTCCTGGTCGGTAACCGTAATTTGGTATAAACCCGCTGCCAGTCCTCCCAACTCCATAGACTCAATATTCTCTCCGGAGGGGCCGTTAGACCATTCGATATTAAAGGGGGGCCTACCACCTACCATATTGACCGTTACGAGCCCCTGGGGATCGTTTGGGTCACAATCAGGGCCTTGTTGTAATTCTGCGATCACGTTAAAGGCTGCTTTTTCCTCTATCCAAAAAACGCCCTTGTCTTCCGTCCCGATCCAGATCCGGTTATCGCCGTCCACGGCCAATTTGCTGGCAAACTGGCTGGTATAATATTCTACAGGGCCGAAAGTCAGGGCCTGTTCACTTAAGGGGTCGTAGCAGGCAATAATTTCAGAGGCTAGCCAAAGCCGCCCAAGTTGATCGAATACAATATCCCGAAAATAGCCTTCCGTACTATTACGCGGCATTCGGATAGGCAACCACTCTCCCGAGCGATTGAGCGGCCCCACCAGATCCCGGGTCATCAACCAGATATCAGAACTGAACCCAGCAATGGCCAGGATGTCAAAATCTCTTTCAAAAATATCCCAGGAGCGACCATCGAAGCGAACCGCTCCGGCCTCTGTCCCGAACCATACCCTTCCGACGCTATCCTGGTAGATGGTATTGATATAATTAGACTGAAAGCGGGAGTTGCCTACGCCGTAGGAACGCTCCAAGCGCAGCGGATCCGTCTTCAATTCATGCGCACCAGATAAGGAGGTGCCCACCCAAAGCGTTTGTCGCTGCGGATCGAAATGAGCGGCGGTCAGGTAATTGTCACTATTCAGACCGATCAGTTCGTTCAGTTGATCCCAGTTCCAGGTGATCGCTGCATTTCCATCGGGCATTCGAAGGAGCGACTCCCGGCCACCGGGAGTTTCTACTTTCTGGGAAACTTCCTTGCCCAACACATTGAATACACCGTCGCGGGTGCCCACCCACGCTTTGTTGTTCTCGTCGATATGAATATTCAGGACAAAAGCCGTGTAGGAAACCGAGCTGCCTCTGACGATTTTCAATTCTCCCTGTCCAGGCAGGGTCATCGGGAGCACCATCAAACACAGCAGAGGTAGTAACTTTCTCATAAAAGCAGAGTTGTCTATTTTAGGGCCAAGATACAGAAGCTCCGGCTTTCCGTAAAAGCCCGGTTCGACCAACTAACGTAGAAGCCATAGGCCAAATTATTTTCCTTGCTACCCCGCCTTATTTAAAACTTGAAATTAAAACCGATTTTACCAGTGCCCTTATGCAAGCTCTCAGAAGACCGTTTGTGAGATACTCCTCAAAATTCCTTGGAATGAATCATCTTTCTTGTTCCCAAATAAGTCGCTGGCTTCTCCTTTAGCCATTAAATCAGATTTGAGTTGCTGAATTTCGGTTTTGACGTCATCGTAATTTATTACGTAGATTAAATCTTTATTCAGATTTTCCGATGATAGTTCGTCTTTGTCGTACTTATCAAGTAGTGCAAAGTGTAGCCTTCCCCAAAAACAGAACAACTTAAAAAGTGAAAGAATACTAAATTTAAGTTGTTATGAAAAAATCAAAATTTACAGAAAGTCAGATCATCAAGTATCTCAAGGAGAACGAAGCTGGTCGGAGTGTATCAGAGCTATGCCGAGAGATCGGTATTTCAGCAAATACGCTTCACAATTGGCGTAAGAAATATGGGGGTATGGATACCCAACAGCTTAAACGACTTAAAGAATTGGAAGAGGAGAATCGTCGATTGAAGCGTATGTATGCTGATATAGCATTGGATAATCAGATGCTAAAAGATGTATTGTCAAAAAAGTGGTAAAGCTCTCTGGCAAAAGAAGAATGGCCAGGTATCTGATTGAAAAGTATAGTGCGAGTGTAAGACGGATTTGTCAGTTGATCGGCTTTCATCGTTCGATGTGGTACTATCAAGTTCGCAGGGACGATAGTGAAGTGATGGATAAGTTGCAACAGCTGGCAGAACAGTTACCGACCCGAGGTTTTGATGAATACTACGGCCGAATTCGCCGAGAGGGCTATATCTGGAATCGTAAGCGTGTTTTACGGGTATATCGCAAGATGCGTTTAGGATTGAGACGCAAATATAAGAAAAGGCTTCCTAGGCGCATTAAGGAGCCACTAGAGGTACCTGAAGCGCCAAATATGACCTGGTCAATGGATTTCATGTGTGATGCTTTAGAAGATGGTCGTCGAATCCGGGTTTTACTAATTTTGGATGACTTCAATCGGGAAGTGTTAGCTATCGAAGTGGGGCTTAGTATTCCCGCTGAACGAGTAGTCCGGGTGTTAGAGCGACTGGAGGAACAAAGAGGCCTACCAGATACCATTCGGGTAGATAATGGCCCTGAGTTTTTGGCTAAAGTATTTAAAGCGTATTGTAGGAGCAATTTTAGAATACAATATATTCAGCCAGGCAAACCGACTCAGAATGCTTATATCGAGCGCTTAAATCGTTCTTTCAGAGAAGATGTACTGGATGCTCATTGGTTTGAAAACTTAGAACAAGTAAGAATACTGGCGGAAGATTGGCGGCAGGACTATAATCAAAATCATCCACATAAATCCCTGGGGCGAATGAGCCCTGTAGATTTTTTGGCCCAGCATCAGTCGGCCATGGCCGACTGATGCTGAACTATTGTTTAACCTATCACTTTTAGAGTGGTCCAAAAGGGGAAGGCTACATATCCAACAAGAAAGCGCGATGCGCAGCCCAAAGTGAAGAAAAAGAGGTTCCGTGATGCGGAAAAAAGCTCCACATATACAGCTATAAATTAAGTATTCCAGAGTGAAAGGGGAGATTTGACATTCTACCCCTCTCCCCCAAACCCGCACCCTCTTAAAAATAAAGCCTTAGGTTAATATTTTCTAACTTCCTAAAAGGAAATGAGGCGATAAAGCCAATTCACCGAATCGCAAAAGCTAGCCGTTCTAGCCAAACCGGATGCCTGCCAGTGCGTCGAATAGACCGCCCGGGAACATCAGTTCAGTTCGGCTACTTTTGCAGAAATGGAGCTAAGAATTAGCTATCGAGCAGCATGAGGATAAGGAGCGACTCAAGTAGTTGCGGGGAAGAACATACCCAACCCGAGAAAATAGTTGTCTAATATGCTTAAATACATTAATTTTACCTCACTTTTGGCACTACCATAAGCCCGGGTGATTAGCTCAGTTGGTTTAGAGCGCTGCCTTGACAGGGCAGAGGTCAGCAGTTCGAGTCTGCTATCACCCACCTCTCTCTTTGTTAATTGCTTTTTCCGGTTACCCGTTCCCACCTCCCCGGTCGTCCCTGTCTGTTCGGCAGACAAGCCCTCCACAAGCTGCCAAAATGGCTTAACTTCCCATCCAAATTGCTCCGGCATGTATTTTGCAACTATTGGCGCAGAGGGCTTATATTTAGCCCTCTGTGGGCCCATTTGCCGTGGACAAACAAGCAGCAATGCGGCCAGGACAGCAACCTTACAAGATAGCACAGCTATGAACTATAAAGATTACTATAAAATATTGGGGGTTTCCGAAAAAGCCGATCAACAGGAGATCAAAAAAGCCTTTCGGAAGCTGGCTGCAAAATACCATCCGGATAAAAACCAGGGTGATAAAGCTGCAGAAGATAAGTTTAAGGAGATCAACGAAGCTTACGAGGTGTTGAGCGATCCCGAAAAACGAGAAAAATATGACACCCTTGGTGCCAATTGGGACGCCTACCAACAAGGAGGGTTCGATTTTTCCCAATTTGCCGGTCGAAATGGCGGGGGCGGTCAAACTTTCTATTTCGAAGGGGATCCTTCTGCATTTTTCAGAGGCGGAAGCAGCGGGTTTTCCGATTTCTTCGAATATTTCTTCGGAGGAGGCGGGCATACCGGTCCTTTCCAAGGTTTTGGCGACCGCCCCGGTGGCGGAGCGCGGGGACAGGATATTCAGGCCGAGCTGGAACTCGATCTGGCAGAAGCGCATCAGGGTGGGAAACGCACCTTCGAACTAAACGGACAGCGCCTTCGGGTAAACATTAAACCAGGCGCTTACGACGGACAAAAACTGCGCATCCCCGGAAAGGGCCGACCGGGGCCAGGGGGGCAGCGCGGTGACCTGTACCTCATTCTAAGAATTGCGCCGGATTACCGGTTCCAACGCGAGGGAGACAACCTGCTCTTAAATCGAAAGGTAGACCTCATTACTGCTGTTCTGGGCGGGAAGATCACCGTACCTACCATGGAAAAAGACATCCAGATCAAGGTACCTGCAGGCGCCCAGCCCGGTCAACAGTTGCGGATACGCGGGAAGGGTATGAGCTCCAGCCGCCATCCAGACCAGAAGGGGGACCTCATCGTTCGCCTGGAAGTGGAGATCCCGAAAACCCTTACCGAGGAAGAAAAACGACTTTTCGAACAATTGCGTAGCCTCCAGGCCAAGTCCACAACAACTTAAGGCTTCGGCCTGTTATCTACACTTTGATTATTGAAAACAGACGATATGAAAATTTTGCTCCTGGGAGCTACGGGTCGCACTGGATCAATACTTTTGAAGCTGGCATTGGAAAAAGGGCATAGTGTACATGCCATTGTTCGAAAGCCGGAAAAGGTCAAGCTACAAAACAAAGGACTACAATTGTTTCAGGGTAAGCCAAACGACCCGAAAGTAATATGCCAGGCAATGAAAGGCTGTGAAGCGGTAGTCAGTGTGCTCGCCATTTCCCGGACCAGCGATGACGTCAACGCCCCTTTGGCCTCTCCGGAAGATCTCCTATCCTCTTCCATTTCCGTCACCCTAACCGCAATGGAAGAGAAGGGCCTCTCCCGCATAGTCGTGATGACTGGAAACGGAGCCGGTGCATCCTTTCATTATCTGCCTGTCGACGTCCAGGACCTTTTGCGCAATACCAATCTCGGGAAAGCTTATCTGGACCATGACCGCCAGGAAGCACTTCTTGAAAAGAGCAATATGGACTGGACCATACTCCGGCCCGTCATGCTGGATGACAAGACCCCTACTGGCGACACCTTTATCAGCCTTCAAAATGAGCCCAGCCCGGGGGAGCGCATCAGCCGGGAAAAGGTAGCGGTATTCATCCTCGATTGCCTGGAAAACGGTCTGTTTGTCCAACAGGCTCCTACTATTTCCACGGAGGCCCAGGTTTAACTCAGGCCTTTCAACCATTCTTGGGGAGGCAATTGTTATTCGAAAATAACTATTCTAAGATAGAATACCTTTTCGAGCAACAAAACCCTCATTTCTGGTTTATCCTTTCCGATCTGGGTTCTTTGAAAAGGCCCAAACCGGTGGGGTCCTTCATAATCTTCTGGAACCAAAGCGGAAGGCCTGTGCTGCGCATTGATCACGAGTTGGTTGAATTGGGAGATCGGCAGGTTTTAACCATAGCGCCCACTCAGCATATGGAACTGCTTGAAAGGGGAAAGGGTAGCCTTTCAATACAATAAGGAATTTTACTGCATCGTCACCCACGACAAAGAAATCAGTTGTGTGGGGTTGTTATACTATCGCTCCTGCACCCATCCCATTATTCAACTGAACGAGAAATACTAACGTAAATTTATCTTGCTGTTGGAGGTATTTAAGGATGAATTTACCACCTGGGATAATATCCAGGAGGAGATGTTGCGCATGCTGCTCAAAAGGTTGATCATCCTTTGCACCCGCTTGTTCAAGGAGCAGGAGGAAGTAACTTATGCTGTAGAAGAGCTGGACTTGCTCCGGCGATTTCACCTTTTGGTAGAACAACATTTCCGGAAAAAGCAGCAAGTGTCCGACTATGCCAAAATCCTTTTCAAATCGCCCAAGACCCTGGCCAATGTTTTCGCCAAGAATAACGAGCCCTCCCCTCTCAAGCAAATCCACGAGCGCATGGCGCTCGAAGCCCGCCGCATGCTTTGGTTCACCGACAAGCAGGTCAATGAGGTCGCCTGGGAATTATAATTCGAAGAGGAAGCCCATTTCAGTCGTTTCTTTAAGCGCATGACCGGACAGACCCCTACGCAATCAGGAACGGGAAAAATTGATAAACCAGCGGGAAGCATTGGCTAAGGCTTGCCTTAGCATTCCCCCCATCTTTGTAGTGTAATCGAAAAAAATTATTCACTACAAAATCAATTAGTACCATGGCAACCTTCAAAGTTCCCCAACGCCCGAAAGTAAGCGAAAACAACCAACAGATCTTTGACCAATTGGAAAAAGGGTTTGGCTTTGTCCCCAATCTTTATGCCACTTTTGCCTACTCGAAAAATGCTCTGGCTAACTACCTAACCCTGCAAAAAGGGAAAACGGCTCTGAGCAATAAGGAAAAAGAGGCCGTAAACCTGGTAGTTAGCCAGGTGAACGATTGCCGCTACTGCCAGGCTGCACATACCGCCATTGGAAAAATGAATGGCTTCAACGAAGAACAGATACTGGAACTCCGCCAGGGTTTTGCTTCCTTTGATGAAAAGCTGGACGCCCTGGTGAAGCTGGCCCACAATATAACCGAAAATCGGGGCCAGGCCGACCAGGATCTGGTGAATTCCTTCTTTGCTGTAGGTTATGATAAGGAACAGCTGGTAGATACCATCCTACTGATCGGCGATAAAACCATCGCCAATTACCTGCATAAAACCACACAGGTGCCGGTCGATTTCCCAGGAGTGAAAATATTGGATACCGTAAAGGCCTGATTTTTGCTCTTTTAACAAAGGCCCCCCTATCCTATTTAATGACTTCTTCGATTGCCCAGCAGAGACACGAGAAACCGCGTCTCCGCTGAAATAAGGAAGCCGGTTTGAATTTCAAATTGGAGGGAGGGGGTTCGTTTAACAGATCCTTACAAGGACTCCAGTGCTAGCTTCCAAAGCGTTTCATAGGGAATAAATTCGAATTCCTGCGTTTTTTGGCCCACGTCCATTGGGTTTTTCAACAACCGCCTCAGGTAGGGCTGCGCTTTTCGTTCGCTGGCAACCCTATGAAAACCGGATGCCGGGATTTGAAGGAGCATCCTGATAAAGCAACTGCTTCGATAGGCATCCCCTTTTCGTAAATACCTTTGAACATACTTTTCTATGGCCTCCATTCGGTCCAGTACTTTTGCATGCTTCCGTTCCTTAATAAGGAATAGGACCTGTGCGATCAGTATAGCCACATTGTATCCGCGTTTATCTTTGGAGAAGATAGGCACCTGATTGATAAAACGGGATATACGAAATTTTTTCATCTTCCCTGGAATGGTAATTTTTCCAACGGCATTCAGGTAATACAGGTAAGCCTCCAATATCCTCATTTTTTCCTTTTGCATGTCGGGAAGAAACCCAAACCTGGGATTGGAAGTAGTTTCCTGAAAAACCCTGAAGGCTTCCTGATACCGCTCCGTATGCAAGGCGAGCATAATAAAGGTCGCCTGATTAGTCGTCCAGTTAATGGTACCTGGGGTAAGTTTATCCTTATTTTTGAGATACACCTGCTCCCCTTCTTTGTACTCCCTTAATTGCAGGTGATACATCAGCAACCTGCTGGAAAGATTGGCAACTGCCTGCCGATTGGCATAGGGCTTTTGTTCGAAAAATGCAATCCCTTCCTGACACGCTTCGATAGCACTACGATAATCCTTATTGATGGCAAAATGAACCAATTGCACCAGATTACCCACCAAATGGAGCTTGTAAGCTTCGTACTTTTCCATTTTTCGCTTCACCTTTTCAGCATACTGCCCGGAAAGGGAAAGGAACTCCTCCTTATTGGAAGCACGGGTGTGGTGACGGGAAATCAGATCTCCATAGTATTCTTCTGCCCGTAATTCCGCTCTTAACACCTTCTCGCAATATTTACAGATCTTATTGTATTCCTGAAACTCTTTGTGATTTCCTTCATTATTGCCATAATAGATCCGTAGCTGCCGGGCGGCTTCCAGGCCAATAGAGAAAAACTCGTAGCGGATGGATTTTTGCAATACCTTACGCATCAGGCTAACGCCATTGCAATAGGCTGATTTTCCGATCAACACCTTGGCTGCAGAAAAATCTTTCATGCAGCTGTAATAGGCCCGTTGCTGCTCATTATACCCCTCCTCGTTCAAATCGATGAAAAACAGCGTATTCAACAGTCGTTCTTTTAATCTTTTTTTCAGAGCGCGGTAATTCCGGTCAGTCGCTGAGGTACCATAAAGGATCTTTGCATATTCATCCTCCACCATGTCCGGATTTTCAGTTATCAGGTAGTACAATTCCTGGGCTTTACTTTTGCGGGCCGGGGGGTTACCGATCACTTCAATTTGTTTGACCCGGTTGCGGTTTACGATCATGATCAGCTCTCGTAATTCATCTTGCATAGTCGAGGTTTTTCCGTTTACTAATAATTCAATTCGATATGTTGACTACCCCTGGACTGATAAAGGAGCGGCTTCTTTACAGTCTGTAAAGACCATAGAAGTCCACCTCCTTTGAAAGGAGAAGATCGCCAGAGATAAACTGGAAACAGCCCTTTAAGCAGCCGTTAAATCTTCCTTTGATGAAATGGGTAGCATTTGTTTTCGAAATGGAAAGGGGTAATACTTTCGAAAATGCTAATAATAAGAGGTGTCAGAACAAGCGTTTTTCAAATACAATGTTAATTTAACATTATCAATACAACTTTTGCAAATTTTTATTCCTGGTGCTTCATAAAAAATTACTCTTTTTTACGACCTCTAAAACCAGGATTTCGACTTTTTATAATTATAGTATAACTAATAAAGGGCACCTCAAAGCACTATCTATGCTCTGAGATACCCAATTAAATTACAACTTCAGCCTGAAAGGCGATCAGAAGGAGAAGCTTAATTCTCCGCAGTGATCAAAGCTGGCACATTACGCTCCCTAAAGAGGATATTGTAGCGTTGTACTTCATCCTGCATGATCTCCTCGTATTCCTTTTTGTACTTGCCCCACATGCTTTCCAGGTCGGCCAGACGGTCTTTAACGCCCTGAGTAATAGTGGGATCGTGAGCATCTACCTTTCGACGCAGGGTAAAGAATTCGGCATTTAGCTTACCCGGCCAGTTGATGACGTCCTGGGTATTTTTCTGCCGGCGTTCTACCACATTTTTCTGCCAGTTGTCGATCTCTTTGATCAAACCCTTACCGGCTTTGATCAGAGTATCCACCTCCGGCATATCTTTCATCAGCTCATTATACCCCATGACCTGTTTTTTGATCTTATCGGTTTCATTGACTGCCCGGTGCATTTCTTCCAGTTGGTCATCGATCCGGACCATCATAGCCTGCTGAGCTTCCCAATCGTCCATACTTACCTCCAGGCGCGGATCGGGGATGATGGTAAAATTCGTTTCAGCAGTCTGATCACCGTAAGTCAGTCGGGCTTTATAGGCCCCGGGGCCTACCATCCGTCCCTCGTAACTTCCGTAGACGAATGCGTTGGGAATATCCTCAAGTACTTCCGTCCGCATATCCCAGGCAAAACGGTTAAGCCCGGGCGCTGCGGGAATAGTAGTAGGCGGGGGCGGACCACCAGGATAGCTTTTGAAAGATTCGTCTTTTTTGCTCGAAAGAGTCCGCAGGACCTTGCCATCTTCATCCATGATTTCCAATTTGGCCTCCGTGCTATCGCCCCCATCGGGAACAAAATAGGTCAGGATCACACCACTGGCGGGGTTTTCCCCCATGCGGTATTCGCTGGAAGCTTCAGCAGAACCACCCTGAAAGCGCACGCTTGCTTTGGGTTCGAACAGGGTCAGTTTATCATCCATTAGTTTACCACCGCTTTGTTGCAGGGGCCCCAGGTCATCCAAAATCCAGAATGCACGCCCCTGGGTAGCAGCGATCAGATCATTGTCATGGGAGATCAGGTCGGTTACGGGTACTACCGGCAGGTTGAGTTGCAATTTGCTCCAGTGGTCGCCATCATCGTAAGAAATGTAAAAACCACGCTCTCCCCCACCGTACAACAGGCCGGGTATTTCCTTATCTTCCCGAATGACCCGCAGGAAATCTTCTTCTTCGATCCCGGCATTGATGGGCATCCAGGATTTACCGTAGTCGCGACTTCGATAGGCCATGGCGCTCATGTCGTTAAACTTATATCGGTTGGGACAAATGAACACCTTACCCTTTTGGTGAGGAGACACTTCCAGGGCATGTACGTTGGATTCGGGCACCCCCTTTGGAGTAACATTCTCCCAACTGCCGCCACCATCGCGAGTCAGATAAACCAGGCCACAGTCACTACCGGTATAAATGACCCCTTTTTCCAATTCCGACTCCATCAGGCAATAAATGGTATTATAGTTTTCCCCACCTGCTCCTTCATTGGTGTGAGGGCTACCACCCGGTCCCTGCTTTTCTTCCTCGTTCCGGGTAAGGTCAGGACTGATTTCCTCCCAACTGATCCCCCCGTCTGTAGTTTTGAACACTACATTCCCTGCGTGATAGATCACTGAGGGGTCATGCGGCGAGGCCACAATGGGGGCGTTCCAGTTGTAGCGGTATTTCATATCCTTGGGCTCGGTAGCCAGCTTCAGGGAAGGATATTGCATAATGTCCTTGCTTTCGTTCGTTCTGGTATCCAGCCTGCTGATCAGGCCTTGATAACAGCCTCCGAAAAGGACTACGGGATTTTCAGGATCGAATGCGATATAAGCACTTTCACATCCCGGGCCGCGGAACCAATCCTGTTCGGTTATTCCACGCCCGTTGGTACGACTGGCGATCACCACCGAACTGTTATCCTGCTGGCCACCGTACACCTTATAAGGGAATTGGTGATCCACATTGACCCGGTAAAATTGGGCAGTAGGCTGATTGTAGAGGGTCGACCAGTTTTGTCCGGAATCGAAACTGATCTCAGCGCCCCCGTCATCGCCCAGAATTAAATTCTTATTGTTCTTGGGATTGATCCATAGGTCGTGGGTATCCCCGTGCCCAACGGGCATTCGTTTGAACGTTCTACCCCCATCTGTAGAGCGGGTAGCAGGTGCATTTAAAACATAAACGATATCCTTGTCGACCGGATCTGCGAACACTTCCATATAATACCAGGAACGAGAGGTAATATTCTGATCATTGGTCAGGTGGGTCCAGTTTGCCCCGGCATCATCAGAGCGATACACCCCGGCCTCTTTTTTATTGGATTCCACAATGGCAAATATGCGATTGTTATCCGCCCGGGAAACAGAGACCCCGATCTTACCCATTTCCTTGGGAAGCCCTTTGCTTAGTTTTTCCCAGGTTTCGCCGCCATCGGTAGATTTCCAAATGGCGCAACCGGGGCCACCGCTTTCCACAGTCCAGGGGTAGCGCCGGTGTTCCCAGGTAGCGGCGTAAAGGATGCGCGGGTTGTTCATATCCAGACTAAGGCTGGAGGCACCGGTATTTTCGTCAACATACAAGGTCTTTTTCCAGGTATCTCCGCCATCTGTCGATTTGTATATACCACGATCGCTGCTGGGGCCATGTAGAGCGCCCTGTACGGCAACCCATACTACCTCCGAATTGGCGGGGTGGATGGCGATATCAGAAATGTGGCGGGATTGTGGCAGGCCCTTATGCTCCCAGGTCTTACCCCCGTCGGTGGATTTGTAAATACCATCACCGAAGGTAGTCATTACCCCACGCACGGCATGTTCGCCCATCCCTACGTAGATGACATTGGGTTCTGCCTCTGATATGGCGATTTCTCCCACCGAGCCGGTCTTGAGAAAACCGTCAGAGATATTATGCCAGGATCGGCCGGCATTCTCCGTTTTCCAAACGCCGCCACCGGTGTACCCGGCATAGTAGGTTGTTTCATTTCCGGGAATGCCGGCAACTGCAACGGAACGACCACCCCGAAAGGGGCCAATATTGCGCCATTCCAGGCCTTCGAATTGCTCCTCATCGACCATGGGAGCATCCTGCTTATTTCGATTTTGAGCCGGTAAAGACAGGCTGAAAACCATTAAAAAAGCAAATAATACGGGAAAGGTTCTTTTACACATATTAATCCAGGTTATGATTTAGACAGAGAAAATATTGCTAATTCTGCTAAGCGCCCAACAAAAACCCTGAAATTTTGAAATCCGAAAATGAATGGCGTGGATTTGTCGACCAAATACAGAAAAAGGCCCCAAAGCGACTCTCCGCCTTGGGACCTTTTTTGGTGATATTTGTTCGAAAACCTACGATTTCCCTTTGGTGTCCTTCCTGAACTGCCTGATAATGGCGTCCATATAAGATTTGGAGAAGGTGTTCACATTAGAAGGGTTGACCGTGGCGGATTGGGCAGACCAAAGTAGCTCCTCTGTTTTTGCATCGTAGATGTTGGTCTCCAAGAAATAGGTTTTACTTTCCACATAATACCCTGGTTGGTACACTTCCTGGTAAGTAGTAGGGTAATAGTTCCGGTAAGAGCCGTAATACGGCCCGTAAGGCCGGTAATAACCGGTGGTAGGTACGGTGGAAACGGTAGGTGGAACATAGCGGGTTTCCGAGTCTACATTTTTAATGACCACGCTATAAATGAGATCCAGATCCTTTTCCTGAATGGACTGCTCCACCTGAGCCTTCATAGCATCGGGTTTGGCCAGGTCTGGGCCGTAGAGGTTTACGGATTGATGTACATTCTGGAACTTGCGTTCTTTAAGGACCTGTGCTGCAGTTTTTTCCAGGTAAGTACGCAACTCCAGGTTGCTGGAAACAGCAATGACCAGCGCATTATCATGCTCCACTGGAGTGATATCTTCCTTCAGCCAGCTCCCGGTTACACTGGATTTTGTGCTACTACATGCCCCTGCCAATAAACCCAGGGCCAGAAATAATGCTATTCGCTTCATACTTGATTATTTGGTGGATAGAATTAAAATCAATTCGAAATTAGCAGAATCTTTTTACTTATCTGCTATCCTTCCCCTATTTCCTGTAAGCAGCCCTGAAGTTCAAATGATCTATTCCGGCAGTAGTTTGTTGAGGAGTCAATAAGTTGCTAACCTTAACAAAACCCAACCCATGGCAGGTTCTTCAACAGTTCAGCAGGCTATACAGGGGCTACATCACGTCACGACTACGATCGATAACGCCAGTGAGGATTTTAAATTCTACACCCAACTCCTATGACTGCGCCTGGTCAAGAAAACGGTCAATTTCGACAATCACCACGTTTACCACTTTTATTATGGAGACCAGTCTGGCAGCCCGGGTACGCTGATGACCACCTTTCCCTACAAAGGCCAGGATGTACGGATCGGTAAGGAAGGCAGCGGTCAGGTGGCCACAACGGGTTTTTCTATTCCCCTTTCCTCTTTGGACTTTTGGAAAACCCGGCTGGAAACTGAAGGGGTACCCGTGGAGCAAGACAAGGTCTTTGGTCATTGGGTTTTACGTTTCCGCGACCCCGCCGGACTCATCCTGGAGTTGATTGGGACCGACCTGGATGAACGGTCGCCCTGGGCAGGCAATGGTATTCCTGAACAGCAGGCAATCAGAGGCCTTTTTTCCGTTACCCTTTCCATTGCCGACATAGATCCCACACTTGATTTTCTAAGCCGGGAACTTGGCTTCTCCATGGTTGAACAGGATGGCCCCTTGTTTCTGTTGCGCATTCGGGAGGGTATTCCGGTCAACAGTTGATCCTGCGACACGAGCCAGACAGGGAGCGCGGAAAAAACGGCATTGGCATTGTGCACCATGTAGCCTGGAGGGTGGCCGATGATGAAGCGCTCTAAGCCATTCGACACCGCATTGTGGATGAATTAAAACGGAAAGCTACTGATTTTAAGGATCGAAAATATTTCCACAGCATCTACTTTCGCATACCCGGCGGAGTTTTATTTGAAATGGCCACGGTGGGTCCGGACTTCACAGTAGATGAACCCCCGGAAAGCCTGGGCAGGGAGCTAAAATTACCGGAATGAGAAGAAGAGCAACGGGAAGCTGTAGAAGCCGCATTGCCTGTGGTAAAGTAGAATGTCGGGTGAATCCCAGCGAGCTAATCCCTTGACGAACCTCCCCTCCAGGTATATGCAGTTCAAGATGCCTGGTACCTAAAGCCACTGTAGATAAACATTTACGCCGAATTCCAGCTTCTGGAATTCGGCGTTATTATTAGTTATCGGTTTGATTTTACCTACCTAAATTCCATGAATATCGGATTCCAAGATTTCGGTAAGGTAATGGAAAAGGGAAGTTTGATTAAGTTGTTTCATACGCGCTCCATTTATTTAACTGTTGGCTTAGCAATAAATTATATCTGCAATATACCCCTAATTCATGATTGTTTAAAGGACAAAAACCACTTTTTTCCCGAGGGGAGAATCAAAAAAAGCACAGCCCCCTACTTACCTAAAACCCACTTTATCAGGCAGATAAATCCTTGAAATAGACATATAAAAAACGATCTAAATCCTACCCCTTCTTGGTTCACAAAACCTTCCAATAGGCCTCTTTCACTGCCTTTCCATGGAGACTGGCACCAAACATCTCCCTAAAGGGCTAAGTTGAGTAATTGCAAACCACTTTTTTATTCCAATAAAACTATGAATATGAATCGTACACGTCTTTTAATTTGTTTATTCCTGGGATTCGGGTTTAGTCTTATGGCTCAACCTACCAGTCAGGGCAACTTTATGATTGGATCTACTTTGGGTTTCTCTTCCAGCTCCTCTGAAGTGGATGTCGATGGCGGAGATGTATCAGTCAACCAAAGTGGAACCCGATCCACCCAGTTTAATATTGCTCCTAAAATCGGGTACTTTATTGCTCCTAACTGGAATTTGGGTATCGGCATGGATTACACCCTCAATGAAGTAAAAGACCCCAACGGTGACGGTTCTGGAAATGAGTTTGATGAATCATTCGACAGTGACCTGCTGTTTGGGCCCTTTACTCGTTACTACCTTCCAGTACAAAATGATATGGCTTTCTCCCTGGAAGCAACCTTTGGGTTTGGCAGTTCTCGCAACCAAATTGACCTGATGGATGGGAATTCGCAAACCATTAATAACGATGTCATTGCTTTTTGGCGTTAGTCCTGGTTTCACCATTTTCTCAAGCAATGGAATTGGTATTGAAGCCATATTCAAATAAAATTACCCCCGGAGTGACTCCGATTTTACTATAAACGGACAACCTCAGGAAGCCTTAACCGAAACTAATCAATTTGATTTTTCTGTTGGCGTACAGTTTTACCTGTCCAGGTTGAGTAGTGCAGAGGTGGACAAAGATTTAAGTCCTTCCAACAACAACTTTTATTAATAAAAGGCATTTTCTGAGTTACCAATCCCCCCTTTCGGAATAAATGATAAAAAAAAGCTTTTAAAAATAGTTTTCCCCTTTTTCCCATAAAATGCGATAAAAAGAGGAAAACTATTTTTATTTAGCTATCAATTTCACGAAAGGTGCTTCAGAACCAGACACCATATATGTCGGCTGGTAAGCGAAGTAAGCCTGGACATCAACTATTCGATTCCAAAATCCAAAAAATCGCCAGGTTAAATGGCTAATGACCTACTCTACCAATTGGAACAATTGCTGAAAGACATGCGCTTTACCATCGTCGGCGAAGCGCCCTATCTTCCTTTCGAATGGAAACCACAGGACCAAGGCCCATTTTCCTACTTCAAATTGCTGGAACAAGAAGGCATTGTAAAGCCTCAAAGTTCGGAGGCCTTCCTCGAAAAATTTCACCAGGAATTCCCCGAAGATCAGGACCGTTCCCAAACCAAGGTTTGGGAGGATTTCTTCAGCAAAACGCAGCAGACCGACCTCTACACTTACCACTTTCCGGAGGATGCTCCTGGTGGCGTCCCGGAAGATGCCCGAACACAACTCCCCCTGGGTGTACCCTTAATGACCTGGGAGGAAAAGGGCTTTCTGGGAACGGGACTTTGCCAAACCAGACGCTTCCGTAAGCATAAGTTTGTGGCTGACGAATCTGTTCCTCCGGAGATCGTCACGATCTGGGAACCTCGCTTGAGCAGCCTGCCCGCACCCATCAAGGCCCCCCGCCCCTGGGATGTGCAGGCCTGTTGGCGCTTACTTAGCGGCGAAAAACAGCAACTGCCCGAAAAGCTATTATTTGAGATGGGCTACATCAACACCAGGGATAATTTTAAAAACCTGCTTGGTCTGGAGGATGAGGTCGAATACAAGGATGAGGAATTAGCTGTATTGGCCTGGTTCGAAGCCAACACTCAAAGCACGGAGGTATTGACGCTTTTCTACTCTGTAATGGATGAGATGTGGGTACAATACTACGCCCTGGGCTACCTTATAGATGGTTCGGTCATTGGGTTTAAAACCTACGGGTTTACTTACTAAACTGGGCTGCTGCATTATCGCTTCCAAAGTCGATCAGCGATCAGTTCTTTAAAAACAGGCTCCTGTAAATTGCGACTTACCGGGACCTTATGATCCCCGATGAGTAGCCGGCCGCCTTCCATTCCTTCTACCTTTTCCCGGGCGACGAGGAAAGAACGATGAACCCTTAAAAACAGATGGGCCGGCAATTGCTTTTCCACTTGTTTCAACGACATCAAAGCCATCAATTTACGCTCGGGGGTATGGATGAAGATGTAATCCTTGGAGGATTCTACGAAAAGAATATCCGAGAACTGCACCTTTACGTATTGATGATCTGCCTTTACGAAGAAATGCTGATCGGAGGCTGGTCCTCCGCCCTTGTTTTCGAAGAAGGAACGCGCCTTTTGGGCAGCCTGGAAAAACCGGGCAAAGGAAAAGGGCTTGACCAAATAATCGAGTGCGTTCACTTCAAAACCTTCGGCGGCGAACTCCCGGTGGGCAGTAGTAAAAATAACCTGCGGGGGCGTAGCCAGCGTTCTGAACCATTGCAGCCCACTAAGGTCGGGCATTTCGATGTCCAAAAAGATCAGGGCTATGTTTTTTGCACGTAAATGCTCTTCCGCTTCGAATACATTTGCAGCCGTCCCGCTCAGCTCCAGAAAGGCCGTCTTTTCCAGAAATTGCTGTAGGCCTGACCGGGCAACCGGTTCGTCATCTACGATCAATGTACTTATCCGGCCTGTATATCCCTCAGACATCTACCCGGGTATTTTGCTCAGCCCCGGAAGGGGTAAGGTCCTTTTCCATTGGAATTTGTAACCGCACATAAAACCACCCCTCCTTTTCGAAAAAATCGAATTGATAGTCCTGAGGGAATAATAGCTCCAATCGCCGTTTCACATTTTGAAGACCGATCCCTCTATTTTCTTTAGTTCCCTTCGCACGGGTAGCCGGAATAGTATTTTTAACCTCTAATTCGAGCATTGACCCATGTACTTCCAGGTTTATTCGAACGGCATAGGGTTCAGCGCTTCGGCTGTGTTTGAAGGCATTTTCAACCAGGGGCATAAGGAGCATAGGCGGGATCAAAAAAGTGCTTTCCTGAGCAGAACATCGGAAATCGAAGGTGAGTAAATCTCCATGTCGAATGCGTTCCATAGCCATGTAGTTGCGCAAATACCGGATCTCTTTGGATAAAGGAATACGATCCTGACGACTATCATATAACTGATGACTAAGGTTATCGGAGAAACGCAATAATAATTCTTTGGCCTCTTCATTATCCTGTTCCATCAAAAAATAGATGGTATTTAAGGTATTAAAGACGTAATGCGGATTGATCTGGCTTTTTAACTGTTTTAACTCCGTTTGCAGGTTGCGCTTTTCGAGTTCTTGTGTATACCGGTCCTTTTGGTACCATTGTTGGGTAAAGAACAAAGCCATGGTCAGGCCATAGATCAGTAATAATTCTGACAAATGAATCAGATTGCCCTCCAGGCCTGCAAACCATACTTCCTCCGGGGAGACCTCGTAAAATCTGGTAAATAGGGCATACATCCCCTCTTGGATCAAAAAAACAAACAAAGCGGTAGTTGTACTAATAGCAGCCAGATAGCCCCAATACCGTTGTTTCAACAACAATTTGGGGACCAGTACATACAGGTTCAAGTAGATATAAGGCACCCAAAACAATGCCATGATCGTATTGGTGAACAGCAGTTCAGGATAGTTGCTGTGGTAAACCAGTTCCCTGAGTGTCCAAAGGTTTAGGAATAGCAACCAAAACAACAGATGCTGTACCCAGCTTTTATGCAAAATACGCTTCATTCTAAATACCAATTAATACGAACATCCCTACGAAAAAAGAACGCTGAGCAGTTGGGCCGATAGGCTCCCGGGCCATTCCGTCCTCGGAATATCGATACCCGAACACCTGCTCAAAAGCGAAAGGGTTATTGACCGAAGCATAAATTACCGTAAACTGATCAAAAATACTAGTGATGTAACTGGCATTCCAGCTAATGTTGTGGTAGGCCGGGGTCCGGCTTACCAAAAAGCCTGATTCCAAAGGATCGTCATAAGGGCGACCAGATGCGAAAGCGTATCCGAGCCCAAAATCCAACCGTTGAGGGATGAGTTGATATTGTCCGATAATATTCAGGGTGTGGTCAGAAGCAAAATCAGGTTGAGTCGAAACCGGAAAGTCTCTGAATTTTCGCTCGGTATCCAAATAGGAGTAGGTCACCCAATAATCGAGCCGTGAAATGGACTTTCTGTCCCGCCAGAACAATTCAATGCCGCGGGCATATCCAAAGCCACTGTTATCAAATGTATTTTCCCCCGCATTGCTGACCAGGTCTTTATAATCCTTATGGTAGGCTTCTATCCTAAGGGAATAATTATCCGTAAGCCATTGATAATTGAGGATATAATGGGTAGCTCGTTCAAAGGTCAGTAGGGGGGTACCGGCCCAGTAGAACTCGGTCTGGGGGCTTTGATAAAAATCGCCCCAGGCAAAGGCCAGCTGTGCATCATTTCCGGTTTTCCAGGCCAGGGATAGTCGCGGAGCCAGGTTGTAGTCCTCCACCAATTCATCGAACTCAGCGCGCAGTCCAAACCGTAGGGCCAGCTTTTTAGCCGGTTTCCAGTCGAATTCTGAAAAAACAGCCCCGTAGTGTGCATCCACATCGGCCTGGTATTGGTTGAAAGCAGATCCATCCCTACGTCAGCGCCACTCCAGGCCGGTCCTCAACTGGGCCTTTTTCCCAAGGCTACGTCCCCATTTTAAACGGGCTTGCTGAAAACTAATATCATTTCGAATAGTATCCTCATTCAGCTGTATATCTTCCAGTTCTGTACTCTGGGTAAAGCCCGCATAGATCGTTCCTTTAGTGCCTAGGAGGCCGTTATAAGTTAGGTAACCATAAAAATTACTATTGTTATTCTCAAAGCGGTTGGTCAGGCTGGTCTCTCCTATCCGGGGATAGCTGAGGGCAAACTCCTGTTGTTGCCATTGGCCATAGCCCTTAAAGATCCCTTTATCCGTTTTCCGACGAAACCCAAGAGCCCCCTCTACGACCGTTGGGACCTGTTCCCACTCCCGATCCTGGGGCACCAGTTCAAATAAAGGGGTCAGATTGGTGTAAGCCGCCTGGGCCAGGACGGCCGTGCGCTTATTCCATTCTTTCGAAAGGGAAGTACTCACCCCCGCCAGATTAGCTCCCAGGCCGATAGATGAACTGGAGGGCATATCTTCGGTGTTCAACTCCAGAACGGAGGCCAGCGCCTGCCCAAACTCTGCTGAATACCCTCCCGTACTAAACTGGATCCCTTCGAACAGGAAGGGATCAAAACGGTTTCGGGCCGGAATGTCGGGGCTGGTCCCGAAGAAAGGCTCTGCGACAGTCGTTCCATCTATGATCACCTGGGTTTCATAAGCCTCTCCACCCCGAACAAAAATCCCCGTTTGGTCTCCCACTATCGAAACACTGGGCAGGGTCCGTAAAGCCCCGTTCAGGTCTCCGGCAGCAATGGGGTTTTGCACAATGTCCAAAGGGTTGAGCAATGTCGCGGATTCAGAGGCCGCTGCATCAAATGAACCAGCCGTGATCACCACCTCCTTCAAAGCGGTAGAATTGGGCTTTAGGGTAAGCGATATCCAAAGACTATCTCCGGTAATATGGATTGGACGACGACGCTCTTCCCAACCAAGGCTACTGACTACCAAAGTAACAGGGCCTTTGGCCTGGGTGGTGAAATGAAATACCCCCTTCTCATCAGAAGCCGTACCATCCCAAATGCTGTCTAAATACACATTGGCAAAAGGAATGGGAGCTTCACGTTCATCAAGGACCCGACCACTCAGGATAGTTTGGCCCTGCAAAGGAACCAGGAGGCTTATAAGCAATAGGATCAGAAAAAAATGCATATTCTCAAGGCTTGAGGTGGTTTGCCAATTCCTGGATCTGATAGTCCTCCGGAAATTTACTCAAGGCTTGTTTCGCATACAGCCGGGCTTCATCTTTACGATCCTCCCGATCTAGATACTGGATCAGGTAGCTGTAGACTTCTTCCCTTCCCCAACTGGGTGCCAATTGGGAGGTATTAGATTTGTCGGGGCATTGGAGCGCCTTTTTCAAACTGTTTTCTACCTTCTTTCCGCCCCCATACATTTTGGGTTTGTAAAAATCGGCCCGACCATCTGCCAGCCATGCCCTCAGGTTTTGTTCGTCCTTTTTGAGGGCCTTATTGATCATTTTCCCTGCACGACCTGAGAGAAACGGCGCTTTTAGTGGGGCAAAGGTTATAGATAGGCTTGCCAGGGAAGATTGCAGGGTCAACTCCTCTGCGTTGGGATCCTTAATGGGCTCAAGGACTTCCATGGCAGCCGATACTGCGGCTTTGGCCCCCGCTTCGTTGTCCTGGTTGAGTTCGAAGATGGCGTTTTGGTAATGGGCATAGGCGATCCAATAAGATCTCCACTCTCCCAGCTCTTCCTTTTCCAGGGATTCAATAAGGGTGGGCAGGAATGAAGTTTGGTTGGCAAATGACTTTTGTAAGGCGGCTTCTATTCGTACCTGGGGATGCTCCTCCGGCTGCCCAAAAGCCAGGGAGGCACAAAAGACGAACAGGTAAACCATAAAATAGCTTTTCATTGTCTAGTATTGAAGTTTTCGAGTTAATGAACACTTCAATACTAATGGGATCGCCTGCTATTTCCAAAAGGGATATACCTTTGGCAGGAAAGCGTAGAAGTTTGGTAAAGGAGGGTAGAAATTAATTCCTGTACTCGGGTCGTAGTCTTTCGGCACCTACCACAAAACCGTTTGCGATGAAACTTTGGCCGTTGCTCAATTCGGTAATGGTAAACATTTCCTGGGGTTGGTGCAGCCAATCGATCGATTGCACCTTGACGGCACCAAGCTTCCCATTTTTATAAAAGGCCAGCTCATCTCCCGGGCTCAGCATATCCACGGATTCGTACTCATAGGCCCTTACCGATTGTTCGGGCAGGATGGAGGCCCAGGTGCCCTGAGCCGTTCGAATGGGATGATCAGCGGTAATGACCAGAACCGCTCCATTGTCGAGAGTGATTTGCACCACCCGGCTGTGCTCGGCTGTTTCTACTCCTAAAACTTCCGCTACGCTGCAGCTTTGTCCTTTAACGGAAGGTACCATAACACCATCTCCCGAATAAATTAACTCTATCGGCCGGGTGCTTCGGTCTCCCATGGTGACCTCTGTGCCTTTTGCCAGGCAAAGTACATCTAACCCATCGAAAAAAAGTTCGGAAATGGCTACGTCGGAATAGCGGGTGCCGGGATAAACATCAGCGATCTCAAATCGCAAAATAAGGTCCTGCCCGTCCGCTCGGCGGCCCAGGGGCTCTGGTAGGGAGAAGGTCTGCTCCGCTCGGCTATCTTCCAAATGTAAATTGGCGGAAGGCTGATCGTTGATGAACAGTTGCAGGGTCTTTACCCGGCCGTTTTTCTCCCAGGTAGTCTGATCCTTCACATATCCGTTATAGATAATGATCTTGGTAAGGCGGGGGGATTGATGCTCGAACCGGTATTGCAGGTATTCACCCCGTCCATTTCTGCGGACCCCTTCTACCCAGGCCGTTTTCAGGCTAAAGTCGTGGGCATTATAAGCCTTATAGGTAAAACCGCCGCTGGAAGGCAATTCGGAAGAAGCACTGATGGCGATGGGCCCACCGGCATTATACCAGCTATCGCCGTTTCCCACTGTTTCCCAGGGATGTGCATATTCCTCTCCGATCTGCTGGAATAACTGGTCCAGTTCCTCTGCCTCGGCCGGTGTCATGGCCTGCTTTTCAAGTAGGAGATTACGCCGTTCGTAGGCGGCTTCCACTTGGGCGCTTACTTCTCGTACGGCACCGATTTCAGGGTACCAGTCTGGCAGCTGACTGAATAGCTCGAAGCAACTCATCAAAGACAAGCATCCCGCAAGTAGGGTAATTTTTCTCATCATGTTGTTTAACAAAGCGTTCCTTTACGTGAGGATATCTTCGAGGATCCGGCTACTACCTTTAGCCCCGGCAATAATGCGCAAGGGTGATTTTATAACGTTCGAAAAAGAGCTGCCGTATATATCTGCAAGATATTAAAAAGGGAGAAGGCTTGCTGGAAATTCCACACCCCCTCAGTCGGGCGATTTGAAAATACGCGCCCAGACCTCCTCCTTTTTTGAACGACTTACCGGAACGGAGGCTCCCTCAACATCTAACATGTACCCTTCGATCGCCTGCACCCGTTCTATGGCCACGATATAAGACTTGTGTACCCGTAAAAAGGCATCCTGAGGCAGTTCCGCCTCTATATTTTTTAGTCGTTCGAATAGAACGTATTTCCGGCCATCCGCACAGTGGATCCGGATATATTCCCGCAGGCCTTCAATGTAAACGATATCCCGATAGAAGATCTTAACGGTTCGTCCATCAACCTTTTGGAGGAAAAAATCAGGTCCAGGCTTAGACAGTATGGCTTTACCGGACTGTATATGGTTTCGAGCCTTCTGCACTGCCTGGACGAAGCGCTCAAAAGAAAAAGGTTTCAGCAGATAATCCACCACATTGAGATCAAAGGCTTCGATGGCATAATCGGCATAAGCCGTAGTAAAAATCGTGGCAGGTGGGTGGGGAATCGCCCTAAGGAGATTATTCCCGCTTAGCAGGGGCATTTGAATATCGAGAAACAGGAGGTCCACCGGTCGATCCTGTAGCACTTGTAAGGCTTCAACCGGCGATTTCATTCGGCCGACCAACTCCAGGTCAGGTATGCGCTGAATAAAGTTCTCCAACAGGTTCAATGCCAGATATTCATCGTCAACGATCAAGGTTTGAACGGGCATGAGCGATGGATTAAAATTGAATCTTCAATACGGTTCGAAATTGTTTTTCAGACTGCTCCGCGGAAAAGTTATGTTGACCGGGATACTTCAATCCCAGGCGCTTTTTGATGTTGTCAAGGCCAACGCCGCCGGTTCGGTCTTTTTGCTGATCCCTGGGATCCCTGGTGTTTTGTGTTACGAAATGAAGTTCATTTGATGCGATCGTCAACTCAAATCGCATAAAGGCATTGGGGTTCGTATTATAATCGCAATGTTTACAGCTATTTTCCACCAGGGGTAAGAGAAGCATCGGTTCTATTTTGATTGTTGCGGGGTCGCCCTGCTGTTCAAACCGAATATCGACCCGCTCTTCCTGTTGCAATTGAAAAAGGTCAAGGTATTGCCGGATCTGCTCTATTTCCCCGACCAGGGGAACACTATCGTTTCGCGTTTCATAGACCACATACCGAAGGAGGCCCGATAGCCGAAGGACCATGTCGGCAGTTTGCTCCGATCCCGTTACGGCCAAAGAGTAAATATTATTCAGGGTATTGAAGAGGAAGTGGGGGTTGATCTGTGCCCGAAGTGCTTCCAGTTGTGCCTCTTGTTGCTGGTTGATGGTCGCCAGGTTACGCTTTTCGTTTCGATACCGGATCTCCAGCATTTGGTACATTAATCCGATCAGCAGGGCGAGAACCGTCGTAATAAAAGCGCCGAGATACGTTCCCTTGTAGGTAGACACATCCAGGGAAGCCAGGTCAACTTCCGGTAATAGATTGCCGAGAGCGGCCCGGATATAGACCGAAACTACCAACAGTAGAATCACACCCATCAGATAAATTCGGGTCTTGTTGGGTTCCAGATATCGTTCCACCAGAAACAGGTTCCCGTAAAAGGCCAGACCTAATCCCAATAAATTGATGAGCGTACGCCCCAGCGCAACTTCCCAGGGGAATATGATTTGCAAAATGACCAGGTACGTCAATCCTAATAGAAACCACACCAGTAAATGCAAGGTGCGTTTCAAACCTTGGTCATCCCATATGTGGCGGGCTTTTTTATGCATGGGGTAAAGGTAAGGTATCTACTCCCAATGCAAATGGCAGTTGGTTGAGGACAGCAGACCAATGGTTGAAAAAAATAGCATCCAAGCGGAAAAGCGCGTTCATTTGTACCAGATCGCATTTAAAACTAATTATTAACCTTTCTAACCCATGTTCTTTATGAAATCTCCAAAAGCTTTGTTCTGGTCTCTGCTCTTGTTAACCCTTTCTTTTACCGCCTGTGACGAAGACGATTCCGGCAATGTCAATAACGACCCTGTCCTTTCAGATGAAGAAGCCCTGGCCGTTCTTGAAGTTGCCCTGGATAATACCAGCGGAGGGATTGCCGCCGATGCCACTGAGGCCGCCCTGCTGGCAAAGGCCTATTCCACCGAAACGGTAACGGAAGTATGTGGTTCAAGATTTGATACGACCCTTAGCTACAGCTATGATCAACCCAGATTGAGCGCGAGTTATTTGACCTCCCTGAGTTGGGTGGTGAATTGCAACGAGTTCAGGACTCCCCTGAACATTGAGTTTGATCGGGTAGCCACCGGAAGCCTGGAAACTAATCGACTCCTTTCTCTGGATGAAATGAGTAACGAATGGTTGATCGAAGGATTGATCGCCGGAGATGCTTACCTATTGAGTGGTACCTATCTCCGCAATGGTGAGCACGACTCCAAGGTACGGGATGAAAATCAATTTGATTCCCGGCTGGAGATTAACACCAGCATGCTCACCATCGATAAACTCACCCTGGAGATCACCGGTGGCCGTGCCGACTACACCCTAAGGGGTGAAGGAACCGAAGGCCGTTCCTATTCCTTTACCGGCAGCATTGAGTTCCTGGGAAATCAGGCAGCACAGGTAACCATCAACGAAGAAACCTACGATATTTCCTGGTAATCGCTTTATTGACTTTGGGTCGGCTCAAAGTCTGTTCCTTGCTTTGAGCCCCCTCTTCTTTACTTAATAAAAACTTTAAATCCCATGCAATACCTGATCGAACAATTCGGATGGATCGGAGGCTGGCTGATCAATGCCACCATCATCTATTTGCGCTACCTGATCATGGCGGGCCTGGCATTTCTGCTTTTTTATCGTTTTCGAAAGGCCAGCCAAAAACGCAAGATCCAAAGCAAATTGCCTGCCAAGGCAGCCGTTATGGGTGAGTTAAAACACTCTTTACTAACGGCTGCCGTATTCGCCCTGGTTGGTCTTCTGATCTATCAATTACGTGTTTGGGGATACAGCCGGATATACCTGGATCTTGATGCCTATGGCTGGTGGTACCTGCCCTTCAGCTTTATACTGTTGGCCGTCATTCACGACACCTATTTTTATTGGATGCACCGGGCCTTGCATCACCCGCGTTTGTTCCCGATCTTTCACAAGGTCCACCACCAATCCTGGAATCCTACGCCACTTGCATCTCTAGCTTTTCACCCCCTGGAGGCCCTTCTGGAAATTGCTGTAATCCCCATGGTGGTTTTGGTGATCCCTTTTCATCCACTGGTATTGTTGCTATTTGCCACCTGGTCGCTGGCCTGGAATATACTGGGGCACCTAGGTTATGAGCTGTTCCCTAAAGGCTTTGTGGAACACCCCATCGGGCAATGGTTTAACACCTCCACCCATCACAACTTACACCACGCCCGCTCCAATGGTCATTTCGGCTTGTATTTTAACTTCTGGGACCGGGTCATGGGCACCAATTTCGAAGACTACCACCAGGTTTACAAAAAAGTAGTCAGTAGTGGGGCCGTCGCAGCGCTGATTGCCCTGAGTTTACCCCTTACTGCTCAAGGCGAGCCCCCCGTTCCTGCAAAAGAGAGCAGTCCAGAAGAACGGGCCGCCTACCTGGATTACCTCATGGAAAAGAACTAAACCTCAGTACAGACCAGGCCACCCAACTTAGTATGCTCAATCTGGAATACGCCAAGGGTATTCAAACCGAAGTCATCGATGCCGGTATTTCGAAATGGAGCCAATACCAGCGTGGGACACGCATCCACAACGAGAAAGACAAAAAGGCGGAGGCCATTTTGGATGAAGAGCAATTCAAAGCTTACAGAGAAGTACGCAAAGAAATGACCAAACGCATTAAACAGGGAGCTTTAAAGGACAGCGGTGGGCGAACGGCCAATAGTTAATTCCAACTCAACCCTTTTCGCTCCGACCAGTAGGCTTCGGGCTCCACCATAAAGGCATCCAATTGATCGAGTTCCTGACGGCTTAACATGAACTGTTCTGCGAGCAGGTTCTGCTTTAAGTGGTCTATTTGCGTCGCGCCGCTAAGGACGGTGGCTTCCGGTAATTTATCCAGGCAATATCGCAAAGCCACCGCATCAATACCCACTTTATACCCGTCGGCTACTTGCTCCAGACTTTGGTACAACTTTTGGTAATGTGGGTAGTGCTCATTGGGAAAAATGCGCCCGTTGGCCAGGGCTTCCTTGATGATGAGTCTTTTTTCGGCTTGAATCAACTGGCCGGCAATGGAATACAAACTTTGGTCCAGCATGTTAAAAGTAACCTGAAAGGCATCGAACAAAGGCCGGCCATTTCGTTCTATGCTCAAAGACCGTTCGACCACTTCCAGTTGTCGGGGCCCGCTGGCCGTAAGCCCGATGATCAACCCGTACTGATCCCGAAGCGCTCCCAGACGGTCCAGCACAGGCTGGTTTTCCAAGACCCCTGATTCAAAGGTAGCCGAATGGATCTGGTAAACCTGCAAGTAGGGCAGCAGCTTTTTCGACGCTCCCCATTGTTCATGCAGCTTGGTCAGGCTGTGTTCCTTGACTTCATGTTGTTGGGCCTTGGGATCGAAATTGGCCGTATAGGTGTATCCCCATTTTGTGGCAACTGCAATATCGGGATCGGTATGGTTTTTCAGCCAATCGATCAATAAAGGTTCTGCAAGGCCATAACCCGGAGCAGTATCAAAATAGCGAACGCCCCAATGATAAGCCGCATCCAGGACAGAATGCCCTTTGGCCTGAAGCGCTTTCAAAGACAGCTCCGAAGTTTGTTCCTGTTTGATATTTATGTATTGCGGCCGACCGATGGCCGCCATTCCAAGACCAATGCGCATGCTTCCGTTTATTCTATTAAGTGTACCCCTTTTAGAAAGTCCAATACCTTTTGCTCCGGCATTTCGCAAGGTTTGAGGAGTTCCCGTTCATTAGAAAGGTAAAGGTTTAAGCTGATATAATCTGTACCCCCCAGCTCCCTGGCGAACACTTTGTATGATTTTCCGCGATTAAAAGTTTCCCGGGTAATACTGTAGCGTTGGCTATTATACAGCCCTTCGGAGTATCCCTCCGGTAAAGCAAGGACTTGTGACAGAATGGACATTTTTTTATTTTGAACTTAGCTGGAATAGTAGGACAACCCATAGGCCTGCCTTCTGGTTTAGTCCAATAAAAAACCGAAAATTAATCTCCCCATGTCATCAAACTACAAGCCCGAAGGATATAACGTGCTCTCCCCTTATTGCATCGTTGATGACCCAGATACCTTCGTACGGTTTTTAGAAACGGTTTTCCAAGCAAAATCGATCAGAAAAATGAAGCATTCCGACGGCAGCCTCGCTCATCAGGAGTTATTCATTGAAGATTCTATCCTTATGCTATCCAGGGCAACTCCCGAATTTCCGGCCAAACAATACATGCTGCATGTGTATGTTCCGGATGTATAGGAAACCTTCAAAAAGGCCTTAGCTTTTGGCTGTAAGTCTGTAAAAGAACCAACCGTGGAAGAAGGCGACCCGGACCGGAGAGGTATGTTCATAGAGCCGGCAGGGAATATGTGGGCCGTTGGTTGCCCTCCAGCGGGTAGAGGAATTGCATTCGCCCCTCCTTCAACAACTGCGAATTGGAAAGGCTTCAACTGAAGACTTCGATCCAGGCATAAGCAAAGGGTCAGGTGATAGCTGGCTGGCATAAGATACAAAAAGGGACCTCCACCTTCAGATGGAAATCCCTTTTTAATCAGCTATAAAAGGTCTACAATTTCTTATTGCAAGGCCTTGGCCATAGTCGAACCGATATCTGCCGGGGACTGTACCACGTGGATACCACATTCTTCCATGATCTTCATTTTAGCGGCTGCGGTATCTTCCGCTCCGCCAATAATGGCGCCGGCATGTCCCATAGTACGACCTGCGGGAGCCGTTTGACCGGCAATGAAGCCAACCACTGGTTTGGTGCCGTGTTCTTTGATGTAATGAGCTGCTTCCGCTTCCATTCCACCGCCGATCTCTCCGATCATGATGATGCCGTCGGTGTTCGGATCATTCATAAGCAATTCCACGGCTTCCTTAGTAGTAGTGCCTACGATGGGGTCTCCGCCGATCCCTATACAAGTAGACTGGCCCAGGCCCGCTTTAGTTACCTGATCTACTGCTTCATAGGTCAGCGTACCGGACCGGGAAACAATACCGACCCTTCCGGGCTTATGGATAAATCCGGGCATGATCCCGCATTTGGCTTCCCCTGGTGTCATGACCCCGGGACAGTTGGGTCCCACCAGGCGTACGTCACGGTCGTTGAGATAGGCTTTGGTTTTTACCATGTCCTGTACCGGGATTCCCTCGGTGATACAGATAATGACCTTAATACCTGCATCGGCAGCTTCCGCTATGGCGTCGGCAGCGAATGGGGGTGGTACAAAGATTACGGAAGTATCGGCCTTTACCCCGTCCACGGCTTCCTGGACGGTATTAAAAACAGGCCGATCGAGATGTTTTTGCCCGCCTTTTCCGGGCGTTACGCCGCCTACCACATTCGTTCCGTATTCGATCATCTGCTCCGCATGAAACGTTCCTTCTTTACCGGTAAATCCCTGAACAATGATCCGGGAATCCTTATTAACCAGTACTGACATAGGTGCTTTGGTTTAACTGAAGACCAAACCTGCTTGCATGGTCTTTCACGAGTGATGTATGATTATTTTTGGCTTTTCAAGTGCTCCCGGAGTTCGTATTCTTCCGGTTGTTCATCTTCATCTACAATGATGAAAACATCTTCGTTGGGCCTTTTCATGTAGTACTTTTCCCGGGCGATCTTTTCCTTATTCACCTCCAGGTCGTATCGTATTTGTTCCTCCTCTTCGATACCCACCCGATAAAACTCCTTTTCGGCTTTCAGTTTATCCACGCTGCGCTGCAGCCGCCATTGTGTAATAAAGTCGTGCTTGTCAATAAAGAACATCCAAATGAAGAAAACAAGCAGGACGAAAACGTAACGATTACGCAGCGGTGCAGGAATAACTTCCAGCAACTGCTGCAGTGGACCTTGGTTTGCCATTTCAGTATCAGTTTTAATGTAGTTTATAGGTTGAAGGAAGTAATGCAATATCCTCTTCGACCTATAAGCTTATCAGGTCATTGCTAAACATGGAACGCCTTTCGCCCCGGATAGATCGCTGCAGTGCTCAATTCTTCCTCGATCCGGAGTAATTGGTTGTATTTAGCGACACGATCCGATCGCGACATGGAACCCGTTTTGATCTGTCCGGTATTCAAAGCAACGACCAGGTCGGAGATGGTAGTATCTTCGGTTTCTCCTGAGCGGTGGCTAATGATGGACGTCATTTTATTCCGGGTAGCCAGGTCAACGGCGTTGATCGTTTCAGTCAGTGTCCCGATTTGGTTCACCTTTATCAGGATCGAATTGGCGGCATCCATTTCGATCCCTTTTTGCAGGCGTTTAGTATTGGTCACAAAGAAGTCGTCTCCCACCAGTTGTACCTTTGTTCCCAGAGCTTTATTGAGTGCCACCCAATTATCCCAGTCGTCTTCGTGCAAACCATCCTCGATCGAAATAATGGGATATTTGTTCACCCAGTCTTCCCAATAGGCGACCATTTCCGCTCCGCTCAATTTTTTCCCGCTGGATTTGTGGAAGTGGTAGACCTTTTCGTTTTCCAGGTAAAACTCGGATGCGGCGGCATCCAGGGCGATCATCACATCGTCACCGGGTCTGTAGCCTGCCTTTTCGACTGCGGTCAGTACCGTTTCGATGGCCTCCTCATTGGATTTTATATTGGGTGCGAAACCGCCCTCATCCCCTACATTAGTGGAGTAGCCATGGTCTTTTAGTACTTTTTTGAGGTGATGAAAGATCTCTGCTCCCATTTGTACGGCATGGGAGAAGGTTTCGGCACCTACGGGCATCACCATGAATTCCTGGTAGTCGATGCTGTTGTCAGCATGTGAGCCTCCGTTCAGGATATTCATCATGGGGACGGGCAGAGTGCGGGCATTTACGCCTCCCAGATAGCGGTACAGGGATTGCGCGCTGGCCATAGCCGCCGCCTTGGCCGTTGCGAGGGAGACCCCTAAAATGGCGTTGGCTCCCAATTTGGCCTTGTTTTCCGTGCCATCCAGTTCGATCATGACCTCATCAATAGCCGCCTGGTCGGTGCAATCCATGCCGATCAACTCTTCAGCGATCTGGTTGCGCACATTGCTTACCGCCTTTTCCACGCCCTTGCCCAAGAATTTATTGTTATCGCCATCTCTTAGCTCTACTGCTTCGTATTTCCCGGTAGAAGCACCGGAGGGTACGGCAGCACGGCCGAAGAATCCGCTTTCGGTAGTTACTTCTACTTCGATGGTGGGGTTTCCGCGAGAATCCAGAATTTGTCTGGCATGTACATCAATGATGAGGCTCATAGGTGGGTTGGTTTTTTGTTCGATCCAAAAATAGGGCTTGGCTGGGGTTTTTTAGGTATGAATGAGAAATTTTATAGTTCACTTTGGGATCCACTCTATATTCTTTTTTCAAAAGCCTGATAAGCAGTGGGATTCCCTTTTGCCGTCCGTTCAACTTTTCATCAATTCAATAAAATCATCAAATAGATACCGTGCATCATGTGGTCCGGGCGAGGCTTCCGGGTGGTATTGGACGGAAAAAGCCTTTTTCCCTTTCACTCGTATGCCTTCGATGGTATCGTCGTTGAGGTTGCGGTGGGTGATCTCGACTTTGTCCAGGTTTTGCTCGATAGCTTCTGGGCTTACGCCAAAGCCGTGGTTCTGGCTGGTAATCTCCGACCGGCCAGAAATAACGTTTTTCACCGGGTGATTAATGCCCCTGTGGCCGTGGTGCATTTTATACGTGGAAATGTCCACCGCCCTGGCCAGCAACTGGTGCCCCAGACAAATTCCAAAGAGCGGTTTATCCTCCTCCAATATGGCCTTTGCCGTAGTGACCGCATAATCCATTGCTCCCGGGTCGCCAGGGCCGTTCGAAAGGAAATAGCCGTGGGGATCAAAGGCCTTTAGCTCCTCCAGACTGGTTTTTGCCGGGAACACCTTTACATAGCAACCGCGTTCGGACATACAGCGCAGGATGTTTTGCTTAATGCCGTAATCCAGGGCGGCCACCCGCAGAGGGGCATTGGGCTCCCCGAAGGTATAGGCTTCTTCCGTACTCACCCTGGAGGCCAGCTCCAGACCATCCATGGAGGGGGTTTCCGCCAGCAATTGTTGCAAAGTATCCATATCCGTGATCTCCGAAGAGATAATGGCATTCATGGCTCCTTTTGAGCGAATGTGTCGCACGATCGCGCGGGTATCCACCGCCGTGATACCCACCAGCTGTTCCTTTTCGAAATAATCCTGTATCGAATGGTCAGCCTGCTTTCGGGAATAAGGCACTGTAAACTGTCTGCAGATGAGGCCGGCGATCTTAATGGAAGCAGACTCTGTTTCGGCATCCATTGCTCCGTAATTACCGATGTGGACATTGGTAGCCACCAGCAGTTGTCCAAAATAAGAGGGGTCAGTAAAGATCTCCTGGTAGCCGGTCATTCCGGTATTAAAGCAGATCTCGCCGGTGGTGGTGCCGATCATGCCGGCGGCCCGGCCGTGAAAAACCGTGCCATCTTCTAAAAGCAGTATGGCTGGAGTATTGCTTACGTCGCTCATAAACTTGGGTGATTCTGCCCGGAAGCGGGCTTTTAAAGGTTAAAGATAGGAAAAAATGGTTTTAGAAGATCGGTGCGATGCCCTTTAGTTTGACATTGACTCAAAACAGCCGGGCTGTTTCGGAAAATTAAAATCCCCCCGTTCACCCGCCCACTGAAGTCGGTCCACCTAACACCCTACATGGATTTCTCAGAATAAGCTGCTGTTATTATTGCAAATCTGTTTTAATTTATCTAGTTTTAAAACAAATTATTTAATCACCTAAAAACACAGCATGCAAAGTACCCAAGAAATTGCCAACCGCCTGGTAGAACTGTGCCGCACGTGGAAAAACAAGGAAGCCTATAAAGAATTGTTTGCGGAGAATGCAGTAGCCATTGAGATGGACTACCCCAATATCCCCAGTACAGAAGGGAAAGCCGCCCTACTGGCCAAAAACGATGAATTTGGCGAGAAGCTGGTCGAATTCCATGGAAGTGAGGTTTCCGACCCCATTGTCGCAGGTCCTTATTTCAGCGTTCGAATGACCCTGGACGCGACTTACAAGGAAGACGGCCGAATGAACGTGGAAGAGATCTGCCTGTACAAGGTCGAAGATGGAAAAATCGTGAGTGAGCAGTTTTTCTATTGAAAATGCTTATTGCCGAAGTCTGAGGGTTACTCAAAGCGCAGAGGCGTTTTTGAGTAACCCTTGCAAGTATTTTCCGCAATTCAACCTTCACTAATTTATTAATGGCCAAAGCCCTCCGGACCGGCTACGGTCGGTGCACCCTGGATAGGATGATAACCGCCTTCCCCCTGACCTTCCGATCGGCCATATCCTTTAGCGCATCCGGTGCCTCTTCCAGGGAGTATACCTGATGCAGGTGTTGCTTGATCTTTTCGCTTTTGATCCATTCAAGTAGTTGCAAAAGATTTTGTAGGTTTTGCCCGGGTTCGCGCTGGGCGAAGCTTCCCCAAAATACCCCCATAACAGAGCAGCCTTTCAACAGGATCAAATTAATGGGAAAACGGGGGATTGTTCCAGCGGCAAAGCCGATGACCAGGTACCGCCCCTTCCAGGCCATGCTCCGTAATGCCGGCTCAGCATAGGGACCACCCACCGGATCTACGGCCACATCCACACCCTTTTTCCCTACCAGGGTTTTTAGTTGTTCTCTAAGATCACCTTCGTTGTAGTTGATCAGATGATCTGCCCCCTTGGTCTTGCAAAGTTCGAGTTTCTCAGAACTGGAAGCCGCCGCGATCACCGTGGCACCCATTACTTTAGACAACTCAACGGCAGCCAGTCCGACCCCTCCGGCGGCCCCTAACACCAGAACCGTTTCCCCTTCCTTTAGTTGAGCGCGATCCTTCAGCGCATGCAGGGAGGTGCCATAGGTATACAGGGTGGTGGCTGCGGTAAGGGCATCTAATTCATCCGGAATGGGAATAACCCGGTCAGCACCTACGCGCACCTGCTCGGCAAAACCACCCCAGCTACAAAGAGCCAGCACCCTTTGCCCCGCCTTAAACTGCTGCACCCCCTCCCCGGTTTCCAGAATACGACCGGCTACTTCCCCACCAGGTGAAAAGGGGCGCTCCGCCTTGAACTGGTATTTGTCTTCAATAAGGAGCAGGTCTGGAAAATTTAGACCGCAGGCTTCTACTGCAATGACTACTTCACCCCTAGCAGGACTTAAGGGCTGGATCATGTCCAGTTGTAAGGTTTCCGGACCTCCAACCCGGTGAGAACGAATTGCACGAATACTTGTCATAAAAAATGGGCGTCTAAAGGTTTTTTGCTCGCTTTGAACCGGCTATTATGTTTGCCCTGGTTCTTTCCATGTGCTGTCCAAAAAGGGAAACGGGATGAATATAAAACAGAAAAGCCATTTTGTTTTTACAATGCAAAACAAAATGGCTTAAAGGGCGAGTTAGAGCAAAAAGCTAAAGCTGTTATTTCTTTTCCTCTTCTTCCTCGGTAGTTGATTCGCCTTCTTCTTCCTCCTTGGTTTCTTCGGTGCTTTCCGCCTCGGCTATCGCTTCCTCCACCTCATTTTCCGTCTCTTCGTTTACTACCTTTTCAGCCTTATCTTCTACTTCTTCAGCAGTTTCCTCGGCTACTGCCGTCTCCGTTGCGGCTTCGGTTGCACTACTGCTGCGGCCTCCACGGCGACGACGGCGACGGCGGGATACTCCAGCTCCTTCTTCTTTTCCTGTGGTGTATGTTTCGTTGAAGTCAACGAACTCGATCATCGCCATTTCGGCTCCGTCGCTTTTCCGGAAACCCGTTTTGATGACACGAACGTATCCACCCGGGCGATCACCGACTTTGGGGCCGACTACACCAAATAATTCCTTAATAGCTTCCTTATCCTGCAGGTAACTAAAGACTACGCGACGGTTGTGGAAACTGTCGGTTCTGGCTTTGGTCACCAGTGGTTCGATGTATTGACGCAAGGCTTTAGCTTTAGCCAGGGTCGTGTTGATACGCTTGTGCTCGATCAACGCAATGGCAAGGTTTTTCAGCAGGGCCTTCCGATGGGCTGCCTTGCGCTTCAGGTGGTTAAACTTCTTTCCGTGTCTCATGCTGTTTATTTAATAAATGATCTTCGCAACACCGGGCCAAACGAGGCCTGCAGTAATTGCAATTGATAAAAAGTTCATTTTGAACTATTTTTCCAAAGACCTGGCAGGGTCTCGGGTCCATTGTTCAAGGTCTGATTAATCCTGATCCTCCAGTTTATACTTGGACAGGTCCATACCGAAGGTAAGGCCCTTATCCTGGAGTAGCTCTTCGATCTCTACCAGAGACTTCTTACCGAAGTTCCGGAACTTCAGCAGTTCGTGCGTGTCATACTGGACCAGTTCTGCCAGGGTGTTGATCTTGGCTGCTTTTAGGCAGTTATAGGCCCGAACCGAAAGATCCAGATCTTCCAGAGAAGTCTTCAACAGTTTACGCATGTGCAAGATGTGCTCATCCACCACATCGTCTTCCCGGCTGCCTTCGCTTTCGAAAGTGATATTTTCATCGGTGATCAACATCAGGTGCTGAATCAGGATGCGAGAAGCTTCCTTAATGGCATCTTCCGGGTGGATGGTGCCATCAGTTTGCATTTCAATAGACAGTTTCTCGTAGTCGGTACGTTGCCCTACCCGGGTATTTTCTACGCGGTAGGCCACATTCTTGATGGGGGTGTAAATGGCGTCAACAGGAATTACTCCGATAGGTGCATCTTTGGGCAGGTTTTCGTCGGCAGGAACATATCCGCGCCCTTTAGTGACGGTCAACTCAATTTCGAGACTGACCGTTGGTTCCATCGTGCAAATGAGCACATTTGGATTCATGACCCTGAATACATTGGTATGCTCAGCGATATCGCCGGCCAGGAATTGTTCCTTACCGGAAATGGTCAGGTAAACCTTTTCATTGGCAAGCTCGTCGTTGGGTACCACCTGCTTGAGCCGCACTTGCTTGAGGTTCAGTATGATCTCCACCACATCCTCTACAACCCCGCGAATAGTGGCAAACTCATGTTCCACACCGGCGATACGAACAGCTGATATCGCATACCCTTCCAGAGAGGAAAGCAGGACGCGACGCAGGGAGTTGCCGATCGTTTGCCCGAAGCCGGGTTCCAGAGGTTTAAATTCAAAAAGCCCTTCAAAATCATTGGCTTTTTGCATCAGGATCTTATCTGGCTTCTGGAAGTTTAAAATGCTCATACAATCAATTTAAGTGGTCTGACCGGAGTCAGGGAAGAATAATTCCGACCGATGCAGCAGCAGATCGAACGGAAAATCGATATGGGTTAAACCTCTATTGGGGCTACTTCAGGATTATCACAGCCTGGAGAGACCCCAACCAATATTTTCAGAACACGATGGCGCCAACTGAGGCATTGCCCAGCTTTAGCCGCCATAGTTTAAATTACTTCGAGTACAATTCGACGATCAACTGCTCGTTAATCTTCTCTGGAATTTGCTCCCGCTCGGGATACCCCAGAAAAACGCCTTGCATTTTATCAGGATTGAATTCCAGCCAGCCGAATTTGCTTACATCAGAGCGGCCGGCAACACTGTCACGAACAACCTGCAGGTGTTGTGACTTTCCACGCACCCCAACAACGTCATTTGCACGCAACTGATAAGAGGGAATGTTGGTGACTATGCCATTCACCACAATATGGCGGTGAGCGACGAGCTGACGGGCAGCACGCCGGGTAGGAGCCATACCCATGCGGAATACGACATTATCCAGGCGCGCTTCCAGCAATTGGAGCAGCACCTCACCGGTTACTCCTTTATTACTGTTGGCTGTTTCGAACAGGTTGCGGAATTGACGTTCCAGCACACCATAGGTGTACTTTGCTTTTTGTTTTTCCATCAACTGCAGGGCGTAATCTGAACGCTGCTTGCGGCGGCGCTGATTACCATGCTGGCCAGGAGGGAATTTCCGTTTTTCGAAATGCTTGTCGAATCCATAAATGGACTCTCCGAATGCTCTTGACTTTTTGGTCTTGGGACCAGTATATCTAGCCATGGTTGATTGTGTGTTTTTGTCTTAAACTCTTCTACGTTTGGGCGGACGGCAGCCATTGTGAGGAATAGGAGTTACGTCCTTGATACGGGTTACTTTTATATTGGCCGCATCAATTGCCCGAATCGCTGCTTCACGACCGGAACCAGGCCCTTTCACAAACACCTCTACTGTACGCAGACCTGCGTCATATGCTACGCGGGAAGCATCACTGGCCGCCACCTGGGCAGCATAAGGCGTATTTTTCTTCGAACCGCGGAATCCGGATTTACCGGCAGAAGACCAAGAGATCACCTGGCCCTGCTTATTGGTCAGGGTAACGATAACGTTATTGAAGCTAGCCTGGATATAGGCATAACCCTCCGGTTCTACGCGCACATTTCTTTTGGATACTTTTTTTGCCTTTGCCATGTACACTTATTTGGGAGACGGATGTCCAACCCGACCTCCAATTCATTCCTTTTAGTTATTATTTCTTTTTGTTTGCTACCGTCTTGCGCTTTCCTTTACGCGTACGGGCATTGGTTTGGGTACGTTGGCCCCGCAGCGGCAAGCCTCTACGGTGGCGTATACCCCGGTAGCAACCGATATCCTGTAGACGCTTGATATTCATTTGAACCTCCGTACGCAACTCCCCTTCTACAGTGTAATCATTAGTAATAATGGAAGAGATCTCGCGAACATTATCGTCGGTCCAGTCTTCGACCTTAACACTTTCGTCAATGTTTGCCTTAGCTAAAATATCAGCAGCAGCCGAACGACCAATGCCGAAGATGTAGGTCAAGCTGATGACCCCACGTTTGTTTCTAGGTAAATCGACACCTGCAATACGAGCCATTTGTTACTATACTTTTTGAAGCCCCTTGCAACTACCCCTGGCGTTGCTTAAACTTTGGGTTCTTTTTATTAATGACGTAAATTTTTCCTTTTCTGCGCACGATCTTGCAGTCAGTCGAACGCTTTTTAACCGATGCTCTGACTTTCATTATGCTTAATTTTTATGCTTCGAAACAACTGTTTATTAAAAATCTTATCTGCTTGCCCCTGAAGGGCCTCCGGTGCAAAAAGTAAATCTAACAGGCCTATGGAATTATTTGTAGCGATAAGTAATACGCCCCCGGGTCAGATCATAAGGGGACATTTCTACAGCTACCTTGTCTCCCGGGAGTATCCGAATATAGTTCATTCGCATTTTCCCGGAGATCGTAGCCTTGATCTCATGGTCATTTTCCAGACGCACCCGGAACATGGCATTCGATAACGCCTCCTCAATAATACCGTCCTGTTTAATAAGATTTTTCTTTTTACTCATAAGTCGAATTTCGGAGTGCAAAGATACAGAAAAAAAATGACAATTACATTCCGAATAACAAAAATGTAAAAATTGCCGGTTTCCCGATCAGGCTGCCGCTTCTTTCAAGATAACTTCCCGGACATAGTCATTTTTGCTAATGGCTACTTCGATCTCCCTGTGGTCAGACAGAATATCGGCCCGGTCTTTCCGAACGACCACCGAATGCTCATAATGCGCTGCCGGCTTGCGATCTCTTGCGAAAACGGTCCACCCGTCTGGCAGGGTCCGCACGTCCCGGCGCCCGAGATTAACCATGGGTTCGATGGCGATCACCAGGCCTTCCTGCAATTTCACCCCACGCCCTCTTTTGCCGAAATTAGGCACTTCGGGTTCTTCGTGCAGGTTTCGTCCAATGCCATGCCCAACCAATTCCCGGACCACTCCATAGCCGTACTGGCGTTCTACATACTGCTGGATCGAAAATCCGATATCTCCAAGGCGATTGCCTGCTACAGCCGCCTCGATACCTTTGTATAAAGAGGTGTTCGTAACCCGGCACAACTCCATGACGGGCTCAGAGACATTCCCCAACGGGAAGGTATAGGCGGCATCGCCGAAATAATTATTTTTGAATACCCCGCAGTCAACGGAAACGATATCTCCGTCCTCAAAGACTTGTTCCTTTGAAGGGATGCCATGCACCACCTGTTCGTTAACCGATACGCAAAGGGTAGCCGGGAAACCGCGATACCCCTTAAAGCCCGGCTCAGCCCCATGGTCACGGATGAACGTCTCTGCAACCTGATCGATCTCCGCTCCACTGATGCCCGGCCGAATAATTGAGCCTACATGGGCCAGTGTTTTGCAGACCAGCAAACAGTTTTGCCGAATGAGTTCAATTTCTTCTTCCGTTTTGTAATAGATCATTCCTACTGAATATCTGAGATCTGGGCAAAATAGCCTTGTTGTATTTTCCAGAAAGGCGAAAAGCTTCCCGGATGTTCAACCCTTTTGGAGGGTTATATTTAAATAAGGATGTCTCAAAGCATCCTTATCGCTTTGAGACTTCCCCTTAATCATTCATCAAGTTAACTACAAACCTGAACCCCAAGACAGGCAGGTTTACATATTGGCTCCGATGCCTTGAATTTTACTACGACGCCCCTGAATCCGGCCGGATTTCACCAGGCCGTCATAACGACGCATCAGCAGGTAGCTTTCGATCTGTTGCAGGGTATCCAAAACTACCGCAACGAGGATCAGCAAAGAAGTCCCTCCAAAAAACATAGCAAAACCTGTGTTCACACCGGCAAGAGCGGCGAAAGCTGGCAAAATAGCGATCAACCCCAAAAATACAGAACCGGGTAAGGTAATGCGGGTAGTGACCGTATCTATATAGTCTGCTGTTGGCTTTCCGGGTTTGATACCCGGTATAAAGGCATTTTGCTTGCGCAGATACTCTGCATACTGCTGAGGATTGACCAGCAGGGCGGTGTAAACGTAAGTAAAGATCACCACCAATGCAAAGTAGATCATATTATAAGGAGCGGAGGTAAAGTCATTCAATGCGGTCAGAAAACTGCTCGTAGCCAAACCGGAATCTCCACCAGCCTGCTGAGCGTATTGAGCAATGGTGATGGGCAGGAACATCAATGCCTGAGCAAAAATGATCGGCATTACCCCAGAGGCATTTAGCTTAAGAGGAATATAATCTCGGGCTCCTGCCTGGGGTAAATTTCCTCCACCCCGGCCAACCATGCGTTTGGCGAACTGGATCGGTATTCGTCGAACCGCCTGTACAATGGCGACCGTTGCCATTACAATCGCAAACAGGATAATCATTTCCAGCACAAAGATCATGATCCCGCCTGAGTTAAACTGCGACTGGAATTCAAAGATCAGAGAGCTCGGCAAGGTAGCGATGATACCCACGGTGATCAACAAAGAAACACCGTTGCCTACCCCGCGGTCAGTAATCCGCTCACCCAGCCACATGGCAAATACGGTACCAGCAGAAAGAATAATAATATTTGAGAACCACCAGATACCGGTAGGCACACTGCCATCTACGGCTCCCGGGATGGCACGGATCGCTGTAAGGAAACCCCCACCCTGCACTAGGGTGATCGCCACGGTCAGCAACCGGGTGATCTGGTTGAGTTTTTTACGGCCAGATTCTCCTTCTTTTTGCTGCAGCCGCTGAAAGTAAGGTACCGCAAACCCCAACAACTGAATGATAATGGATGCTGTAATATAGGGCATGATCCCGAGTGCGAAAATTGCCGCATTCCCGAAGGCACCACCTGTGAAGGTATTGATCAGGCCGAGCAGGTCATTATTGCCGCTCAGAGCAGAATTTTCCAATGCTGCCGGGTTCACACCGGGTAGTACCACGAAAGAACCGAACCGGAACACCAACAACAAAGCCAGTGTAAAGAGGATCCGTTCTCTTAGTTCTTTAATACTCCAGATATTCTTGAGCGTATTGATGAATCGCTTCATGGCGTCGATTTAAACAATATTTAAACTTCCGCCTGCCTTTTCGATAGCAGCTTTGGCGGTTTCAGAAGCGGCGTGAGCCGTGATGGTGACCTTGCTGGTTAGTTCTCCACGCCCCAGCACTTTCACCTTGTCGTTTCGGCGCATAAAGCGATGGCTGGCCAGAAATTCCAGATCGATCACATCTACCTGATATTTATCTGCGATGGCCTGCACTTGTTCCAGGTTCATCGGTACATAAACCGTCCGGTTCGGGTTATTGAACCCGCGCTTTGGCAAGCGCATCTGCAGGGGCATTTGGCCCCCTTCGAAATTGCGTTTGCTTTTGTAACCGGAACGCGACTTAGCCCCTTTATGCCCACGGGTAGACGTGCCGCCGTAGCCAGATCCCTGACCCCGGGCGATGCGTTTTCTACCTTTTACCGAGCCCGAAGCGGGCTTTAATGAATGCAGTTTCATTGCAATGCTATTTTAGCGTGCAGGAAACGTAAAGTACGAAGAATAAGCCTCCCCGTCTCGATCTGCACGTGCTTTTTTACAAATGAGAAGATGGCCGTTTAGGCCTCTTCTACTATTAACAGGTGTTTTACTTTTTCGATCATTCCCTGTACCTGAGGAGTCGCTTCTTTCACCACACTGTGGTTAATGCGCTTCAGCCCCAGAGCCTTAACGGTTTCCTTTTGACGCTTAGGCCGGTCGATCAAACTTTTCACCTGTGTGATTTTGACTTTCGCCATGATATCCTGTTTTACCCCTTTCGAAAAAGGAGGACTACTTAACCATTGAAAATTTTATCCAAAGGAACGCGGCGTTGTCTAGCCACGGTTTGGGGATCTCGCAACATGGAAAGGGCTTTAATAGTAGCCTTTACAACACTGTGTGGGTTGGAAGACCCCTGGGATTTTGCCAGTACATTATGAACCCCGGCGATCTCCAGTACGGCGCGCATAGCTCCACCGGCGATTACACCGGTACCATCAGATGCGGGCTTGATCAGCACCTTACCTGCTTTGTAATTGGTGCGAACCGCATGAGGGATGGTGCCCTTGTGAATCGGTACCCGGATGAGGTTCTTTTTAGCGTCGTCCGTAGCTTTAGAAATAGCCTCAGAGACGTCCCTGGCTTTACCCAGGCCATGGCCCACGGTGCCATTTCCATCTCCGACAACGACGATGGCTGCAAAGCTGAATGTCCGCCCACCTTTTGTCACCTTGGCCACGCGATTCAATTGAACCAGCTTATCCTTCAGCTCCGTTTCAGTAGGTTTTACTCTATTATTTGATGAATTTTTCTTAGCCATTTGCTGCTGGTTGTAATGTTAGAATTTTAATCCGCCTTCACGTGCACCCTCGGCAAGGGCCTTGATCCGGCCGTGGTAGGAGTAACCGGAGCGATCAAAGACCACTGTATCGACCTTCGCTGCTTTCGCCCGTTCAGCCAACAGTTGACCTACTGATTTTGCTTGATCGGATTTTGTTCCTTCCTTTTTTACCTTAGGATCCTTAGAAGAAGCTGCCACGATCGTATGACCGTTCAGGTCATCGATGACCTGACAGTAAATACCCTTGTTGGAGCGAAAAACACTTAAACGAGGACGCTCAACGGTACCGCGTATTTTCTTGCGGACACGGTAGCGAATTTTCTTTCTGCGTCTTGCTTTTGTAAATTGCATTACCTAAACTATTTTCGGCTTTAGTGTAATGGGACCACAAAAATTATCCCAAACCCAAGGCCCGTTTTATTTACCAGATGATTTACCAGCTTTGCGACGAATTTCTTCCCCCTTGAATCGCACCCCTTTCCCTTTATATGGCTCAGGTTTACGGAAGGAGCGGATCTTTGCGGCAATTTGACCGATAAGCTGTTTATCGATGGAGGTTAGTTTTACGATCGGCGCTTCCCCCTTTTTAGTTTCTGTTTCTACCTTCACTTCCGAAGGTACCAGAAACAAGATCGGATGAGAATATCCAATGGTCAACTCCAGCAGCTGGCCGGTATTAGAAGCCCGATACCCTACCCCGACCAGTTCGAGTTCTTTGGTATAGCCATTAGTAACTCCTTCGACCATATTGTTGATCAGCGACCGATAAAGGCCATGTAGCGCTTTGTGGCGCTTCTGCTCAGTAGGTCGTTTGATATTCAGTTCCCCGTCGGCAATTTCGATGCTCATATCTGGATCTACCTGTTGTTCCAATTGCCCCTTTGGGCCTTTGACAGTCACCAGGTTCCCTTTACTTACGTTTACTTCCACGCCTTGCGGAAGCGCAATTGGAGCTTTTCCTATCCTTGACATGACTTCCTGTTTTTTGATGGATGATTAATTAGTAAACGTAGCAAAGTAGTTCTCCTCCTACGTTTTGCTCCCGGGCCTGCTTGTCAGTCAATACTCCACGGGAGGTAGAAACGATGGCAATACCCAGGCCATTTATAATACGTGGGATTTCCGTTGCTTTGGCATACTTCCGTAAACCAGGTTTGGAGATCCGTCCTAACTCCCGAATAACCGGCTGGCGCGTACTCGGATCGTATTTCAGGGCGATCTTAATGGTATCTTGCCCACCTTTTCCAGTTCCCTCTTCGAATTTGTATTTCAGGATATACCCCTGATCGTACAAGATTTCGGTGATGGCTTTTTTCAGCTTTGAAGCCGGGATATCGACAATGCGATGCCGGGCTTGTTGCGCGTTTCTGATACGCGTCAGGTAATCCGCTATGGGATCCGTTGCTGCCATTATTATGATAATTGCGTCGACCGGTTTTCCAGCCACTACTTCGGGCCGGAACCTGATCAACGGTTAATAAAAATGAATTACTTACCGTTGTAAAACTCTAATAGCTCCCAGAGCTAAACCGTCTTCTACCAGCTTGCTTTGGTTATTCCGGGGATTTTACCCTCTAGAGCCATTTCGCGAAACTTCACCCTGCAAATGCCAAACTGACGCATATACCCTTTGGGGCGGCCGGTCAGTTTACAGCGGTTGTGCAAGCGGATCGGGTTAGAATTGCGTGGGAGCTTGTCCAACTCGTCCCAACGCCCTTCTTCCTTTAACTGCTTGCGCAAGTCGGCGTACTTAGCCACCAGGCGCTCGCGCTTTCTTTCCCGTGCAATTAGTGATTTTCTAGCCATAATAATTCCTTATCTTATTCGAACACCTGGTTCGATTATTACTTAATTATTCTGATTTTTGAACGGCAGGCCAAGCCCTTTCAGCAAAGCCAAAGCCTCGGCATCCGTTTTAGCGGAAGTTACAAAGGTGATATCCATTCCTGAGATATTGGCCACCTTGTCCAGGTCAATCTCCGGGAAAATGATGTGCTCATTAATTCCCATTGAATAATTGCCCCTTCCGTCAAAGCTCCTATCACTGATGCCGCGAAAGTCTCGAACCCTGGGCAGTGCTACTGCCACCAGGCGATCCAGGAATTCATACATACGCTCATTACGGAGGGTAACGCGAGCACCAATGTTCATTCCTTCACGCAGTTTGAAGTTCGCAATAGACTTACGTGCACGAGTAGGCACCGCTTTCTGACCTGCGATGAGGGTCATCTCTGCAAGTGCGTTATCCAGTAATTTTTTATCCTGGGTCGCTTTCCCTACCCCCTGGTTCAAGGAGATTTTCAGTAGTTTGGGCACTTCCATCACCGTTTTGTACTGAAATTGCTCCATGAGCATGGGAACCACCTCCTCTCTATACTTCTGTTTTAATCTTGGCTGGTTGCTCATTATTTTAGTATTTCACCGGAATTTTTAGAATAGCGAACCAGTTTCCCATTTTCGTCCAGTTGACGACCTACACGGGTGGGTTCACCTGATTTAGGGTCTACCAACATCAAATTCGAGATGTGGATAGGCGCAGGAATTTCCTGGATACCTCCAGGGTTGTCCTGAGTTGGCTTCATGTGCTTGGTCACCATATTGACCTGATCAACGATAGCCCGATTCTTTTCGGGGAATACTTCCAGTACTTCCCGGGGGGTATCGCGATCTTTCCACGCTCCGGCGATCACTACTACCTGATCCCCCTTTTTGATCTTAAGCTTAGGGGCGAACCGTTTTTGTTGTTGAGCTTTATTTTTCTTAGCCATTTTTTTCTAATTCCTCAGTTTACCGATTCCAACCGGCCTAACTGAAATGAACAAATCTTCAGCCTGGGGCGCAGGCCCTTCTTTTTATAATACCTCAGGGGCCAGAGAAACGATCTTCATATAATCGCGTTCACGTAATTCCCTGGCAACAGGGCCAAAAATACGAGTACCACGCGGCTCGTCAGCTTGATTCAACAGCACGCAGGCGTTGTCGTCAAAGCGGATATAAGAACCATCACGGCGACGGATCTCCTTGCGGGTACGCACCACGACAGCTTTAGAAACGGTTCCCTTTTTTAATCCCCCTGGGGTTGCATCCTTTACGCTGACGACGATTTGATCACCGATGGAAGCGTAACGACGCTTGGACCCCCCGAGAACGCGAATGCAGAGCACTTCCTTAGCTCCACTATTATCAGCCACCCGTAGTCTTGTTTCTGTTTGAATCATGACGTTTAATTTTTTAGAGGATTAATGCCTTGGCATCAATCATAAAGCATTTAAGAAAAACTACTTGGCACGTTCCAGTATCTCCACCAGTTTCCAGCTCTTACGCTTGCTCAGTGGGCGGGTTTCTTCAATCCGCACCAGGTCACCGATGTTACAATCATTTGCTTCATCGTGCGCGAGAAACTTTTTGGTCTTTTTCACAAACTTGCCGTAAATTGGGTGGCGCAATCGACGTTCTACAACTACGGCGATCGTTTTATCCATTTTGTTGCTCGCCACCACTCCAACTCTGGATTTTCTAATCTTTTTTACTTCTGCTATCTCGGTCATTAGTTTACCTTTTGAAATCCAACAATCGAAAATCGATTACCACTTGGAGCGACGACGTTTGCGAATGCGCGAGCGGTTCGAAATCTCTTCTTGTGACAAATTTTCCAGTTCGCGGCGGCGAATCTCCGTTTTCAGGCGCGCAATATCCCGGCGCACCTCCCGCAGGGTCAGCGGGTTGTCCAATCCACGAATAGCGTGATCAAACTTCAGTTTTTGGAACTGTTGCTGGGTATGGTTCAGCTCGCTCTGCAGATCATCATCTGAGTACGATTTCAGTTCCTCAAATTTTTTGGTAGCCATTTTGGTCTAAAATCATTTATATGTGATTGGACACAGATTGGGCTCCATTGCGGAACTAATGTCTGCGACCTAAATAAAACGCTTATCCTTGGTAATCCGGGCGCACCACAAAACGAGTCAAAACAGGAAGTTTCTGGGCAGCAAGGCGCAGCGCTTCTTCCGCAGTTTCTTTGGACACCCCATCCAGTTCGAACAAGACACGGCCAGGCTTGATCTCCGCCACCCAATGATCCAGCGCTCCTTTACCCTTACCCATACGTACCTCCTGAGGCTTGGAAGTGATCGGCTTATCTGGAAAAATCCGGATCCACACCTTTCCTTCCCTTTTCATGAAGCGGGTCATGGCAATACGGGCGGCTTCGATCTGGCGGTTGGTAATACGCCCACCGGTAGTCGCTTTCAATCCAAAGCTTCCAAAATCCACCTTACTGCCTTTGTAAGCCAACCCATTCACGCGTCCCTTCTGCTGCTTGCGGTACTTTGTTCTTTTTGGCTGTAACATGATGCAAAAATTATTTTTTGAAGCTGGCGACCGAAAGCCCCTCCCGGTCTACCTTATTTTGCTCTCTTGTATTCGTTCAACAATGAAACATTCTTCTCCAAAGGGCTCTTCAGGCCATTTCTAACCTACAGAATGTCAACGCGATAAAGCGCTGGCCACCTTTTTGTAAAAAGTTTGGCAAAGGTAAGGGCTTTTTTCGAAAAATTCTAGTTCCGCCGTTGGTTTCTACGACGACCCCCTCCAGATCCACCGCGACGACCATCGCCCTTCTCTTTTTTATCTACTCCGATATGAGGAGAGAGATCTCGTTTACCAAGTACCTCTCCTTTACAGATCCAGACCTTAATACCGATCTTACCGTAAATGGTTTGAGCTTCTTGCAAGGCATAGTCGATATCTGCGCGGAAGGTGTGCAGCGGAATTCGTCCTTCTTTGAATTCTTCTGTTCTCGCCATATCAGCCCCGTTCAAACGGCCGGCAATACGGATCTTAACGCCCTCTGCTCCAGCTCTCATCGTCGACTGAATGGCCATTTTAACGGCCCGGCGGAAATTGATCCGGGCTTCGAGTTGCTTGGCAACGGATTCAGCCACAATATTGGCGTCCAACTCAGGCTTGCGGATCTCTACAATGTTGATCTGCACATCCATATTGGTCAACTTCTTCAGCTCTTCGCGGATGGCATCAACTTCTGCGCCCCCTTTCCCGATTATGATACCAGGGCGGGAAGTGTGAATAGTAACGGTGATGCGCTTGAGGGTACGCTCAATAATTATACGTGCTAATCCGCCTTTGGTCACACGGGCTTGAAGGTAGTTGCGGATTTTTTCGTCCTCAACCACTTTGTCGCCGAAGTTCTTTCCGCCGAACCAGTTGGAATCCCAGCCGCGAATGATGCCTAAGCGATTACCGATCGGATTTGTTTTCTGCCCCATATTAGGTAGATTTTAATTTTTATTTGTTTTCGAAGTTGCATCCGTTAGCTCTTCGTACTCAGGCTCATCGATTTCGTCATATTCTTCGAGTTCACCCTTTTCAAAGTCAATTCGATTTTCCACGATGATGGTCACGTGGTTGGAGTGCTTGCGAATGCGGTGAGCCCGCCCATGTGGTGCAGGGCGAAAGCGCTTCAGTTGAGCTCCCTGGTCGACATAAGCGATTTTGATGAACAGATCCCATTCATCGGCATCTTCTCCTGCCTTGTTTTCCCAATTAGAAATGGCCGATAGTACTAGCTTTTCCAACCAGATTGAAGCCTCTTTTTTTGTAAAACGCAGGATGTTCAGCGCATCGTCCACGTTCTTTCCCCGGATATTATCGACAACCAGGCGCATTTTCCGGGCCGACATGGGGACGTTCTTCAAGCGTGCTACTGCTTCCATTAGTATAATGTATTAAGGGGTTGCCCCCTGAATGTTCAAAAAATCGCCTTACTTCCGGTTTCCGGAGTGGCCCTTAAAGTTTCGAGTAGGTGCAAACTCTCCCAGTTTGTGCCCTACCATGTTCTCGGTAATGAAGACCGGAATGAAGGTTTTTCCATTGTGTACTGCAATAGTTTCCCCTACCATATCGGGGAAGATCATAGAAGAACGCGACCAGGTCTTGATCACTGTCTTCTTTTTGCTTTCCTTGGACTTTTCCACTTTATCTAATAGCTTATGGAAAACGTAAGGTCCTTTTTTGATTGATCTTGCCATGCTTATTGTATTTCAGAGGACCAGTTGCTTTACCTATGGCAAAGGTTCTCATCCCCCTTTGGCGTTATTATTTGTTTTTCGTTTTACGACGAGTAATGATCAGCTTATCCGAAGCTTTTTTAGGGCTGCGGGTTTTCTGTCCTTTCGCCATAATACCCGTACGTGAACGGGGGTGCCCACCGGATGCACGACCCTCACCACCCCCCATAGGGTGATCCACCGGGTTCATGGCTACACCACGAACGCGGGGGCGACGGCCCAACCAACGCTTGCGGCCAGCTTTTCCGAGTACGCGCAAGCTATGGTCAGGATTCGAAGTAGTCCCGATCGTAGCCTTGCAGGTTTGCAGTACCCGGCGCACCTCTCCACTTGGGAGTCGAACAATGGCGTATTTTCCTTCACGCCCCACCAGCAGTCCATAAGTTCCAGCCGAGCGCGCAAGAGCAGCTCCGCGGCCCGGGGTCATTTCAATGGCGTGGATGGAAGTTCCCTGAGGGATATCCCGCAGGAACATGGCATGCCCTACCAAGGGACTGGCCTTGTCTCCGGCATTAATGGTATCTCCAACCTTGAGCTTATCCGGAGCTAGGATATACCTTTTCTCTCCATCTTCATATTCTACCAGAGCGATAAAAGCCGTACGGTTCGGATCGTATTCGATCGTTTTTACCGTAGCCACCATATTTTCTTTGTCGCGTTTGAAGTCGATCAAACGGTAGCGACGTTTGTGTCCTCCACCTTTCTGGCGGACGGTCATTTTTCCCTGGTTATTGCGCCCCCCGCTCCGCTTGATCGGAGCTAACAGGCTTTTTTCCGGTTTGTTAGTGGTGATTGCGTTATAGTCCTGTGAGACCAAGTGCCGCGTTCCAGGGCTTACCGGATTGTGCTTTTTTACAGCCATAACAAATGGTACATTTTGGGTTCATCGCCGGAAGCAGTACCATACGCTTCGCTTGCAGCTTCCGACACGAACAGATTAAAAATAGCCGTCTAAGCGGCCGGCGATCAAATTTCGCCGTAGAAATCGATTTCCTCTCCTTCGGTAAGCGTAATGACCGCTTTTTTGAAAGCAGGTACCCGCCCCCTTAGGAAACCCGAACGAGTGGAACGCATACGGCTTTTACCGGGCATGATGCTGGTATTCACCGATTCTACAGTAACGTTGTACATTTCCTCCACTGCCTTTTTGATCTCCACCTTATTGGCCTTTCGATTTACCACAAAGGTGTATTTGTTCAGATTCTCAGAAAGGGTTTCGGATTTTTCCGTAATCAACGGTTTGATCAATACTTCTTTATTTACCATGATCATTCGTATTTACACGCAGGCAAAGGCCTTATGCGCTCAGTTCCTTGATTTTTTCCACTGCGCCTTCAGAGATCAGCAGTGCACCGGCATACAGAATCTCATAGGTATTCAATTCGCTGTAGCGCATAACCTTAGCTTTTTTAAGGTTTCGGCTGGACAGCAGCACTTCGTTTTCCAGATCGCTGGTTACCAAAAGGCTTTTTTTATCAGCTACCTGAAGGTTATTTAAGATCTCCAGGTAGGACTTGGTGCGGGGAGCCTCGAAAGAAAAGTCTTCCACCACGAATAAGCTTCCGTCAGCCGCTTTACTGCTAAGTGCGGAATTGCGGGCCAGTCGCTTGACCTTCTTGTTCAGCCGGCTGGCATAAGTACGCGGACGCGGACCAAAAATGCGGCCTCCACCCCGGAATACAGGGTTTTTGATATCGCCTGCGCGGGCGGTACCCGTACCTTTTTGCCGTTTCAACTTTCGGGTGGAACCGGCGATCTCACTACGTTCCTTGGATTTGTGCGTACCCTGACGCTGATTGGCCAGGTAGTGCTTTACCGCCAGGTAAATAGCGTGCTCATTGGGCTCTATTCCGAAGATTTCTTCGGGTAGATTTACGGATCGACCGGTTTTTTCACCTTGTATATTGAGAACTTCCAGTTTCATTTTTTCCAGTTTTTGCAAACCCTAAAATTACTTCTCCAGAATTACCACCGATCCTTTATGGCCGGGAATTGCTCCTTTAACCAGGATCAAGTTTTTTTCCGGATATACTTTTAAAATGCGCAGGTTACGGATTTTGGCCCGGCGGTTACCATCCTGTCCTGCCATTCGCATTCCTTTGAAAACGCGCGCAGGAAAAGAAGCCGCACCAATAGAACCAGGGGCCCGCTGGCGGTTGTGCTGACCATGGGTAGCATCATTCACCCCACCAAAACCATGGCGTTTGACGACCCCCTGGAAGCCCTTACCTTTGGAAGTCCCAACGGCGGATACCAGATCACCTACTTCAAAAACTTCATCTACCTTAATCACGTCACCCAGAGCCTTTTCAGCCAGTTGGAAATCGCGGAACTCCGCGACATGAGCCTTGGGGCCAGTGCCGGCCTTGTCAAAATGACCTTTCATGGGTTGGGGAGTATTTTTTGCTTTCTTATCCCCAAATCCAATTTGTAATGCGTTGTACCCGTCAGTGTCTTCTGTTTTCACCTGAGTGATCACGCAAGGACCTGCTTCCACGACGGTGCAGGCGATATTACGACCCGCTTCATCAAAGATGCTGGTCATCCCAATTTTTTTACCTATCAATCCGTTCATTTGATCCAGTTTTTTAGCCCGTATTCGAATGGTTGACCTTTAAATATGGCAATGCCCGCCGTTGCCTAAGCAATACGGGAATTCGGCCGCAGGGCGGTTTCGAAAACAAGGAAGAAACCACTTGAGCCGGTTTACCAAACTGAGGTGTGGGAGTAATTAAATGAACTCAGATTACCCCCTGCCATTTGAATCGGGAAACGAATGATTGTTTGCTACGTCAACTTCACTTGAATATCCACCCCGCTGGGTAATTCCAGCTTAGACAGGGCGTCTACTGTTTTTTGCGTCGGCGTGTAGATTTCGATAAGACGTTTGTGCGTACGAAGTTGGAACTGCTCGCGAGATTTTTTGTTGACGTGCGGAGAACGGAGCACAGTAAACACTTTTTTCTCGGTCGGCAGCGGAATCGGGCCGGTTACCACGGCGCCACTATTACGTACCGTCTTCACAATTTTTTCCGTTGACTTGTCCACTAAATTGTGGTCATAGGAACGGAGTTTAATTCTGATTTTCTGATTCATGCCAGTTGTAGACCTTTACTAAAATGTATATTTCAAAAAGAAACCTGCCCGGTTCGTTCACCGGGCAGGATGTATTTGCTACAGGCAAGCTTAGACGTTAACCTCGCCTTTTGCCTTTTCAATAACTTCCTTGGAAACGCCTGCTGGAGCCTCTGTATAGTGAGAGAATTCCATGGTGGAGCTGGCGCGACCAGAGGTGATCGTACGTAATTGAGTTACATAACCGAACATCTCTGACAGAGGTACATCAGCTTTGATGCTGACCGCCCCCCCTGAGCGAGGTTCTTGTCCTTTTGGTAAACCACGACGGCGGTTAAGGTCACCCACTACGTTCCCAACGAATTCTTCCGGAGTAACTACCTCTAGCTTCATGATGGGCTCCATAATTACCGGCTTGGTCTTCACGGCTGCAGCCTTGAACCCCTCCTTCGCACACAATTCAAAAGCGATCGGCTTTGAATCCACTGCGTGCATGGAGCCGTCATATACCCGCACTTTCATGTGCTCGATATTGTAACCGGCCAGGATACCATTTTCCATGCAGGAAAGGAAACCATCCTTGATAGGTTTCTGATAGTTCTTATCAATAGAACCTCCTACAATGTCCCACTGAAACTGCAATTTCTCTTTTCCGGCTTTGAACTCATCGCTTTCAATGAACTCATTATCAGCAGGGCCGAGCTCGAATTCCATGTCGGCGAACAAACCGGAACCACCTGATTGCTTTTTCAAGCGCTCCCGGTGCGTAACGGTATTGGTCAAAGCTTCTTTATAATTCACCTGTGGTTGCCCCTGATTGGCTTCAACTTTAAACTCTCTCCTCAATCGATCCACAATAATTTCCAGGTGCAACTCTCCCATACCACTAATAACGGTCTGGTTGGTATCTTCATCGTAACGAACCCGGAAAGTGGGGTCCTCTTCTGCCAGCTTCGCCAGGGCCATTCCCAACTTGTCTAGATCTTTTTGAGACTTGGGCTCGATAGCGATACCGATTACCGGCTCAGGGAAGGACATGGACTCCAGAACAATAGGATGCTTTTCATCACAGATCGTATCCCCCGTTTTCAGATCCTTAAAGCCAACCGCCGCTGCGATATCACCCGCCTCAACGTAATCGATGGCATTCTGCTTGTTGGAGTGCATTTGATACAGACGGCTGATCCGTTCTTTTTTACCGGAACGGGTATTCAACACATAAGAACCTGCATCCAAACGACCGGAATAACAGCGGAAGAAAGCCAGACGACCTACGTAGGGGTCAGTTGCAATCTTGAACGCAAGAGCCGAGAAAGGCTCAGTTACATCCGGGCGTCGCTTTTCTTCCTTTTCCGAATCAGGGTTAGTACCAATAATTGCATCTACATCCAGTGGAGATGGCAAAAAGACACAAACAGAATCCAATACAGCCTGAACCCCTTTATTTTTAAAAGCCGAACCGCAATAAATCGGCATAATGCTCATATCACATACGGCAGCACGAATTGCAGACCGCATCTCTTCAGCAGAGATGGAATCGGGATCTTCGAAGAATTTCTCCAAAAGGGTTTCATCATATTCAGCAACCGCTTCAAGCAAAGCTTCGCGACGCTCCAATACGGTTTCTTTCAAATCTTCTGGAATATCAACTACCTCATAGGTCATTCCCATGTCGTGATCATTCCAAATAATAGCCTGGTTGGTGATCAGGTCTATTACTCCTTCAAAAGTCTCTTCTGCCCCAATAGGCACTTGCATAGCAACTGCATTAGCGCCCAGTTTTTCCTTGATATCTTCGATCACCGCGAAATAATCCGCTCCTGAACGGTCCATTTTGTTGACGAATCCGATACGTGGTACCTTATAGCGGTCCATTTGACGGAATACGGTCTCAGATTGTGGCTCGACACCACTAACGGCACAGTACAAGGCTACAACACCATCCAGTACGCGAAGGGAGCGCTCCACTTCAACAGTGAAGTCAACGTGACCCGGAGTGTCGATGATGTTAACAGTGTACTCCTGATCCTTCCACTTCCAGCTGGTTTTGGTAGCAGCAGAGGTGATGGTGATACCACGTTCCTGCTCTTGCTCCATCCAGTCCATCGTGGCGGCTCCATCGTGAACTTCGCCGATTTTGTGACTGATACCAGTGTAATAAAGAATACGCTCGGTAGTCGTCGTTTTACCGGCATCGATGTGAGCAGCAATACCGATATTTCTGGTGAATTTTAAATCCTTTTGTGCCATGACTGCCTCAAGAGGTTTTGAAATATTTGATTAAAAGGTGGTTATTAAACCCTAAAGTGTGCAAAAGCCCGGTTGGATTCTGCCATCCGGTGGGTTTCTTCGCGACGTTTTACCGCAGCGCCTTCCCCTTTGCTGGCCGCAATGATCTCAGCAGCCAGTTTTTCGGCTATGCCTTTACCACTGCGCTGGCGGGCAAATTTGATCATCCATTTCATACCAATGGATACCTTTCGCTTTGGATTGATCTCCGTAGGGATCTGGAAGGTAGCTCCACCGATCCGGCGACTGCGCACCTCTACCTGTGGGATCACATTATTAAGCGCCTTTTTCCAAATGGCATGCTCCTCTTGCTTGGTACGCTCCTTGACAATATCCATAGCTTCATAGAATAATTTGAAGGTTTTAGATTTTTTGCCCTCCAGCATCAGGTTGTTTACAAACTGAGTCACCAGGGGATCACCATAACGGGGATCAGGAGCGATAAATCTTAACTTTGGTTTTCTTTTTCTCATTGCTTCTTTTAATCAGCGGTTTCCAAAAAATGAAACGTAATTACTTCTTCGGTCGCTTCGCACCGTACTTGGAACGGCCTTGCAGACGATCCTGAACACCAGCGGTATCCAGCGCGCCCCGTACTACTGTATAACGAACACCCGGCAGGTCTTTTACCCGACCGCCGCGCACCAGTACAATGGAATGTTCCTGCAAATTATGACCTTCCCCAGGAATATAGGCGATCACTTCAATACCATTCGTCAGACGCACCTTGGCAACCTTACGCAATGCAGAGTTTGGCTTCTTTGGAGTTGTCGTGTACACCCGGGTACAGACACCCCGCTTCTGCGGACAACTCTCCAAGGCCCGAGACTTACTAGCTACGCTCACTTTTTTCCTGCCCCTGCGCACTAATTGGTTGATCGTAGGCATATTCTATACTTCTTAGTTATTCCTTAATATTCGATTTACAATGCTATAGCTTCCTGGGCCTGTGTCAATTTGACATGCCTGCTGGAAAAGCGATTGCAAAGGTACCATTTTTTGAATCAATTTACAAGGCCTTCTTATAAATAAATTCAGGACGCCTTTTTTGCTAGCTTTGTACCCTAATTCTTGCAAATCAGATTTGTTCTTCCATGTCACTGACCAAAGCAACCTTGCCCCAAACGGAGTATTTTAAAGTTCGAACCTACGATACAGACCTTTTTCGAAAAACCACGCCAAATGCCATTATAAAGATGATGCATGAGGGAGCCATGCAGAACGTGATCCGCATTGGCCTTTCCTACTGGGACCTCCTCCCGCACCAGATTACCTGGATCCTGATGCGCAAACAGATGAAGATCTATCGCATGCCGGAGATTAATGAGGAAGTCAGGTTGTTGACGTATCCCTCGGGCTTCGAAAAATTCTTCACTTACCGTGATTACCACTTATATGACGCTGATGAAAAACTCCTGGCCAGCTCCGTTTCTACCTGGCTGCTTATGGATTTGAATACCCGTAAAATGACCCGCATCCCGGAATTTATTTCTGACAAATACCTGCCCCTTCTTCCCGATCCCCAAGATTGCCTGCCCCGGGCTACCGAGCGCCTGCCCCCTTTCGACCGGGAACCTGATGCAGTTCGAAAATTCACCGTGGGATGGTACGACCAGGATTTCAATAAGCACCTAAGTAATGTCTACTTTGTTGGCTGGATGCTGGAGGCAGTGCCGGAGGAAACCCTACGTCATCAAAAACTGGAATCCTTTGTTATTCATTATCGATTCGAATGCCGCTATGGGGATGGCGTTTCCAGTGAAATTCTGGAACTCGGCAACAACCAATTTCTCCATCGTCTGGTTAATCAACGTACCGGCCAGGTTGCAGCCCTTGGTCGCAGCCAATGGCAATAAATCTCCAATCTATGTTTACCGGAATTATAGAATCCCTGGGAAAGGTGATCGACTTGCAACAAGAAGGTGGGAACGTAAACTTGACTATTCAATCCTCAATTTCTTCGGACCTTCACATTGACCAGAGTCTTGCCCACGATGGGGTATGCCTTACAGTAGTGAAACTATCAGGGGACGTACATACCGTAACCGCCGTAGAAGAGACCTTATCACGGTCTAATCTTGCCCAGTTGGAAGCCGGCAGTTTGATCAACCTTGAACGCGCCATGCGTCCGGATGGTCGTCTCGATGGGCATATCGTCCAGGGCCATGTAGATACGATAGCTGAGGTTACGCATATTGAGGACCGGGACGGCAGCTGGAATGTCCATTTTCGCTACGAACCCACTGAAGACCGCCTCCTGGTGGACAAGGGGTCCATTTGTGTTAATGGGGTTAGTCTTACCGTTGTCCAACCCTCAGAAGATCGATTCTCAGTAGCCATCATTCCCTATACCTGGGAACACACTAACTTTCATACGCTTCAATCCGGCCACAAAGTGAACCTAGAATTCGATATTCTGGGAAAATATATTGCCCGCTACGCAAAGCTTTACAGCAATAGGGGAACCTGAGCAATGAGTGCTGAGCTAAAGCAGGGATGCTGGTTCTGTTCCTCTACCAAGTTCACTGATTCACCCGTTCACTGCCGATTATCTCTTCGGCAAGCCAGGCACCAAAAAAACGGGAAGAAGCCCTCGCTTCTTCCCGTCATCAATTGTCAGTTATCGCTTAGGAGTATTGACTCCTGATTATCTTTCGTCTGTAACGTCCGCAGGTTCATCTTCGTACATGGCTTCCCGGGCGAGGTAAGCTTCCTGTGCTTCCTGTGTAGTAACAAACAGGTCGCGGAACTTACGCAGGCCGGTACCAGCCGGGATGAGTTTACCAACGATCACATTCTCTTTCAGGCCGGAAAGGTTATCCACTTTGGCTCCGATGGCCGCCGTGCTCAGTACCTTTGTCGTTTCCTGGAAGGAGGCAGCAGATATCCAGCTATGTGTACCAAGAGAAGATTTAGTAATACCCTGAAGAAGTGGGCTGGAAGTTGCTGAAATGGCATCCCGGTATTGCACAGGCTCCAGATCATTGCGCTTCAGCAAGCTATTTTCTTCCCGCAACTGACGCAAAGTAACCAATTGACCGGGGCGCAACTTATTGGAACCTCTGGACTCAGTAACGACCTTTTTATCAAAGATCCAGTCATTCTGTTCCAGGAAATCGTATTTCTCAACTGCTTCCCCTTCAAGGAAGCTGGTATCACCCGCATCTTCGATTTGCACCCGCCGCATCATTTGGCGTACGATCACCTCGATATGCTTGTTGTTAATGGTAATACCTTGAGAACGATACACCTCCTGTACTCCGTTCACCAAATATTGCTGAACGGCAAAAGGTCCTTTAATATTCAAAATATCCCTGGGGGCAATGGAACCATCTGATAATGGCGTTCCTGCCCGTACAAAGTCACCATCTTGCACCAGAATATGCTTGGAAAGACCGATCAGGTACTTGTGTTTTTGTTCATCGCGGGAAGTGACGATCACCTCGCGGTTACCCCGCTTGATCTTACCAAAGGACACTACCCCGTCGATCTCAGAAACCACCGCCGGGTTGGAGGGGTTCCGGGCTTCGAACAATTCCGTTACCCTCGGAAGACCACCCGTGATATCCTGGATCTTACCTAACTGACGCGGAATCTTCGCAATGAAGTCCCCTGACTGGATGGCAGCTCCGTCCTCAATTGAAATATAGGCTCCCACGGGGAGGTTATAACTCTTCAACGTTTCTCCCTCCGGGCTCACAATATGAATGGTGGGAATCTTGCGCCGGTTCTTACTTTCAATAATCACCTTGTCAATACTCTGCCGTCGGTCATCCCGTTCTGCCCGATAGGTAACGCCTTCCTCAATATGCTCGAACTGGATCTTACCCGAGAATTCAGAGACAATAACAGCGTTGAAGGCATCCCAGGTACAGATTTCATCACCCTTTTTGATCTTTTGCCCTTCCTTTACAAACAAGGAGGCACCGTAAGGAATATAAAGCGAGACATATTGCTTTCCACTTTGCGGATCAACGATCCGGATTTCCCCAGTACGGGAAAGGACTACCTTGGTTTCTTTACCGTCTTCGTGTGTTGAGGTTACCGTTTTAATATTATCGAATTCGATCTTTCCCTCAAACTTGGAAGTCATTTTCGATTCGGTCTGCGAAACACTTGCGGTACCCCCAACGTGGAAAGTCCGTAATGTCAACTGGGTACCCGGCTCACCAATGGATTGGGCTGCAATAATCCCCACTGCATCTCCCCATTCTCCCAGGCGGCCTGTAGCCAGGTTTTTGCCGTAGCATTTGGCGCAAACACCGCGTTTGGTCTCGCAGGTCAGCACTGAGCGTATGGTAACCGTTTCTACCCCTTCCTCTTCAATGTAGGCGGCCATTTTTGCGGTAATGTGCTCACCTGCTTCCAGGATCAGTTCATCACTCACCGGATGGTAAATGTCGTGCAGGGTATACCGCCCTTCGATCCGGGAGGACAGGGATTCAATTACATTCTCGTTATCTTTTAATGCAGAAGTTTCAATGCCTCGCAGGGTGTTACAATCATCTTCCATGATTACTACATCCTGGGCCACATCTACAAGTCGACGGGTCAGGTAGCCGGCATCAGCCGTTTTCAGGGCTGTATCGGCCAGACCCTTCCGGGCACCGTGTGTAGAGATGAAATATTCCAGAACAGACAGGCCATCCACGAAATTGGACAGGATGGGGTTCTCGATAACCGCTCCTCCTGTATCTCCGGATTTCCGCGGTTTGGCCATCAGTCCCCGCAACCCGCACAGCTGCTTGATCTGTTGTTTGGAACCCCGGGCGCCGGAATCCAGCATCATAAACACGGAATTAAAGCCCTGCTTGTGCTCGGCCAACTCCTTCATCAATGTTTTGGTGATGCGGTTGTCGGCAGAGGTCCACTTATCAATAATGGCATTGTAGCGCTCATTATTGGTGATCAACCCCATGTTATAATTCTCCCAAACATCATTTACTTCTTCCCGGGCCTCTTCCAGTGTATCCGCCTTGATGGACGGCGTGATCAAGTCTCCAAGGTTGAAGGATAAGCCCCCCTTGAAAGACCAAAGGAAGCCCATTTCCTTAATACTATCCAAAAAGTCGGCAGTGACGGCAAAGTTCGTCCGTTCGATCACCCCACTGATCACCTTCTTGAGGTTACGTTTGGTCAGTAGAACATTGATGAAGGGAACCTGCTTCGGTACTACCTGATTGAAGAGTACACGCCCCACAGTGGTTTCAGTCAATCGAAATACAAATTGTCCATTCTCATCCTCTACCCGAACACGGGCCTTTATAACGGCATGCAGGTCAACTTTACCTTCATTATAGGCAATGATCACTTCCTCGGCAGAGTAAAAACGCATACCCTCTCCCTTCACCTTGATATCACCCATAGAGCGACGTTCCTTGGTGATGTAGTATAGTCCCAATACCATATCCTGCGAAGGCAGAGTAATGGGCGAACCATTCTGAGGGTTGAGCATATTGTGCGAGGAAAGCATCAGCATTTGGGCTTCCAGTATCGCTCCCTGGCTCAGGGGGACGTGTACGGCCATTTGGTCACCGTCAAAGTCTGCGTTAAAGGCACCACAAACCAGTGGGTGTAACTGGATCGCCTTGCCTTCGATCAAGCGTGGCTGGAAAGCCTGGATGGACAAACGGTGCAAAGTTGGGGCCCGGTTCAAAAGAACAGGGTGTCCTTTCAAAATATTTTCCAGGATCTCCCAAATGACGGGGTCTTTGCGGTCAACCAGCTTTTTGGCTGATTTTACCGTTTTTACGATACCCCGCTCAATCAATTTTCGAATAATGAAAGGCTTGAACAGCTCTGCCGCCATCCCCTTTGGTATACCGCATTCATGCAGCTTAAGAGTAGGGCCTACTACGATCACTGAACGACCGGAGTAATCCACCCGCTTACCCAGGAGGTTTTGGCGGAAACGACCTTGCTTCCCTTTCAAAATATCGGAAAGGGATTTCAAGGGACGCCCCCCCTCGGCCTTAACGGCATTGGACTTACGAGAGTTATCGAACAAGGAGTCAACTGCCTCCTGTAACATCCGTTTCTCATTCCGAAGGATCACTTCCGGCGCTTTGATCTCCAGCAAGCGCTTCAGGCGATTGTTACGGATGATCACCCGACGGTAAAGATCATTCAAATCCGAGCTGGCAAATCGACCGCCATCCAGGGGCACTAGGGGGCGCAATTCGGGTGGGATAACCGGCAGGTATTGAATAACCGCCCATTCGGGACGATTTTCCATACGGGAAAGTCCATCACGGAATGCTTCCACTACCCGCAGACGCTTCAGCGCCTCTGATTTCCGTTGCTGGGAGGTCTCATTGGCAGCCTGGTGCCGAAGGTCAAAAGACAATTGATCCAGCTCCAGACGCATCAGCAGATCGCGAACCGCGTCGGCTCCCATTTTGGCAATAAATTTATTGGGATCCTCCTCATCCAACATCTGGTTTTCAGGGGGAAGCGTTTCCAGGATATCCAGGTATTCCTCCTCCGTCAGCAGATCCATTTTGCTTATCCCCTCCGGCTCCTTCAAACCGGGTTGAATAACCACATAGCGTTCGTAATAAATGATTGATTCCAGCTTTTTGGACGACAGCCCTAACAGGTAACCGATCTTGTTGGGCAGGGATTTGAAAAACCAAATATGCACTACCGGTACCACTAGTTTGATGTGGCCCATGCGTTCGCGACGCACCTTTTTCTCTGTAACCTCCACTCCACAACGATCGCAAACAATTCCTTTATAGCGAATACGCTTATATTTACCGCAGTAGCATTCGTAATCCTTTACAGGACCAAAAATGCGCTCACAGAACAAGCCATCCCGTTCCGGCTTATAGGAACGATAGTTAATGGTTTCCGGCTTGAGCACCTCGCCGTAAGAGCGTTCGAGGATATCATCCGGAGAAGCAAGGCTGATCGTGATACTTTCGAACTGCTGCTTCTGGGTTTGATTCTTCTTTTTAAATGGCATAGTGCAGATTGATATTGAAAGGGGCAAACCGGCCGGGGCCGATTCACCTCTCGTTTTTTAATGATTATTCGAATTTCACATCCAGAGCAAGACCACGCAACTCGTGAATAAGGACGTTAAAGGACTCCGGAATATTGGGATCCGGCAGGTTATCTCCCTTCACGATTGCCTCGTATGCCTTGGCGCGCCCATTGATATCATCTGATTTGATGGTCAACAATTCCTGTAGAATGTTGGAGGCGCCGAATGCTTCCAGGGCCCACACCTCCATCTCCCCGAAGCGCTGGCCACCGAACTGGGCTTTACCACCCAGGGGTTGCTGAGTGATCAGCGAGTAGGGACCTATAGAACGGGAGTGCATCTTATCATCTACCATGTGAGACAGCTTTAGCATGTAGATCACACCCACTGTCGCCTTTTGGTGAAAGCGGTCTCCCGTTTCCCCGTCGTAGAGATAGGTTTGTCCCAGGCTGGGAAGGCCAGCTTTTTGGATGTATTCATCGATCTCTTCCTTACTGGCTCCGTCGAAGATCGGGGTGGCAAACTTCATACCCAGTTTTTCCCCCGCCCATCCGAGAACGGTTTCGAAGATCTGGCCAAGGTTCATCCGGGAGGGTACCCCCAGCGGGTTCAGCACGATATCAACCGGTGTGCCATCTTCCAGGAAAGGCATGTCCTCCATCCGTACGATACGGGCAACGATCCCCTTATTACCGTGGCGACCGGCCAGTTTATCACCAACTCGGAGTTTACGCTTTTTGGCCATATAAACCTTGGCCAGTTTCAATACTCCTGCGGGTAATTCGTCACCGATGCTGATATTGAACTTCTCGCGTTTGTAACGTCCGATCTCTTCGTTGGTCTTGATGCTGTAATTGTGCAGCAGTCTTGCAACCGACTTATTGACCTTTTCGTCGTCTGTCCAGTTACTGTAGTCAACAGAGGTATAATCAATGTTCCGCAGGGTTTCCTTGCTGAACTTAACCCCTTTTGCCAACAGTTCTTCATTATATACCGAGCGCACTCCATTGGAAGTTTTACCTTTCAGCAATTGAAGTAACTTGTCGACCAGGATGGTCTTCAGCTTATTCATTTCCACATCGTGCTGCTCATCCAGTTTTTCGATCAATTCCTTTTCCTGAGCTTTTTGGACCTTGTCCTTTTTAGCCCTTGCAAACAATTGCTTGTTAATGATAATCCCTTTGGTGGACGGAGGCGCTTTAAGGGATGCATCCTTCACATCTCCGGCTTTATCTCCAAAGATGGCCCGCAGCAATTTTTCCTCCGGTGTAGGATCGGATTCCCCTTTTGGGGTGATCTTACCGATCAGGATATCACTTTCCTTCACCCAGGCTCCTACGCGGATGATCCCGTTTTCGTCCAGGTCCTTGGTAGCCTCTTCACTGACGTTGGGAATATCGTTGGTCAATTCCTCTTCACCCAGTTTAGTATCCCGGACATCCAATTCGTAGTGCTCGATATGGATGGAGGTGAAAATATCATCCTGTACTAACCGCTCAGACAAGACAATGGCATCCTCGAAGTTGTACCCTTTCCAGGGCATGAAGGCTACCTTCAGGTTTTGCCCCAGGGCCAATTCGCCCTTCTCTGTAGCATACCCGTCGCAGAGTATCTGTCCTTTTACCACCCGATCTCCTTTTCGAACGATGGGCCGCAGGTTTATACAGGTTCCCTGGTTCGTACGACGAAATTTCACCAGGTCGTATTTTTTGAGGTTATCTTCGAAAGAGACCAACTGTTCCTCATCCGTACGATCATAGCGCACGTGGATCTGATTGGCGTCCACATATTCGATCAAGCCCTCGCCTTCAGCGTTAATGAGCATCCGGCTGTCCCGGGCAACCTTCCCTTCCAGGCCCGTTCCCACGATGGGGGAGCGGGGGCGCAGAAGAGGAAGTGCCTGCCGCTGCATGTTTGACCCCATTAACGCCCGGTTGGCATCGTCATTCTCCAGAAAGGGGATCATGGAAGCAGACACGCCTACGATCTGGTTAGGGGCAACATCCATGAATTCAATATCATCAGGTTCTAATACAGGGAAATCACCGTGCTCCCGGCATTTGATCCTGTCTCCAACGAAAGCCCCTTTCTCCGAAAGTTCCGCATTCGCCTGAGCGATCTTCTTGAAGTCTTCTCCCTCTGCGGAGAGATAAAGTGGTTCTTCTTTAAAATTCACCTTCCCCTGATTCACCTTACGGTAAGGCGTTTCGAGGAAGCCCATTTTATTCACTTTGGCGTGAACACAAAGGGTGGAGATCAATCCAATATTGGGCCCCTCGGGCGTTTCGATAGTACACAATCGGCCGTAGTGGCTGTAGTGCACGTCCCGCACCTCGAAACCGGCCCGCTCCCGGGACAGGCCACCAGGGCCAAGAGCTGAAATCCGACGCTTGTGCGTGATCTCTGAAAGCGGGTTGGTCTGATCCAAGAATTGAGACAACTGGCTGGTTCCAAAGAAGGAATTGATAACGGAGGAAAGCGTTCGCGCATTGATCAGGTCTACTGGAGTGAACACTTCGTTGTCCCGCACATTCATCCGCTCCCGGATGGTTCGAGCCATACGTGCTAACCCAACGCCAAACTGCTGGTATAATTGCTCCCCTACCGTCCGCACCCGGCGGTTGCTCAGGTGGTCAATATCATCGATCTCCTCATTTTGGTTCATGAGGCTGATCAGGTATTTGACGATCTCAATAATATCCTCTTTGGTAAGGACCAGGGTCTCCGTATCCGTTTCTAATTCCAGCTTGCGGTTGATCTTATAGCGGCCTACCTCGCCGAGGTTGTAGCGCTTATCGGAAAAGAACAACTTATCAATAATACCGCGAGCGGTTTCTTCATCCGGGGGATCCGTACCGCGCAATTGCCGGTAAATGTATTGAACAGCCTCCATTTCGGAGCTGGAAGGATCCTTTTGGAGGGTATTGTAAATAATGGAATAATCCTGTTCGATCTCTTCTTTTTGAAGGATCACGGTTTTTGTTTCCGCTTCCAGGATCTGTTCGATGTTTTCTTCATCCAGTACGACATCGCGTTCCAGGATGATCTCGTTACGCTCGATGGTAACCAACTCACCGGTGTCTTCATCCACAAAGTCTTCTGCCCAGCTTCGAAGCACCCTTGCCGCAAGCTTACGGCCAATGGCATTTTGAAGGGAATCCTTGTCGGCCCGCAATTCATCGGCCAGACCGAAGATGTCCAGGATAGCTTTATCGGTATCGAAACCGATGGCGCGCATTAGTGTAGTAACGGGAAACTTTTTCTTACGGTCGATATAAGCATACATCACCGTGTTGATATCCGTGGCAAATTCCATCCAGGCTCCCTTGAAGGGAATCACCCTTGCAGAGTAGATCTTGGTGCCATTGGGGTGGAAACTTTGCCCAAAGAATACCCCCGGGGAACGATGCAACTGAGAGACGATCACCCGCTCTGCCCCATTAATGACAAAAGTGCCTTTGGGGGTCATATAAGGGATGTTGCCCAAAAACACATCCTGAACGATGGTCTGAAAATCAACGTGTTCTTCGTCATTGCACGAAAGGCGCAACTTTGCTTTCAGGGGTACACTGTAGGTTAACCCGCGCTGCATACACTCCTCAATGGTGTAGCGGGGAGGGTCAACGAAATAGTCCAGAAATTCCAAAACGAAAATATTCCGGGCATCGGTAATGGGAAAGTTTTCCTGAAAGACCTTATACAGGCCCTCATTACTTCTGTTCTCCGGAGTAGTTTCCAGTTGAAAAAATTCCTGGAAAGACTTAATTTGAATCTCGAGAAAGTCTGGGTACGATGCGGCGAGAATTTTACCGAAATTGACGCGATTGTCTTCGGCAGCTAGCACATTTGCTTTTGATGTCATCGGCAAATTTTGATTTATGATGCGGCAATCAAAGCTTTCCGTAATTACCGAAAAGTAGGCAGAATGAAAACGACCGGTTTTCTATTCAGCCCGGAAAATGGTCTATTAATTATCGTTTGGGGCAGCTCTTGAAAACTTTTTCTCAGGAGCTATTTATTCAAAAATCTTGTTTGTCGCGGCCTTGAGCTGATCCCATCATACTTTCATGGCTTTAAGGCCGAAGCGGGTGGTTATTGTCATCCTGTAATTGGCAGAAGCCTAGAAAAATTTGGTGTGCACATAAATTCTGAAAACGTGGCGCACTAAATAATACCAAATAAGAATGAAAAAGTTTCAAAATGCCAAAACTTCTTTTATACAACGACAGGCTTAGCGAGTGAATACACTCGCTAAGCCTCGTTTTAAGGGAAATGGGCTCCCGCCCATTCCATTGATTACTTCAGTTCTACGGAAGCACCTACTTCTTCCAGCTTCGCCTTAATGGCTTCAGCTTCTTCTTTAGGAACACCAGATTTGATCACGGCGGGAGCACCATCAACCAGTTCCTTGGCTTCTTTCAAACCAACGCCCAGTAAACCTTTCACCTCTTTAACAACTTTCAGTTTACCGGCACCGGCAGAAGTCAACTCTACATCGAACTCTGTTTTTTCTTCAGCAGCTTCACCGCCACCACCAGCGGCGCCTGCAGGGCCTGCAACTGCTACCGCAGCGGCAGCCGGTTCGATACCGTAATCATCTTTCAAAATGCCAGCCAGTTCGTTTACCTCTTTCACGGTCAGGTTAACCAGCTGTTCAGCAAAGGCTTTCAAATCCGCCATTGTAATTCGTTTTAATTTGTTTTTGACGATAAATAAAATATATCGTGCGTGGTAGCTTGGAAGCCAAATTTTAAGGGCGTTGGAAAGGGAAAGAACGCACACGCACAGTACGTTCCGTAATCTTTAATTCCACCGCCGGGGGGGTTCAGCCCTATGGCTTACTCACCGCGTTCTTCAAGCGCTTTGAGCAATCCGGCAATAGTACTTCCACCAGACTTCAGCGCGCTGAGAACGTTCTTCGCCGGAGATTGCAGCAAGGTAACGATATCCCCCAGCAGTTCCTCCTTGGATTTCAACTGGCAAAGGGTATCCACCTGATCGTCCCCGATGTAAACAGCGGTTTCAATATAAGCTGCTTTCAAAACCGGCTTTTCGTGTTCCTTCCGGAACTCCTTGATGACTCGTGCCGGAGCATTCGCTGTTTCAGTGAACAACAAAGCTGTCGGCCCCTTCAGTACATCAAATAAGGGTGTATAATTTTTCTCTTCAGGCTGTGCTTCCAGGGCCTTTTTCAGCAGGGTGTTCTTCACTACCCGCACCTGAATGCCCTTTTCGAAGCAAGCGCCGCGAAAATTATTAATTTGTTCTACGGAAAGTTCCGAGGAATCAGCCAGGTAGAAATAGTCATTCTGAGCCAGACGTTCCTTCAGGTCTTCTATCGTAGCTGTTTTTTCAGCCTTAGTCATTTTCTCCTGGTTTTGCCTTAGTTAATAGTTTTGGGATCTATCTTGACACCGGGGCTCATAGTACTTGCCACAGTGACCGAGCGCATATAGATCCCCTTTGCAGAGGAAGGCTTCATGCGCATCAAGGTTCCCAGTACTTCATTAGCATTCTCTTCCAGTTGCTGAGGAGAGAAAGAAACGCGCCCCACAGAAACGTGGATGATCCCTAACTTATCTACCCGGAAGGAAATTTTCCCGCCTTTAACATCTGTAACAGCAGGCCCGACATCCATAGTAACGGTACCTGTTTTCGGGTTCGGCATCAAACCGCGTGGTCCCAGTATACGACCCAGGCGCCCTACTTTTGCCATCACCTGAGGTGTAGCAACTACTACATCAAAATCCGTCCAACCGTTTTGAACTTCCTGGATCAGGTCATCCAATCCAACGTGATCGGCACCTGCGGCTTTCGCCTCTTCTTCCTTATCCGGTGTACAGAAAACCAATACGCGCTTGGTCTTACCGGTACCATGTGGTAGGGAAACCGTACCGCGAAGGGCCTGATCCGCCTTCCGGGGATCAATTCCCAATCGTACATGCAAATCGACGGAAGCATCGAATTTCGCTGTGTTGACCTCTTTTACCAAGGCTGCCGCCTCCGTAATACTGTACAATTTCGAGCGATCGATCTTTTCTTCAGCCGCTTTGCGCTTTTTTGAAATTTTTGCCATAACTACTTTTCGAGGTTCAAACGTTGCGGGTAACCACAACTCCCTGCTTTTTAGAGCTATTTAAGCTCGATGTTCTAATTAGTTGTCACTTGCTGCTTCACCCTCCCAGGGGGGGGTACCTTTCACGGTAAGTCCCATGCTGCGAGCCGTCCCTGCTACCATCTTCATCGCTGATTCAACGGTGAAAGCATTCAGGTCGGGCATTTTATTTTCAGCGATCTCCTTGACCTGATCCCAGCTTACTGAGCCAACCTTATTGCGGTTGGGTTCAGCAGACCCGCTTTTCAGCTTTGCTGCTTCCAGCAACTGTACGGCAGCGGGTGGGGTTTTAATGATAAAGTCAAAGGACTTATCCTTATAAACGGTAATCACCACGGGAACGATCTTTCCAGCCATTTCTTGAGTCCTGGCGTTGAAACGCTTACAAAACTCCATGATGTTTACCCCCTTTGCACCTAAAGCAGGGCCTACCGGAGGGGCGGGGTTCGCCGCACCACCGCGAACTTGCAGCTTAATAAATCCGCTTACTTCCTTAGCCATTCTTACTTACGTATTTTTACCCGAAACCAGGTCCGGGATTCGTCCGTCCTGCCGGACACTATTTGTAAAATAAAAACGGACCAATTCATTCTTCTTATGGGAAGCACCCGGTCTGGCTCACAATCTGCCGGGCCAAAAGAAGCCATTCATTGTCCTTTTCCCGAACGGGTCAGGAAGCTTTTTCGACCTGTACAAATGACAGTTCTACTTCCGTTCCTCGCCCGAATATTTTAACGATTACTTTGAGTTTCTTTTTCTCTTCGTTCACTTCCTGGATATCGCCCACGAACTCACTGAAGGGACCATCCACAATTTTTACTGTTTCGCCGACCAGGAAGGGTTCTATCATAGACTCTCCGGCCTCCTGAGATTCATCCACTTTGCCCAGCATCCGATTAGCTTCCGACTCCCGCATAGGAATCGGATTACTTTTACCGAGGAAATGGATCACATTCGGCACGTTGGCGATCGTCTGAATCATTTCCCCGCTGAACCTTGACGGAACTGCTTCCACCAAAATATAACCCGGCAGAATATTGCGCTCAGAAATCACCTTTTTGCCCCCTCGAATTTTGTACACCTTCTCTGTGGGCACCAAAACCTGCGAGATCGCTTCCGACCAGTTGCTCCGTTCAACTTCCAGTTCAATTCGTTCCTTGATCTTGCGTTCTTTCCCGCTAATCACACGAAGGGAATACCAGCGCTTATCCTCTGACATCTGCCTCTCCTATTATTAAATCCCGTAAACCGCATCCAAAATCGTGCGGGATACAACATCCATTAAAAAAATGAGCAAAGCCAGGATCAAAGAAGCAATGATCACCAAAATGGTGTTGCTTTGCAAACTCGCCCAACTTGGCCAGGTTACTTTGTTTACCAACTCATTATAGCTGGCCTTGATATATGGTACAATGCTATTCATATTGCATTATTTATTGCGGAATACTTAGTAAGAAGTGTTTAGTGTATTGCCGAGTATGAACTAAACACCGGATACCAGGTACGGAGTACTCCAAAATTTGCACGGGCAGGAGGACTTGAACCCCCAGCCTACGGTTTTGGAGACCGTCGCTCTACCAGTTGAGCTATGCCCGTTTTTCAAAGGTGACTAAAGAGGAAGTCGGAAGGCCTGGCTTGCGCACTAGCAACTTCCGACTTCGCCCTCGAATCAGTATAATTGAAATCGAACCTTAAGTGGTTCGAGATCGGTTACTCTACGATCTCTGTTACCTGTCCGGCACCAACGGTACGGCCTCCTTCGCGAATGGCGAAACGCAGACCTTTTTCCATGGCCACCTTGTTCAGCAGGTTAACTTCCAATGTTACGTTATCGCCGGGCATTACCATTTCAACACCGTCGGGCAACTTAACATCACCGGTCACATCCGTAGTACGGAAGTAGAACTGAGGCCGATATCCATTGAAGAAGGGCGTGTGACGGCCACCTTCCTCTTTGCTCAATACGTATACCTCACACTTAAACTTCTTGTGTGGTTTAACGGACCCCGGTTTACAGATAACCATACCGCGTTTGATATCGGCTTTCTCGATACCACGCAGTAGCAAACCGGCATTATCACCTGCTTCTCCGCGATCCAGGATCTTACGGAACATTTCCACTCCGGTAATGGTAGAGGTCATTGGCTTGGCATCATCGCCCATCATACCTACGATCTCCACAGGATCACCGACGTTGATCACACCACGCTCAATACGACCGGTTGCAACAGTACCCCGACCAGTAATGGAGAATACGTCCTCCACAGGCATCAGGAAGTCCTTATCCACCAAACGGACAGGCTCAGGGATTTCGGTATCCACAGCTTCCATCAATTCCATGATCTTGGCAACTGCGTCGGCATCACCTTCCAGTGCTTTCAAGGCAGATCCCTGAACGATAGCAGCATTGTCGCCGTCAAATTCGTATTGATCCAGCAATTCACGTACCTCCATCTCCACCAGTTCCAGCATCTCTTCATCATCGACAAGGTCAACCTTGTTCATGAATACAACGATCTTAGGCACGCCTACCTGACGAGCCAGCAGGATATGTTCGCGCGTTTGAGGCATTGGGCCATCCGTAGCGGCCACAACCAGGATCGCACCGTCCATCTGGGCAGCTCCGGTAACCATATTCTTTACGTAGTCAGCGTGACCAGGGCAATCGACGTGCGCATAGTGACGGTTTGCCGTTTCGTACTCTACGTGAGCCGTGTTAATGGTGATCCCGCGCTCTTTTTCCTCAGGAGCGGCGTCGATAGAATCGTAATCTTTTTTCTCAGCCATCCCCGAATCCGCCAAAACGGAGGTGATCGCAGCGGTCAAGGTAGTTTTACCGTGGTCTACGTGACCGATGGTGCCGATATTGACGTGAGGTTTCGTCCTTTCGAATGTAGCCTTAGCCATCAGTAAATGTTTTTTGGATATTAAATTAAGTATTACTTAAAACTGATGCAGAGCCAATGAGGGGATTTGAACCCCTGACCCCTTCCTTACCATGGAAGTGCTCTA